>NZ_JACHDI010000005.1:0-343868 GCF_014201025.1 Paraburkholderia sp. MM5384-R2
GATAGGTCAGGTGTGCACGTACAGTAATGTACTGAGCTAACTGATACTAATTGCCCGTAAGGCTTGATCCTATAACAGGTGTGTCTCGACCCGCGGTAGTGCTTCAGCACTTACGCGGGTCCGATCCCCGAAGGGGATTTGTGTGACCTCCCCGCGGGAGTTCACAGAAACGCACGGTTGGGATTCAGTGTTGTGCCAGAAACAACACAACCCGCACCGCTTCACCCACGAATCCTTTACGCTTCTTCCCGATTGGCTGTGGCGCAACCGGTTGACTCCAACCCTGCGACGCAGCAACCCGTCATGCCTGATGACCATAGCGAGTCGGCCCCACCCCTTCCCATCCCGAACAGGACCGTGAAACGACTCCACGCCGATGATAGTGCGGATTGCCCGTGTGAAAGTAGGTAATCGTCAGGCTCCCCTCCAGTCAGAAACCCCACCCGCCGCGGTGGGGTTTTTGCGTTTACGCGGCCGACTTTGCGCGCTTCACTACTTTCCGATCCGCGACGCATCCGCGTAACCCGTCAGTTCCAGATAGGCTCGCCCTACATCCGCATTCTGTTGACTCACCCGTACCGCGCCTTCCCAATACACGGCACCGGTTGACTGTCGTGAGTCGAGTTCCTGATCGTCCATCAGCGGATCGAGTTGCCATGTCAGCGTTCCCGCTCTAACCGTCATCGAGACCGGATACGAAGTATTCGTGTGCGGCGAGCGCCACATGCGACGCGGCGTGAAGTCGACTTCACCGGGGTCGAAATTCGTTACCTGACCATCGGGTCTGCGAAGCGTCGCGTGGGCCCATATTGCATGTCCATCGCGGCTGCGAATCTTGAATGCCATTAGCGCCGAGCCGTCCGTCAAATTGGCGCCGAGCCAATCCCATCCGACCGCATTGGGGTCGAGCAACGTGCTCGACCACTCGTGATCGAGCCATGCGGTCCCCGTCACTGCTGCATCGCGCGTCGTGTCGTTTCCACCTCCGGCTGGGCGCACCACGGTGCCCGTCACGCGGAGTTGCGGTTCGCTGTAGTAATAGCTCGCCTGTTCGGGCCGCGGTCCTTTACGCGAGTAGCCGCGCTCGCCCTGAATCAGCGGAGGCTGAGTTGGCGTGAGTTGGAGGTGTAGCGAGAATCCGCTTGCATCGGCGGTGACGTCGTAGTGGCCGTCCGCAGCGCGAATCATTTTCCAGGCGTCGAGTTTGAGGTCGGTGTTGGCGGTCTTCGCGTAGGCGAGCCCGAGACCCTGCCGAGCGATGCGTTGATCGTGAACGAGGTGTCCGATTGCCGGATCGCTCAGCGCAGCGTGCGCGATGATCAGTTGCGACGGGGCGAAATCGCTTGGATCGGCGGCATCGTGACCAGTCGCCGAACGGAAGAACGTGATCTGGAATCCGAGCGGTCGGTTCTCGGGCGTCGTGAGCCAGCCTGTCGCGTACCACCATTCGGTGCGGAAAGCTGGATGAGCACCGCTGTCCCGCGGAAACGAGATCGGATGGTCTGGCGTGACTGCCGCGAAGGCGACCGGGGTGGATCCAGTGGAGTCGCTACTAGCGGCGAAAGAGGGCGACACAGCGACTATGCCAATCCAAAGTAGCCCTCGGAAAAAAAGCTGAAGGCGCCGCGGAGGTGACCCGCCGTGTCGGCGCGCGATGCACGTCGCGCAGCCATCAAGCGCAGAGCAAACCTCGCGGATGGCCGCGCTATCCCAGATCAACCGCATTTTCCACGCACGCCGCGAAGCTGGCATCACCAGTCCTCCTTCACCGCGCGCACTGCATCCACCGACACCGCGCCGCGTCCCGCGACCACCGCCGTCGTACACGATAGCACCAGCATTACCAACGCGACTGTGCCAAGCGCTAACCACGGTACATGCAGCGACATGCTCCAGTGAAACGACTGTGGATTGACGACGAACACGAGAATCAGGCTGATCGCGAAACCAAGCGCGAAACCGAGCGCAATGCCGCATGCGGTGAGCAGACCGCCCTCCGAAGCGAGGATCGCGAGAATCTGCGCGCGCGTCACCCCGACGTGGCGCAACATCCCGAACTCACGGGCGCGCGCGAGCGTCTGCGCGGAAAACGTCGCTGCGACGCCGAACAATCCGATCACGATCGCCACCGCCTCGAGCAGATACGTGACCGCGAAACTGCGATCAAAGATCACCAGCGTGCGCGCACGGATCTCGCCCGGTTGCGACACCTCGAGCGAAGCGCCGAACGGCAGCGCCTTCAAACTTGCGACGACGCGTTCGACACTCACGCCCGGCTCGACGGTCACGGCAACATCGGTTGCGGTGGAGTCGCCGGTCAGCCGCCGATAATCGGCAAGCCGTATCTGGATCGCGCCGCTCTGCCGCGCGTAGTCGCGCCAGACGCCGGCTACGACGAACGTCTGGCCATGCTCGCCGAGCGACAACCGCACACGTTGACCTAGCTCATACCCATACAGGTCGATCATTGCTTCGGAAACCCAAATAGGTATGTCGCCGGCGTGAAGCGCTGACGGCGGCAGCACCGCGCCGGTCATCTGCAGAGTCGCGCCCGGATCGGTCGCGTCGATTTCGCGGGCGAGCAGCGCGACGTCCGGGCGCGCGGGATCGAGCGTCAGATGTGTGATGCGCGCGAACGCGGCGTTGCCGATGCCGGGCACCCTCGCGATGCGCGTCTGTTCGTCGGGCCGCAAGCCGCCACTGTCGCCGCTGTTGCCGCCCGACGCTACGCGCACATACAGATCGGCGGACAGCAGATGCGTGATCCAGTCGTCGACAGACACGCGGAAGCTGGCCACCATGATCGCCATCGCGACGATCAGCGCGAAGCTCGACAGCACGCCGCCCATCGCGATCGACGCCTGCCCCGGCGCATTCGCGAGACGCGCAATCGCGAGCGTGCCCGTCGCGCCCGCGCGGCGTCGCGTGCCGCGCGCGCGGCCTGCCGCGCCGAATATCAGCGCGGTCACGCGCGGCATTAGCGCAATGCCGCCGACGAGCAGCAACGCGACCGCCAGATAACCGGCGATCGGCGCATCGAACCACGGCGGCACGCGCGTCAGCGCGGCGGCCGCCAGCAAACAGCCGAACGCCGGCCACGGCGTGGCGAGCCGCGCCAATGCGCTTTCCTCGGCACCGGCCTTGAGCGCCGGGGCAGGCCGTGCGCGCGCCGCGTCGATGGCGGGCGCTACGCTGCCCAACACCGACACCGCGACCCCGAGCGCGAGAAACACCGCGCTCGCGAGCGGCTCGAAACCGACTCGCGGTTGCACGCCCGGAAAATAGCCGCCGCCGAGATCGCTGCCGAAGAAGCGCAGCGCACCGCTGGCCATCGCGTAGCCGAGCGCAAGTCCACACACCGAGCCGAGCAACCCGAGCAGCGCGCCTTCAAGCAGGATCTGCCGCAATAGCTGAGCTCGCGTGAGCCCGAGCACGCGCAGCATCGCGAATTGCGATCGGCGTCGCACGACACCGAGTGCCTGAGTCGAAAACACGAGGAACGCGCCCGTGAACAGCGCGACCAGCGCGAGCACGTTCATGTTGATCCGGTAAGCACGCGACAGGCGATCGGTGCGGCTCTCAGTGTCGCGCGTCTCGGCGACTACCCATGTGCTGCCGAGCTGCTGTTGCAGATCGCGTTTGAAGCGTTGCCGATCGACGCCGCGTGCGAGTTGCACGTCAACGCGCGTCAGCTTGCCCACCTTGCCGAATCGCCATTGCGCGGCGGCGATGTCCATCACCGCGAGCCGTTGACCCGGCCGCGTGCGCACGAGCCCACCCGCGACGCGCAAATGCAGATCCGACGTACCGCGGCGTAGCGTGACGTCGTCGCCGGTCTTGACGTTGAGCCATTGCTGCGCGGCCGTCGACAGAAATATCGCATCGGAGGCGAGCGTGTCGAACGGGCGATCAGGCGAGGGCACGCCGATCAGATCGGGCGTGATCGACCTCGCCTTGAAGACGTCGATGCCGAGAACGGGCAGTGCACCGGTGCGGCCCGGCACCGCGACGTCGAGCGCGAGCACGGGACTCGCCAGCACCACGCCCGGTTCGTTGGCGAGTCGCGGATAGAGGGACTCGTCGACGAAAGGCTGCGCGCCGCGCACCTGCAGATCCGCTTCGCCTGACAGACTGCGCGCGGCCGCCGAGAATTCGTTGAAGGCGGCGCTGTTGATCAATTGCACCGCGTAGCCGAGCGCGACGCCTAGCGCGATCGTCGCGATGGCGACGAGTGCGCGTCCGCGATGACTGCGCCATTCCGCGACCATCAGCCAGCGCGCGAGAACACGATATCCCGGCGCGCGCGGCAGTGGACGAAGGTCAACGGCCATCGTGGGTCGAGCGGGCCGCGGCGTGCGCGACGTTCGCGGCCTTATCGCGCGCGCCATGCAAGTCGCCCTCGCTCAGGATCAACACGCGGTCGGCCACGGCGGCCGCGGCCTCCGAATGCGTGACCATGATCGTCGCCGCGCCGGTCGCCTTGCTTTGCGCGCGGAACAGGCCGAGCACGTCGCGCGCGGTGGCAGGGTCGAGGTTGCCGGTCGGTTCGTCGGCGAGAAGCAGCGTCGGACGATGCACGAGTGCGCGAGCAATGGCTACACGCTGCAACTCGCCGCCGGAGAGATCGCGCGGAAAGTCGTCGCCGCGTCCGCCAAGGCCGACCGCCGCGAGCATGTCGAGCGCGGCGGCCGTCGGTAGATCATTGAGCAGCAGCGGCAGCGCGACGTTCTGCGCGAGCGTCAGATGCGGCAGCACGTGAAACGCCTGGAACACGAAGCCGAGCTTCTGGCGCCGCAGTCGCGTCGCGGCATTGTCGTCGAGTTGTTCGACCGGGCGTCCGTCGATTAGCACGCTGCCGCTATCGGCGCGGTCGAGCCCGGCGATCAGGTTGAGCAATGTCGACTTGCCGACGCCCGAGTCGCCCATGATCGCGACGAACTCGCCCGCAGCGAGTGTGAAGTCGAGCTGCGCGAGCACGATGCGGCCGGTGCCGTACCGCTTGCTGAGGCCGCAGCATTCGAGTGCTGGTACGACGTCGTCACGAAGCGCCATGCGAGGAGGTCCGGAAAGGGAGTCGGGCGAGGGGAGCCCGCTGCGCGAATTGAGTGTGCCTCGCCGCGCGAGTTTCTGCAGCAGTTACCATGGCGCGGCGCTGGTCTGTGTAAGGAAAACGGAAGATTCGTACGCCTGGAGTGGAACATTTTCAGCGCACCTTGATCGAGGCGCGCGGCACCGCTAGCGACCTCCTCGCCGGTCGGTTTAGACCGCTCGCACAAAAATTTTTTTATCGCCGACGAGGCAAATTTTTGTTTGGTTGCCGCTCGTCCGCTGCCGTCAAAAAGTACTCGACAGCATGATCCGTTCCAGTCAAACCAGCCCCATAAACAGCGAATGCCTAACAGCGGCCAACCTCCGGCTAATTGCCAGCTTTTGCTGCCAAACCGCCAAGGCCTAACGACGTCTTTGTAACAATGTGCAAGTGCACATTTCGATGCATTTTGCAAGCGCCCACGTCGCAACAATGTATTGTGGCGCGGATTTCGCGGCTGTTGCGATGCAAAATTATTCTTATCTTGGTAATCTCCCACCCTTGGTCAGTCGGCTGCGGGTAAACGTGTAGCGGGAAACCGCTCCACGCGTCAATTTCAGCGAACTCCAACTTACATTTCCATTTCAATGTCTGCTTGTTTCAGGGGGCGTTGACGCGGCGTTTTGTACTTCAAGTTTTGACAGAGCACATGCCATTGCCTCTCCTAAGTCTTCTCATCTGGATCCCCATCGTCGCCGGGTTCGTGGTTCTGCGCGCCGGGTCGGACGCGGCGCGTAATCGCACGCGCTGGCTCGCGCTGATCGGCGCGGTGGCGGGTTTCTTGCCGGTGATCCCGCTCGTGACGAGTTTCCGTAACGACGTGACCTCGATGCAGTTCGTCGAGAACGTCCGCTGGTCGCCGACGTTCGATATCGCATGGCATGTGGGAATCGACGGGATTTCGCTGTGGCTCGTCGCGCTGACCGCGCTGACGACGATCATCATCGTGATCGCATCGTGGGAGTCGATCACGCAGCGCACCGCCCAGTACTTCGGCGCGTTCCTGATGCTGTCGGGCTTCATGCAGGGTGTGTTCACGTCGCTCGACGGCATGATGTTCTTCATTGCGTTCGAGGCGACGCTGATCCCGCTGTATCTGCTGATCGGCACCTACGGTCACAAGAACCGCACGTATGCGGCGGTGAAGTTCTTCTTCGTGTCGTTGCTCGGCTCGCTGATGATGCTGATGTCGCTGCTCTACCTGTATAGCCAGACGCACAGCTTCGACCTCGCCGTGTGGCGCGAAGCGCACCTTGACATGGTGCCGCAGGCGCTGATCTTCCTTGGCTTTCTTGCCGCGTTCGGCGTGAAGGTGCCGATGTGGCCGCTGCACACGTGGCTGCCCGACGTGCACCTCGACGGCCCGACGGGCGCCGCGGTGATGATCGGCATGCTCAAGATCGGCGGTTACGGTCTGCTGCGTTTCGCGCTGCCGATCGCGCCGCAAGCGAGCCATTTCTTCGCGCCGATGATGATCACGCTGTCGCTCGTCGCGGTGATCTATTCGAGCCTGCTCGCACTCGTGCAGACCGACATGCGCCGCCTGCTCGCGTATTCGACGGTCGCGCATATGGGCCTCGTCACGCTCGGTCTGTTCGTTTTCAACCGCTTCGGCCAGTCCGGCGCAATCGTGCAGATGATCTCGTACGGCGTGGTGTCCGGCGCGATGCTGTTGTGCACCGGCATGCTCTACGACCGCACGAAATCCGCGTCGATCGCCGAATACGGCGGCGTCGCCAACACGATGCCGCGCTTTGCCGCTTTCGTGATGCTGTTCTCGATGGCCAACATCGGTCTGCCGGGCACGTCGGGTTTCGTCGGCGAATTCATGGTGCTGATGGGCGCGATCCGCTTCAACTTCTGGATCGGTGCGATCGCCGCGACCACCCTGATTCTGAGCACGGCCTACACGCTGTGGATGTACAAGCGCGTGATCTTCGGTGCGATCGCCAACGCGCGCGTGGCGAAGCTGAAGGACCTCGGCAAGCGCGAGTTCGCGCTGCTCGGTGCGTTGGCGCTGCTGGTGCTCGCGATCGGTCTCGACCCGAAGCCGTTCACCGATGCGATCGATCCGTCGGTCGGCACGCTGCTCGCGCAATCGGAACGCTCGGCGCTGCCTTCGGACTCCGTGCCGACGGAGGGCGGCGAGCATCTGCAGGCAGCGGCGCCCGGACCGGCGCTGCAGGCAGCGGCGCCCGGACCGGCTCCCATCGCCACGCAGACTCCGGGTTAAAAGAACAGAGCGCAAGAGTCGTTGTCGCATCCGCGCGTCAGGATGCGGCGACGCTCTTGCGCTTTTGCGCGTCGTTATCAATCCCTTTGTGAATGCATGCGTGTTGCAGTACGTCGAAAACCGCTGCGCGTCCAGCGATTTTTAGCGCTTATTTCAGGGGACTTTTGCGATGCGTCAGCTTTTCGACGCTTCGTTTCGAAGCGTCGCAAACGACGCTGGTGAATAGGGTGCGCGGGGAAATGCGGCAACGTGTCGCACTGCGTCGCGACGCAATAGTTCGTTGCTAAATCGAGTGTTTATTAGCATCCGATGCCCCCCTATTATGCGAGCGCTTATTAATGGAGAGCCGTCGAATGACGTTCGTTGAAGTCAAAAAAACGAGGCAGTGGATATGAAAGGACGGACGCTGAGAAGGCCGGCAAGTTTCATTTCCGCCAGCCTCATGTTGCTGCTTTCGGGTTGCAGCAACCTCGATATTCTGAATCCGAAGGGGAGTGTGGGACTCGCGGAGCGTGATCTGATCGCGACTTCGGTGTGGGCCATGCTGATCGTCGTGGTGCCGGTGATTCTGATGACACTGTTTTTCGCGTGGCGTTACCGCGCATCGAACAGCAACGCCGAATACCGTCCGGGTTGGACGCATTCCACCGCGATCGAAGTCGCCGTCTGGACCATTCCGGCGCTGATCGTTTTGTTTCTCGCCGTGTTGACGTGGAAGAGCACGCATGAGCTCGATCCGTATCGTCCGCTCGAGTCGCAGGTCAAACCGATCAACGTCGAAGTCGTCGCGCTCGACTGGAAGTGGCTGTTCATTTATCCGGACCTCGGCATCGCGTCGGTGAACCAGCTCGCGATCCCGGTCGGCACGCCGGTGAACTTCCGGATCACGTCGGACACGGTGATGAACTCGTTTTTCATCCCGCAGCTGGGCGGCCAGATCTACGCGATGGCGGGCATGCAGACGCGCCTGCACCTGATCGCCGATCACGCCGGCGACTACGCGGGCACCTCGGCAAACTTCAGCGGCAAGGGCTTCTCGGACATGAAGTTCCGTACGCTCGCGACGTCGCCTGAAGACTTCAATGCCTGGGTTGCGAAGGTCCGCGCTTCGTCGAACCGCCTCGACATGGACCGCTATCACGCGGTGTCCGAGCCGAGCGAAAAGGACCCGGTGCGGTACTTCTCGACCGTCGATCCGAAGCTCTTCAACAACATCATTGCCCGCTACAACAACGGCAACGTCATCGACAACATGAAAGACGCCAACTGTGCGCCTAAGGGGTAACTCATGTTCGGAAAACTAACTCTCGATGCGATTCCGTATCACGAGCCCATCATCGTTACGGCGGGCGCCGGTATGGTACTCGCGGCGCTGGCGGTGCTAGGCGGAATCACGTATTTCGGCAAATGGCGCTACCTGTGGAGCGAATGGCTGACGTCCGTCGACCATAAGAAGATCGGTGTCATGTACATCGTCGTTGCGCTCATCATGCTGCTGCGCGGCTTCGCCGACGCGATCATGATGCGTATGCAGTTGGCGCTGTCGTACTTGAGCCCGGGCTTTTTGCCACCGCATCACTACGATCAGGTCTTCACCGCGCACGGCGTCATCATGATCTTCTTCATGGCGATGGCGTTCATGATCGGTTTGATGAACATCGTCGTGCCGCTGCAGATCGGTGCGCGCGACGTCGCGTTCCCGTTCATCAACTCGCTGAGCTTCTGGATGACGGCAGTCAGCGCGATCCTGATCAACATCTCGCTGGTGATCGGTGAATTCGCACAGACGGGCTGGCTCGCTTATCCGCCGTTGTCGGAATTGCAGTTCAGCCCTGGCGTAGGCGTCGACTATTACCTGTGGAGCCTGCAGATCTCTGGTATCGGCACGTTGCTGACCGGTGTGAACTTCTTCGTGACGATCGTGAAGATGCGCGCTCCGGGCATGTCGTGGATGAAGGTGCCGGTGTTCACGTGGACCTCGTTGTGCGCGAACGTGCTGATCATGGCGTCGTTCCCTATCCTGACCGTCACGCTCGCGCTGCTCGGTCTCGACCGCTACCTCGGCATGCACTTCTTCACGAACGATGCCGGCGGCAACGCGATGCTGTACCTGAACCTGATCTGGGCATGGGGTCACCCCGAGGTGTACATCCTGATCCTGCCGGCGTTCGGTATCTTCTCGGAAGTCGTCGCGACCTTCGCTAAAAAGCCGCTGTTCGGCTACAAGACGATGGTATGGGCGACCTGCGCGATCATGGTGCTGTCGTTCCTCGTGTGGCTGCACCACTTCTTCACGATGGGTTCGGGCGCGGACGTGAACGCGTTCTTCGGCATCGCGACGATGGTGATTTCGATTCCGACCGGCGTCAAAGTGTTCAACTGGCTGTTTACGATCTACAAGGGCCGTCTGAAATTCACGACGCCGGTTCTGTGGACGATCGGCTTCATCATCACTTTCACGATCGGCGGTATGACCGGTGTGATGCTGGCGATTCCGGGCGCGGACTTCATGCTGCACAACAGCCTGTTCCTGATCGCTCACTTCCATAACGTAATTATCGGTGGCGTGCTGTTCGGCTATCTGGCCGGCTTCAACTACTGGTTCCCGAAGGCGTTCGGCTTCAAGCTGAACGAGAAGCTCGGCAAGGCCGCGTTCTGGTTCTGGCAGATCGGCTTCTGGGTTGCGTTCACGCCGCTGTACGTGCTCGGCTTCATGGGCATGACGCGTCGTCTGAACCACTACGACAACCCGACCTGGCATCCGTGGCTGATCGCCGCCGCGTTCGGCGCGGTGCTGATCGCGATCGGCATCGCTTGCCAACTGCTGCAACTGGTCGTCAGCATCCGCGATCGCAATCTGAAGGAAAACCGCGACCTCACGGGCGATCCGTGGGATGCTCGTACGCTGGAATGGGCGACGAGTTCGCCGCCGCCGGCTTATAACTTCGCGCATATCCCGGACGTCCGCTCGCTCGACGCGTTCACCGAAATGAAGTCGCGCAAGGGCGGTGTGAAAGTGCCGGCGTATCGCGACATTCACATGCCGTCGAATACGTCCGCGGGTCTGTTGGTGGGTCTGTTCTCGCTGGTGCTCGGTTTTGCCGGTGTGTGGCACATCTGGTGGCTTGCGATCGTTGGCGCGGTCGGCGCGATCGCCACCGTGATCATCTACAGCTTCATGGACAACGACGGCTATTACATTCCTGCCGACACTGTTGCGCTGATTGAAGAGAATCGCAACGGCGGTGCTGGTGCCGTGGCCGGTGTCGGCGCAAGCGCCGGCAAGCAGGTCGCGCTGGAGGTGGACTGATGTTACAGAAGACAATTGCGGTTGAGCCGCAACTCGCGCCGGACCATGTGCCGTCGCACTCGGTGTTCGGTTTCTGGCTGTACCTGATGACCGACTGCATCATCTTCGCGGCGCTGTTCGCGGTGTTCGCGGTGATGAGCCACCAGTTCGCGGGCGGTCCGAGCGGCAAGGACCTGTTCGAGATTCCGGGCGTCGCACTTGAAACGACGATGCTGCTGCTCTCGAGTATCACGTACGGCTTCGCGATGCTCGGCGCGCACAAGAACCGCAAGGGCGTGCTGCTCGGCTGGCTCGGCGTGACGTTCCTGCTGGGCCTCGCGTTCCTCGTGCTGGAAATGCGCGAGTTCTCGCACCTGATCGCCGAAGGCGCGGGTCCGAGCCGCAGCGCGTTCCTGTCGTCGTTCTTCACGCTGGTCGGCACGCACGGCCTGCACGTGACGTTCGGCCTGATCTGGATGGTCGTGCTGGCGCTGCAGGTGATGCGTCATCGCGACCTGACCGAACGCGACATGATCCGTCTGACGTGCCTGAGCCTTTTCTGGCACTTCCTCGACGTCGTGTGGATCGGCGTTTTCACCTTTGTCTATCTTGCGAGCGTGATCTAAATGGACCATAGTCATAGCGCCCATGGCGCACACTCGGAAGGCGGTCACGGCAGCTTCGGCAGCTATACGGCGGGCTTCGTGCTCTCCGTCATTCTGACCGTCGCGGCCTTCGCGATCGTGATGACCGGCACGTTGACGGGCCAGAGCGCGTTGCTCGCGATCGCGGGTCTCGCGTTCGTGCAGATCCTCGTACATCTGGTGTTCTTCCTTCACATGAACACGTCGTCGTCGCAGCGCTGGAATGTGATGGCGTTTGCGTTCACCGTGCTGACCGCTGTTATCGTGGTTGGCGGGACGTTGTGGGTGTTGCATAACGTCAGCATGAATATGATGTCGCGGTAAGCGGATAACGCTTTAGCGTCAAAAGAGAAGCCCCGTAAGAATGAAAGTTCTTGCGGGGCTTTTGTCATGTACGCCTGGAATCGGCGCATTCCTGCTGGTGCAAGTCTCGCCATACGCTGGTCACGGCGGACGAAGCGAAGCGCAACCGCAGGAGGGTGACCGAGTGACGAGACCCGACGTGGAGCGTGAATCGCGAGACGATGAGTAAAAACCGTATGGAAGGCGTTGTCCAGCGGAGCGAGCAAGTACGAAATCGCGGAGCTTTAGTGAGCAAGGCGAAATGGCGTAGATGCGTTGATTGTGCGATGAAGGAGTGCGCTTTTACCTGGGAGATCTCACCTCATGCCTGAAAGGGAAGGGGCTTCGAGCCGGGGCGAGAACTCGGCAAATACCGTAGTGTGCCCTGAGTAGCGCGTTGTTCAGGACGCTTCAAGTCCGTCTCGCGCCCGGATGAGGGAGTGCCACACCCTACAGCGGAGGGTAATACCTGGCTGGCCGAAGGCGGACCTTTCGCTTCCAACTGGTGGTATCTCCGGAGGCCGGGGTACCCGTTGCGACCGCATGCCGACTCGACGGTCGGAAAAGACATGATCGATCTGATCCGCGACCTTGGCGCGGCATAACGTCCACGGGCTATCGGCGCGGGGGGGGGGCATGACGGCAGTTGGCACGCGATAGCATCGGAATACCGCATAACCCGGAAACTCAACGTGCAGTTAAGATGAAGCCAATTCAATTTGAAACATTGGCATGTTGGAACAAGGAGGATATTCCAATGACGTCTCTACTTGACTGGTTCGCGGCGGCAAGGTGGCGCATGTCCCTGTCTCACTGTCTGGAAGGGTTGCTGGTGCAGATACCGGTTGGGCTACTGTTCGACTTCCGAATTGGAGCCCTTGCCGTAATCGTCTGGTATTGGTCGCGCAAAAAACTCGAGTGTGAACTCGAAACCTTGGACAAGGAAGAATTGCTTGCTTTCGAGTCGCACGCTTATACCTGGGCGATTGGCTGGCTCCCATGGCACTGGGACGCCTACAAAGTACTAGATCTGTTGCTGCCGGCGCTGTCCGCGATGCTGATCGCCATGGCCACGCATGGTTACAGAGGACCTGTTTCGCTATTTTAGGTGCGGGTTCTATATGTATTGTTGAGAAAGAAATTCGTGCCGAAAGCGGGACGGCTTTGAGTTTGCATGTCGATTCGTGCGCACATGCAACTGTGGGCACCCAACGAAAGCCGCCACGCCGGCGTGTCTCGATCGCATTCCTGTAGCTCTTCTCTGCGTGAAGTGCATTTGATCGCGACCTCGTCTTGCCATGTCTTGACGCGCACGCGCAGAACGAAACCAACGACAACTGGGGCTAACGCTGTAGTTTAATTGTATTCGCGCCTGCGCCTCCAGGGGCCAACTCGCCGATGGAGTCCACGCGGGAAACTCAGTCGAGGTCAAGCGCGAACATCGGCACGGGCACCTCCCAGTTACTCCGGCGCCAATAAGCACTGGATGATCATCAAGATAACGCTCGTGGGATCGGATACGCAGATCGTCGCTCCACGAGTGGAAACCGGCCTCGAGGTAAGCCGAATCGATCGCGCTGGCGCAAACGATCGACGTCCTCTGCAAATAGTGCGAGAGAGGCGATCAACCACCGAGAGGGCGGCGAGCGTGGCGGACGCGCTGGTGTTGTCGTTCAACACGATAGCCGGTCGCGGTAGGTCGCGCAGTTGCGAATGCCAGCGTTACGGTGAGCGATGTGAGCTGCGACAAGGGTGCCGCTGGGCCAATCATGAAATGCGTTGCATCGCGAATGAATCGGATCGAAACAGGTGTTGCGCTTCAGATTTGAGGCCGCCAACCTATTTTAACAATTGTCCCAATTGAACTATTTTCGCTTCATTTGAGCACGACCAAACGTTTGCGGTACTGGCTTTTTTGCGGAAAGTCAGGTGCCATTTTGAAAAATAATATTTGCATTTTGCGAACTACTGCATTGATCTTCAGTGGAAAAGCCTGCCAATGGCTACCGGCAAAGCTGGACAGTTGAAGATGCAGATATTTGCGACGCAGGCAAGAAGAAATTTTTTACCGCTCACGCGAGGGCGGCGATGGATTGGGATCGTAACAAGTGGAAATTTTCCGTCTGTTGTGAAGACGCGACTCTTACAGAAATATTCGTCAACTGTAATGGTACGAAAGAATCTTCCTGCGCTAATATTCTGCCGGCGCTTACAAGCTTGCCATTTCGTCTCTTTCAGTACGTCTCTTCGCTCGGCACTATCCGTGTTGCGCTGGATTGAATGTTCCCGTGTCGTCGCTAGAGGACGGTGAAAGGATCGGCGCTGCAAGAGCGAACGTTCCGACTTCAAAGTTTTGATTGGCTCAAATCGACGTTAGCGGAGACAGTGGTTGTCCGGCCTTGCATGTTTTTCAATGAAGGTCTGCGCGTTTTAGTCCGTGCGACCACGGCAAAGAAGCAAATAAATCCATTCACAGACCGTGGCAAAACAATATTGCATGAGATCGGGGGGAGAGTGAGAACCAGTGTGCCGCGTGTAGTCGTTATCACTGGCGGTAGTGCCGGACTCGGGCGTGCGCTGGCCTTAAGCTATTGCGCGCCCGGTATCACGCTAGGGTTAATCGGAAGAAACGCTGAACGTCTCGAGGATGTTGCCGAGGCGTGTCGCGCGCGCGGCGCCGAGGTCGTGGTTGGCAGCGTGGACGTCCGTGATGCAGGGGCGCTTCAGGCGTGGATCTTCGATTTCGACTCGCGACATCCAATCGACTTGCTGATTGCCAATGCCGGCGTCGCCAGCACACTCCGCTCGTCTGACGACTGGGAAGGCGTTAGTCGGACTGCCGAAGTCGTCGATACCAATCTCTACGGTGCTTTGCACGCAGTGCTGCCTTCCATCGAGCGCATGCGGAATCGGCGGCGCGGCCAGATCGCGATTGTCAGTTCGCTCGCCGGATTGAGGGGGATGGCAATCTCGCCGGCCTATTGCGTGAGCAAGGCCGCGCTCGTCGCGTACTGCGATTCCGTGCGTCCGGTTCTCGCACGCGACCATATTGGAATTTCAGTCGTGATGCCCGGCTTCGTGCGAACTGGCATGAGCGACGTTTTTCCTGGCAACAAGCCCTTCATATGGAGCGCCGAAAAGGCCGCCTTGTTTATCAAGAAGCGCCTGACTCGCCGCCGCGTGGAAATCGCTTTCCCTTTCGGTTTGACTCTCGGCCTCAAGTTACTACGCCTGTTGCCAGCGGCTGTCGGTGACGCAATCCTGGGTCTCCTGTTTCAGATCCCTCGTCGGAATATGTGAAGTGCCGCACGGTATTACGATCGCGGCCGCCATGGTCGCATGCTCCTTCGCCGTTGAAGCGATCTCTGTCACAAGATCGTCGCTCCGTAGGCCGCCTGTCGCGCTGATGCTGCATCTGGCGGCGCTCGCTGCCGTGACGGCAGGTTGCGTCGCACTGACGGGACGGCCGTTATTTTCGATGGGCGTCGCGTTCGTGTTGATTGGCTTGCTCGCGGTCGTCGGCAACGCCAAATACGCGTCGCTGCGCGAACCGCTGGTCTTCAGCGACCTGAGCCTTTTTAGCCAGGTCTTCTCGCATCCTCGCCTGTATTTGCCGTTTCTTGGGTTCGGCAAGCTCATCATCGTGCTCGTCGGAATAGGGGCAGCGGCGGGGGCGTTCATTGCCGAACGTCCCGTGGCGCTGAGGCAAAGATGGGCTGAGGCCGTCGTCGCATTGATTTGTCTACCAGTGTGCATCGCGCTTTCTCGTCGCTTGCCGCTCACGCTGCAACCCTTTTCGGACCAGCGCCGATTCGGTTTTTTCTCGGCGTCCGTTGCCTATTTGATCAACGGATTGAGCAGTGCGCAACGGCGCGCGTTCACTCGCGCCGAAGGTAACAGCCCGTTTTCGGTCGGGCGCCCAGACGTTCATCCGGACGTCATCGTCATTCAAAGCGAGTCGTATTTCGACGCCCGCCGACTCGGCGAATGCGTGTCTGGCGAGCCCTATGCGCACTTCGATCGCGCAAAACGCGAGTCGTTCGAGCAAGGCGAATTGTCCGTGCCGGCCTGGGGCGCGAATACGATGCGCAGCGAATTCGCCATGCTCACCGGCCTGACGTCGGTCGAACTTGGATACGCGCGCTTTTATCCGTATATGTTCGTGCGCCGGGCGTGCGCGTCGCTGGCGGGTTATTTCCGGCGCGGAGGATATCGCACGGTGGCCCTGCATCCGTACCACGCGAACTTCTTTGGCCGTCGACGGGCATTCGCGCACATGCACTTCGACCGCTTTCTGGACATTGAGCATTTCGAATGTGCGTCTCGTGTGGGGCCATACGTTGGGGATCTTGCGGTAGCGGACAAGCTTATCGCCCTCCTGCAGGCCAGTGGTGACAAACCGCTGTTTGCGTTTGCGATCACGATGGAAAATCACGGCCCTTTGCATCTGGAGACGGTTTCCCCTGGGGAGTCCTCATCGCGGCACACGCTAGGAGACGACGCACGCTGGCGCGACCTGACCGCGTACCTTCGGCATGTGGAAAACGCGGACGCGATGATCGGCAGGTTGACCGACTATCTGCGCGGGCGTAATCGGCCGACGGTCCTGTGTTTTTATGGGGATCACGTTCCTGCTATGTCTTCCGTATTCGATGCGCTCGAAACGGAACCGACGCCCAGTGATTACTTTATTTGGCGCAATTTCGGAAGCGACATCGGCAAGCGCCGAGATGTTGGTGTCGAGACTCTCGGTTCCACGATACAGCGCGCGATGATGCCTGCCGATGGTGGCGACACCGACTCGCGAAACGAATTGCAGCAGATGCCGGCATGATGATGGAAAGAAAAATAGCAATTATCGGGATGGCATGTCGCTTTCCCGGCGGAGTGACCGGACCCGAAGACTTCTGGCAACTGCTGTGCGATGAGCGCGACGCAGTGACCGTCGTGCCACCCGATCGATTCGGCACGGAGTTCTACCAGCATCCGTCCAAGAAAGAGCCGGGGAAGAGCTACACGTTCTCGGCGGGTGTCCTCGACAACGTGGCCGGTTTCGATGCGGCTTTCTTCGGCGTTTCGCCGCGCGAGGCGACCCAGATGGATCCGCAGCAGCGTCTGCTGCTCGAACTCGCGTGGGAAGCGTTTGAGGACGCCGGCGTGCGTCCAGCGGAGATGCGCGGCCGGGACTGCGGCGTGTTCGTCGGCGCCGCAAGCATGGACTACGGCAACCGCAGCATGGACGACCTGAACTGGATCGATCCATACTCGGCCACGGGCAACACGCTCAGCATTGCGTCCAATCGCGTTTCCTATCTGTTCGATCTGCGCGGTCCGAGCATGTCGGTTGACACTGCCTGCTCGTCGTCGATCGTCGCGCTGCATCAGGCCGTGCAGGCATTGCAGTCGGGCGAAACCGAAATGGCGCTCGCGGGCGGCGTCAATCTGCTGCTTCATCCGTTTGGCTTCGTGAGCTTCTCGAAGGCGTCGATGCTGTCGCCGCGAGGCCGCTGCCGCGCATTCGATGCGACCGGCGACGGCTATGTGCGCGCCGAGGGCGGCGCCTTCGTGCTGCTCAAGCCGCTCGAGCGCGCGCTTGCGGACGGCGACACAATTCACGCGGTCATCGCCGGTTCGGGCGTGAATTCCAACGGCCATTCGCACGGCGGTATCAGTGTGCCGACGACGGCCATGCAGGCCGAACTGCTGCGCTCGGTCTACCGCCGCGCGGGCGTTGATCCGCGCTCGCTCGCCTATCTGGAAGCTCACGGCACTGGTACCGCAGTCGGCGACCCGATCGAGGCGCGCGCGCTAATAGAGGCAGTCGCGGGCGGCCGTCCGGCCGACGATCCGCTCCTGATCGGCTCGGTCAAGACCAACGTCGGGCACCTCGAAACCGCCTCGGGCATGGCCGGCCTCTTCAAGGCGATCCTATGCCTGAAGCACGGCGCGGTGCCGCGCTCGCTCCATTTCGAAACGCCCAATCCCGCCATCGATTTCGAGGGCGGACGCCTACGCGTCGTCGACCGCTTCACCCCACTCTCGCGGCGTGACGGTGCGCCGCTGACGATTGGCGTCAACTCGTTCGGCTTCGGCGGCACCAACGCGCACGTCGTGCTAGCGGAGGCGGTGAGGGTAGCCGCGCCCGTCGTGCCCGCCGCGCCTGTCATGGGCAGCACGCCGGCCGCGCGTGGAGCGTTGCCGCCGCTCGTTCTCACGGCGCGCTCGCAGGATGCGCTCGCCGCACTTGCCGCGCGCTATCTCGCGTGTTTGCAGAACGGCGCCGATTGGGCCGCGCTCGCGGCCGGCGCCGCGCGCCGCCGTGAATGGCTCGAACAGCGCGTGGTCATTGCGCCGCCCGACCTGAAAGCGGGTTGCGCCGCGCTCTTGATGCTCGCGGATTCGTCCGATCAGGCGCTCCCTGCTTACGTCGCTCGCGGCCAGGCCGTAGCGACGGCCGCCAAGGTGGCGTTCGTCTACGCGGGCAACGGCTGCCAGTGGGCCGGCATGGGCAAGCAGCTCTATGCGGAAGACGCAGTGTTCCGCATGGCGCTCGACGAAGTCGACGTGCTTTGGCGTGCCGACGGCAGCGACTCGCTCGTCGACGTGCTGCGCGCCGGCGCGAGCGCCGAATGGCTCGCCGCGACGGAGAACGCGCAGCCGCTACTCTTCGCGATCCAGGTTGGCATCACGCGCGCACTCGAAGCGCGCGGCATCTGTTTCGATGCGGCGGTCGGTCATAGCGTTGGTGAAATCGCGGCCGCGTGGGCATCGGGTGCGCTGACGCTTGCCCAGGCCGTGCGCGTGATCCGCGTTCGCAGCAGCGCGCAGGGCCTGACGCGCGGCACCGGCAAGATGGCTGCGGCGGGCATTGGCGAAGCCGAGGCACGGCAGTTGATCGCGCACCTCGGTCTCGCGGAGATGGTCGAACTGGCCGGCACCAACAGCCCCGAAGCCGTCACGCTAGCCGGATCGCCCGAAGAACTCGAAGCGATCGGCGCTTCGCTCGCCGCGAACGGCAGCTTCTTCCAGCTGCTCGATCTCGATTACGCGTTCCACAGCAGCCGCATGGACGCCATCGAGCCGGTCGTGCGCGCCGGTCTCGCCGATCTGGCTCCGCGCGAAGGCACGAAGCGCTACGTCTCGACTGTCACCGGCGACACGCTTGCCGGCACGTCGCTCGACGCAGGCTACTGGTGGCGCAACATCCGCGAGCCGGTGCGTTTTGGCGAAGCGCTCACGCGTCTCGCCGATACAGGCGTAAGCGTGTTCATCGAAATCGCCCCGCACTCGATTCTGCGCCACTACGTCAAGCAGACGCTCGCGAGCCTGAATCTCGCCGGTGAGGTCGTGCCCACACTCAAGCGCCATCACGACAGCGCGCAGATGCTCGCGCATTCGACGCTATCGGCGGTCGCGCACGGCGCGCGCGTCGATGTCGACCGCTTCGTGCCAGTGGCGTCTCAGGGCTCACATGTGGCGCTGCCGACTTACCCGTGGCAGCGCGAACGCCACTGGCAGACGGCCACCATCGAAGGCTACAACCTCGTGAATCGCCGCGTCGATCATCCGCTGCTCGGCTACCGTCTGCACGAGCATGCGTTTGCATGGGAAAACCAGCTCGATCCGCAGCGCGTGCCGATGCTCGCCGATCACGTCGTCGATGGTGGCGTTGCATTTCCGGGCGCGGGCTACGTGGAAATGGCGCTGGCCGCTGCGCGCGTGTTCTTCCGCACGTCGGACGTCGCGCTCGAGAACCTCGAGATCCGCATGCCGGTCGTGTTCCAGCCGCAGCACGCGAAGCTGTTGCGCTTCGTGATCGACGCGCGCACCGCGTCGTTTACGATCGAGACGCGCGAGCGCATGAGCGACGGGCCGTGGAATCTCAACGTGACGGGTCGCCTGCTCGAAAGCGGCAGCACGCTTGGCGCGCAGAGCACGGCCGATGAATCGGTGCTGGCGCGCCTCGAAGCTATCCCCGCGATGCCTGGCGGCGCCCTGTACGCAAGCACGACCGCTATCGGTCTGAGCTATGGTCCGGCGTTCCGCTGGGTGCACAAGGTGCAGGTGCAAGGCGACGACGCGCTCGCTGACTTTGAAGTGCCGCAGGTGCTTGCCGGCGCGCACGCGGTGGCCGGCTGGCTGCTGCATCCCGCGCTGATGGACAGCGGTTTTCATCCGCTCTTCGCCGTGCTGGGCCAGGCCGGCGCCGCGCCAGGCGAAGCGCGAGCGGCCTTCGTGCCGGTACAGATCGGCCGCGTCGACTTTCTGCGTGGCGACTCGGTACGGCGTGTGCTGGCGCGTGTGCAGCGGCGCAGTCCGCATTCGATCGTTGCGTCGTTCGAATTCCTCGACGCCGACAATGCAATCGTCGCGCGTCTTTCTGCGTGCCGTTTCCGCCGCGTCGACCTTACGGGCCGACGCCACGCCGCACCGGCGCGCTTTGCCTACGCGCTTGAAGCGCGTCCGCTGCCTGAGGGCTTCACGGCCGCCGCGCTGCCCACGCCGGCTGCGCTCGTCGAACGTGCGAGCGCACGTCTCGCTTCGCATGAGGACAGCGCGCAACGTACGCGTCACTTGACCGAAACGCTGCCGTTGCTCGACGTGCTCGCGGGCCTGTACGCGTTGAACGCGCTAGAAGCGATCGGCGCATTCGCGCAGCTCGTGCTGCCCACGCTCGCCAATACGCCACTGCTCGCGCGCCTTGCGCAGATCGTCGTGGAAGACGGACTCGCCCGCTTCGAGGGCGAGCGTCTCGTGCGCGACGACGCGGCCTGCGCGGCCTGCGCGGGGATGCCTTCGCACGATGCGCTGTGGCGCGATGTGCTGGCGGCTTCGCCCGCGCACGTCGCCGAACTGACACTGCTCGCGCACGTGGGCGCGGCGCTGCCACGCGTGCTGCGCGATGGAGCATCCGATGCCGATGCGCCCGCGTTGCTCTCGCCGACGGGGCGCAGCCTCGTCGAGCAGTTTTTCGACGCTTCGCCCACGTGGTCGCATGCCCGCGCGATGCTCGCCGCCTGCGCGAAAGAAGCGCTGGCAGCGTGGCCGGGCACTCGTCGCCTGCGCATGCTGGAAATCGGCGCGACGAGCGTCGAAGTGCTCCAGCCGCTCGACATCGGCGTGCCGGCTTCGCGGTGCGAACACGTGATTGCAGGCACGCACCAGCAGCTCGCCGCGCTCGACGCGGAAGCGCACGCGCACGTTCAGACGCTGCAGCTCGGAGAGAACGAACCGCTTTTCACGCATTACCGTGACGCCGCGCCGTTCGACCTGATCGTCGTCAATCGCATGATCGGCGAACAGGCCGATCCACTCTCCACGCTGCAAGCAATTGCCGAACGGCTCGCGCCGGGCGGGGTAGTCGTGCTCGCCGACGCGCGCCGCAGCCGTTTCGCCGACATCGTCTTCGGCGTGGCGGGCCACGAGGTCGCCGCACAGGCCTACGGCGCGCTCGCACAGGCCGCGGTTCGCACGCTTTGCGAACGCGCCGGTCTGCAGGATGTCGTGCGTCACTCAGAGCAGGGCCTCGATCTCGAAGGTGCGCCGACGCTGATGGTCGCGCGCAAGCCTGCGTCCGCTCAGCAGATGCAACCCAGTTCGACCGACGCGCAGCCGTGGCTGATCGTGCAGAGCGGCAACGACGCGTTCGGGTCTGCGCTCGCGGAAGAACTCGAGCGCTTTGGCTGCCAGGTTGAAGCGACGAGCGTGCGCGAAGCGGCCGCATGGCTCGAACGCAAGAACACGCAAGCGCAGATCGTGTTCGTGGCACCGCTCGTACAGCTCGACGACGCCAGCGGCGCCGACATCATGCGCGCGCAGCAGGACGGCGTGCTCGCGCTCGCCATGCTCGCACGCGAACTCGACGCAGCCGGCATGGCTGCGCTGGCGCGCCTGTCCGTGGTGACACGCGGAGGCGCGCCGTTCAGTCAAGGCTCGGGCACAGCGGCGCAGCCTGAGCAGGCGAGCCTATGGGGCCTCGGCCGCGTGATGGCGAACGAATACCCGACGCTTGCGCTGCGCCTTATCGACGTGGCGGGCGCGGATGGCAAGGCCGTATCGCAGTTGGCGCACGCGCTCGCGCACGATGACGGCGAGGAAGAGATGCTGCTCACGGCGCAGGGCCGCTACGTGCCACGCATGCTGCCGGCGCAAACAGCGGAACGGCAGACTCCCCGCGACGAATCCACGGCTGAGCAGGTGGCCGACCCCGTGCCCGCAGTGCTGGCGTTCGACATGCCCGGCTCGCTACGCAACCTCGAATGGTTCGCGTTGCCCGAGCGCGAACTGAGTCCAGGCGAAGTCGAGATCGCGCCGATGGCGACCGGTCTGAACTTCCGCGACGTCATGTATTCGATGGGCCTGCTCTCCGACGAGGCGGTCGAAACCGGTTTCGCGGGCGCGACGATCGGCATGGAACTCTCGGGGCGCATCGTGCGCGTCGGCGCGGGCGTCCAAGGCTGGGTGCCCGGCGACGCGGTGCTCGGCTTCGCGCCGGCTTCGTTCGCCACGCGCGTGTTCACACGCGCGAGCGCGATCGCGCGCAAGCCCGAAACGATTTCCTTCGAAGCAGCCGCTACGATTCCCACGACCTTCTTCACCGCGTACTACGCACTGTGCGAGCTCGCAAGGCTTCGCCGCGGTGAGCGCGTGCTCGTTCACGGTGGTGCGGGTGGTGTCGGCATTGCCGCGATCCAGATCGCCCGCCATCTCGGCGCGGAAGTGTTCGCCACCGCTGGCGCCGACGAGAAACGCGAGTTCGTGCGCCTGCTCGGCGCCGATCGTGTGTTCGACTCGCGCAGCCTCGCGTTCGCCGACGAGGTGCGCGCGTGCACGAACGGCGAGGGCGTCGACATCGTGCTCAACTCGCTCGCGGGCGAGGCGATGGTGCGCGGCATCGACACGCTGCGTCCGTTTGGCCGCTTCCTTGAACTGGGCAAGCGCGACTTCTACGAGAACAGCCAGATCGGCCTGCGGCCGTTCCGCAACAACATCAGCTATTTTGGCATCGACGCCGATCAGCTCATGGGCGTGCTGCCCGCACTCACCACGCGCCTCTTCGAGGAAGTGATGGCGCTCTTCATGAACGGCGTGCTGCATCCGTTGCCGTATCGTGCCTTCCCGGCCGCGCGCGCGGAGGAGGCGTTCCGCTACATGCAGCAGGCGCGCCAGATCGGCAAGGTGCTCGTCACCTATCCGTCGGGTACGCCGGCGCCCACGCGGGGCGTCGCGCAGCCCGTGCTGCGCCTCGACCCGCGGGCGGCGTATCTGATCGTCGGCGGAACGGGGGGTCTCGGTTACGCAAGCGCGCGCTGGATGATCGCGCGCGGCGCGCGTCACGTGACGCTCGCGAGCCGCGGCGGCGCACTCGACCCGGCGAAGCAGCAGGAACTCGAACGCTGGCGTGCCGAGCATGGCGCGACCGTGACAGTGGTGTCGTGCGACGTGACCGATGCGGCGGCGCTCGATGGTCTGATCGAGCGCATCGAGGCGCGCGGAACGCCGCTCAAGGGCGTGCTGCACTCCGCGATGCGCATCGACGACGGCCTGCTGCGCAACATCGACGACGCGCGCATGCTCGCCGTGCTCGAACCCAAAGTTGCGGGTGCATGGAATCTGCACCGCGCGACGCAGCGCTGCGCGCTCGACTTCTTCGTGCTGTATTCCTCGGCCACGACTTATCTCGGCAATCCGGGCCAGGGCGCGTATGTGGCGGCCAATAGCTTCCTTGAAGCGCTTGTCGCCCATCGCCGCGCGGCCGGGCTGGCCGCCACCTTCATGGCGTGGGGGCCGATCGAGGATGTCGGCTTCCTCGCGCGCAACAGCACGACGCGTGAAGCGCTGCAGGCGCGCATCGGCGGTGCGTCGATCACCTCTGACGAGGCGATGACGGCGCTCGAGCGCGCGCTCGCAACCGGGGCGGTCGGCGAGGCTGTGGTGCGTCTGGACTGGGCGGCGATCGCGCGCGGGATGCCCGCCGCGCAGGCGCGTCGCTACATGGCATTGCAAGGCGGCGGCGCTAGCGAGACAACGAGCGAAGACGGCGCACTGCTCGAACAGCTGCGCGCTCTCCCGAAGGCCGAAGCGGTCGCGGCGGTCGAGACCGCGTTGCGCGGCCACATCGCGCGCATCCTGCACATGTCGCCGGAGCGCGTCGCGCTCGACCGCTCGGTGCTCGATCTCGGCATGGACTCCCTGATGGGGATGGAACTCGGCATGGCGGTCGAGGAGTCGTTCGGCGTGAAGCTGTCGATCATGGCGATCGCCGAAGGCGCGACGGTGCAGACGCTCGCCGTGCGCGTCGTCGACATGCTCGACGACGAGAGCGGCGAAAACGAGCCCGGCACGCAGGGGGCCGCGAATGGCGCGAACGAGGAATTCGCGGCGCTGGCCGCGCGCCACGCGCTCGACGAGAACGAGGCGCGCGCGCTGCTCGAACGTAATCGAAACGCGGGCAACAACGATCAGGATCAACAGGGAGACGAGTCATGTCAGTCAACGCCGGCATTTGCGGAGTGAAGCTGCCTGCGGGCTGGCGGCCGAGCGAAGGCACGCTGGCGCGGCCGCTCGAACTGTCGGGGCACGGCTTGCACACCGGGCGGCGCGTGAACGTGCGCATTTTGCCCGTCGAAACCTCGGCGACGGCGGGCGGACGACACGGCATCGTGTTTCGGCGCCTGCACAAGGGGCAAGCGCTCGGCACGGTGGCCGCCGATCCGTCGTTGCGCCGGGGGCAGCCGCTCTGCACGATGTTGCGCGCGAAGGATGGCCTCGGCGTGCGCACGGTCGAGCACCTGCTCGCGTCGTTGCTCGCGTGCGAGATCGATCACGCGATCGTCGAACTCGACGCTGAAGAAGTGCCGATTCTCGACGGCAGCGCGCAGCCATGGATCGATGCGATCCTTGCGTGCGGGCGCGCCGCGCTGCCGCAGCCGAAGCGCTTCTTGCGCGTGCTCGAGACTGTCAGCGTCGCCGACGGTGAGGGCGCCGCGCGCCGTGAAATGCGCGTCGAGCCCGCCGACGACTATGCGCTCAGCGTGCACAACAACGACCTCAAGGGGTTCGGCGACATGGAATGGCACGGCCGGCTTACGCCGCGCGCCTTTGCTGATGAGATCGCTTCGTCGCGCTCGTATGGGCAGATCAAGTGGGCGGTGCCCGCGATCGTCGTGGGCTATCTGCGCGGCTGGCCCATTCTGCGCGGCGCACGGATGTCATGCACGGCGGCGATTGTCGGCAAGCGTGTCGTCGGCGGACTGCGTCAGCCCGACGAGTTTGTTCGGCATCGCGTGCTTGATCTGGTCGGCGATCTCGCGCTCGCCGGTGCACCGTTGCTGGGCCACGTGAGCGCGCGGCGGCCAACGCATGAAATGAACTATCGGCTGCTCGCGGCGCTGTTGGGCACACCGGGCGCATACGAGTGGGTCGAGGCGCACGCATAACGCAGGCACGCCACATAAAAAGGTTAGATCGGATTACATGGGACTCGGGGAAACACTACGCCAGCAATTGGCGGCCAAAGCGCTGAAGCGGCAACTGGAGCGCGCGACCGATGCGGTTGCGGCGCCTAGGGTGCCTGATGGTCTGGCGGCGCAGGCCGCGCAGACGCTGTCAGCGCGCAGCCGCTTCGAAGCGATGCCGCAATTCCAGCAGGTCAAGCTGATGCGCGAGATGGGCGAGACGCTGGGCGTCGACTCGCCGTTTTTTCGCGTACATGACGGTATTGCGGGCGCGACGACACAAATCGGCGGTCGCGAGTACGTGAACTTCGCGAACTACAGCTATCTCGGGTTCGCGGGCGACCCCGTCGTGGCGTCGCGTGCGAAGGCCGCCATCGACCGGTATGGCACGTCGGCGTCAGCGAGCCGCATTGTCGCGGGCGAACGGCCCGTGCATCGCGAACTCGAGCGCGCGATTGCAGCGTTTTATGAAACCGACGATTGCGTCGCGTTCGTTAGCGGACATGCGACGAACGTGACCGTGATCGGCGCGCTGTTCGGACCCGGCGATCTGATCGTGCACGATGCTCTCGCGCACAACAGTATCGTGCAGGGCGCGCAACTGAGCGGTGCGAAGCGTCTGAGCTTCGCGCACAACGATTGGCAGGCGCTCGACGAGCAGCTCACGCGCGTGCGCCGCGAGTATCGTCATGTGCTGATCGCGATCGAAGGGCTGTACAGCATGGACGGCGACTTTCCCGATCTGCAGCGCTTTTGTGAGGTGAAGGAGCGGCACGGTGCGTTTCTGCTGGTCGATGAAGCGCATTCGCTCGGGGTGCTTGGCGCGACGGGACGGGGCATTCGCGAGCAGTGCGGCGTGGCCCCCGATCGCGTCGATCTGTGGATGGGCACGATGAGCAAGACGCTGGCGGGCTGCGGCGGTTTTATCGCCGGTTGCCAGCCGCTCGCCGACATGCTGCGTCATCTGGCGCCGGGATTTTTATATAGCGTGGGCCTTGCGCCGGCGCTTGCCGAAGCGTCGCTTGCGGCGCTCGAAAGTTTGATCGCGCAACCCGAACGGGTCGCGCAATTGCGGGAGCGGGGGCATCAGTTTCTTGCCGAAGCGCGTGCGGCTGCACTCAATGTCGGCACGAGCGCGGGCTACGCGGTCGTGCCGGTGATCACGGGCAGCTCGTTGAAGGCCGCGCAGTGGGCGAATGCTTTGTTCGAGGAAGGCATTAACGTGCAGCCGATTTTTTATCCGGCCGTCGAGGAAAAAGCGGCACGGTTGCGCTTTTTTATCTGTTCGACGCATGAGGCGGAGCAGATTAGTCGGACGGTGAGGGCGGTGGCGCGGTTGGCGGGGCGGTAACGGTTGTCGTTACTTCGCTGACGCTTTTTTCGTCGGCGCTGCGTGAAAGCAGTCAAGGTCGCGGATGGACTGGCCGTAAATAGAAGGTGATTGGATTTCCGTTTGTGAGTGGCGGCATGCCCCATTGCCTTGCAGCGTCCGTTTTCACGTTGGAAATTTGATTCATCCGTACCCGTTGGCGAAAATGGCGAATGTATTCGAGACGGAATGGTTTTTAAAAGGCGCGCTCAACCGGGCGGGCTTGCGTAACGCGAGGCGCTGGCTGATAGGGTCATGCGTGGTGAGCCTTGCGGCAAGCCCGGCGGAAAGACAACGCCAGATCCAGAATTCACGGTTCATGAAAAAAAATCTTTTGGTACTTTGCCTTCCCGCTGTGCTAACGCTTTCGGGGTGCGGGACATTTCCAGGATGGCTGCCGGCGTCGGGACCAAGCCGTCAGCAGATACAGGAGCAGAGCGCAGCGGGCAACGTCGAAGGCATCCAGATCATCGACGTCGACGACGCGATCGCGCGCAAGCTCGCGGCTGGAAAGCAACTCGGCCAGTTCTCCGATGTCTTTGTGAGCAAGACGGCCAATAACTATGTGATTGGCCTGGGCGACGTGATCGAAGTCACAATCTGGGAAGCGCCGCCTGCGATGTTGTTTGGCTCGATGTCCCCGGTTTCGCTGCCGTCGGCTGGAGCCGGCACGTCAAATAGCATCACGCTGCCGACGCAAATGGTGGCGGCCGACGGCACCATCTCTATTCCGTTCGCGGGCCGCATCGGCGTGGCCGGCCGCACGACCGAACAAATCGAGTCGAGCATCGTCAGCCATCTCAAAGGCAAGGCGAATCAGCCGCAAGTGCTCGTGGGCGTGACCAAGAACAATGCGTCGAATGTCACGATCGTCGGCGAAGTCAATACGAGCACGATGATGCCGATCACGCCGAAGGGCGAGCGTCTGCTGGATGCGATCGCGTTTGCAGGCGGTCTGAAGCAGCCCGTCAGCCATATGGCAGTGCAGCTTTCGCGCGGTGACACGACAGCGACGATGGCGCTCGATGCCGTGATTCGGGATCCGAAGCAGAACGTGATACTCAAGCCGGGCGACGTGGTGACGGCGTTGTTCCAGCCGCAGACCTTCTCGGTGCTGGGCGCAACGGGCAAAAACGACGAAGTTCCGTTCGAGGCACAGGGCATTTCTCTCGCGCAGGCGCTCGCGCGTTCAGGCGGGCTGAACGACAGTCGCGCGGACGCACGCGCGATTTTTGTATTCCGCTTCGAAGACGCGAAGCTGCTGGACAAGACCGATCCTTCGGTGAAGGCAAGCAATGGCAAGGTGCCGGTCGTGTACGAAATCAACCTTCGCGATCCAGCGGCGTTCTTCGTCACGCAGAATTTCCCGATTCAGAATCACGACGTCGTTTATGTTTCGAACTCGCCTGGTGCCGAATTCCGCAAATTCCTGACGTATGTCGTCATGGTTGCCGATCCGACGGTGACGTTTACTCATGATTTGCAGTAACGGGTTATGACGGAAAAAATTCGTACGCCGTTTGAGGTCACATTCGCTGTCTGGCGCGCCCTGTTTTTGAGGGAGGCGCTAGATCGCCTTTTTGAGGCGCGCGCGGCGTGGTTCTGGCTGCTACTCGAACCGATTATCTACATATCGCTTCACGCATTCGGATTCGAGACGCTTCGTATTCGACAGGTGGGTGGTATTGGAATCAACATGTGGATCATCGCCGGCTTCATCGGGTTTCTGCTCTGGCGTCGCACGTGGACTCAGGTGCTGCATGGAGTTGACTCGAACAAGGCCTTCTTCGCTTATCGGCAAGTGAAGCCTTTCGATGTCGCCATCGTCCGGGCAGTTCTCGAACTGTTCCTGATGGTGCCGGTTGCTATTGTCCTGATGTGCATCGTGATTGCCACAGACCATGCGATCACGCCAGACCTTCTCAACCCGGTCTGGCTACCCCAGGATCCGCTGATGGTGATGGCGAGCGTCATTGGGCTTTGGTTGCTTGGTCTGGGCTTCGGTTTGGCCACCTCAGTGGCCATGCGCTTCGTGCGCGAACTTGACCACATCTTCAAGATCATCTATTTGCCGCTCTATTACATATCGGGCGCACTGCTTCCATTGTCGATCCTCGTGCCGGAACCCTATCAGTACATCTTTGCCGCAAATCCCATCGTGAATGGTCTCGAATTAATGAGGCAGGGCTTTATGCCATCGTACCGAACCATGGAGGGGATTAGGTTGGGCTATTTGTACGCATGGGCGCTGGGGCTCAATTTGCTTGGCTTGGCTCTGTACAGGCGTTTTTCGAAAAAGCTGGTGATGCGGTGATTCTCATCGAAAATGTTCATAAGCGTTACGTGTCTGAGCATGGGGCAGGAAAGTGGGTGCTGCGCGGCATCACTATGACGATTCCTACAACGAGGAGTGTCGCTCTGATTGGACGCAATGGCGCAGGAAAATCGACACTTTTACGAATCATCGGCGGTATCGATTTTCCGAATAAGGGTCGCGTTCAACGCCTATGCAAGGTTTCGTGGCCCATGGGTGCGGGCGGGCTGGAAGGAACGCTGAGTGGACGCCAGAACGCAAAATTTGTTTGTCGCGTGCACGGACATCAGGACGAACTTTCGGACAGACTAGAGTTCATTCAGAGCTTTGCAGAGTTGGGTGACGCGTTCGATCAGCCCGTCACGACATATTCCTCCGGGATGCGGTCGCGTCTGCAGTTTGCGTTGTCGCTCGCGTTTGACTTCGACGTATTTATTTCCGACGAAGTTACGGCTGCCGGCGACGCCCGATTCAGGAAAAAGACTGCTGAAGCCTTCAAAAACAGAACGAGTCGCGCAAGCGTGATCATGGTTTCTCACGACGAAGCGACGCTCAAACAATTTTGTCAGTCGGCGATCTGGATCGACGAGGGCCAGGCATATTGGTTCGACGATCTGGAGCAAGGATTGAACGCCTACAAAACGAAACTTCTCCCATGAAAGAAACAGTAGCAATCGAAAATTGGCGTTCGTCCGGTAGATGGACTGCAGCCTACGATAAAGTAAAAAACACATTGTTTTCCCTCCGGCTCTTTAAGCTGATCATTCGCTTGATGATCATCTTCGCAATCGTGTCGGTGCCATATTGGGTACTCGTGGCTTCCGATCGCTATGTTTCACAAGCGACAGTGATTATCCAGCGAACGGACCAGGTCAATGGGCCAAGCGTCGCAATTCCTGCACTCAGCGCCGCCGGGGGAACTGCCAATAGCGCCGATCAGCTCCTTTTGCGTGAGTATTTGCTGTCCCAGGACATGCTTGACCAACTGGACGCTGCTCTCGATCTGCGGTCGCACTACAGCAATTGGCACCGCGACCCAATCTCACGTATGTGGTTTAAGAATGGGCCGGAAGAATGGTTTTTCCGATACTGGCTAAACCGCGTCGACGTTGAATACGACGACTACAGCGGTGTATTGCGCATTCAAGCTGAGGCCTACGACTCGAAAACCGCAAAGGCGATCGTTGCGCTGATGGTCAAGTTGGGCGAGCAGCATATGAACGAGCTTGGACATCAACTCGCACAGTCGCAGGTTGATTTTCTGCAGAAGCAGGTCACTTTCGCACACGATCGTTTCCTCGACGCGTCGCGAGACGTTTTGAACTTCCAGAACGAGAAGGGGCTGGCGGCGCCTGCGTCCACGGCGGGCAATATGGATACCATTATCGACAGATTGGAAGGACAGAAGACGGACCTTCAGACGCAGATTGCCTCGCTGCCTGCAAACCTCAGCCCGAATCAGCCGACCGTCGTGATGCTTAAGAAGAATCTTGCCGCTCTGGAGCAGCAGATTGCGCTGAAGCGTGCCGAACTGGCGTCGCCTAAGAGCCGAACACTGAATTACACGGTTGAAGAATTCCAGCGTTTGCAAATGCAGGTCAATTTCACGCAAGACCTCTATAAAACTGCACTTTCTTCACTGGAGCAAGGGCGGATGGACGCGGCGCGCAAACTTAAAATGGTTTCGATTCTCCAGTCTCCGACCACGCCATCCTATCCGATGGAGCCGCAACGCTTCTATAACGTGCTTATCACAGTGCTTATCACGCTGGCATTGATCGGCGTAATCAAGCTGCTCGAAAGCATCATCCTCGATCACGTGGATTGAGATCGGCAAAGCGTGAGAACCCTGATTGTCGTCGGAAAACGACCGGGACGACCAAAAAGGGCGCCTCGGGTCAATTTATTGAACAACAATCAGGACATCGACAAGAAAGTCGGCGTAACGGCGCAGCACCGCAGCGCATTTGCGAAAATTCTGGTGAACGTATCTTGAACACAATATCAATAATAGGTCTAGGCTATATCGGTTTGCCGACTGCAACGTTGTTCGCGTCGCGAAAAATGCGAGTGATCGGTGTCGACGTTTCGGAATATGTCGTCGATACCATCAATCGGGGAAATATTCATATCGTCGAACCCGAATTGGATATTCTGGTTCAGGCGGCGGTTGGCGCGGGTTATTTGCGCGCGACCATGCAAGCAGAGCCCGCCGATGCGTTCGTGATTGCGGTGCCGACGCCGTTGACGTCCGAGCAGAAGCCCGACGTGAGTTGCATCGCGGCCGCAGCGAAATCGCTCGCGCCAGTGCTTGCAAAAGGCAATCTCGTCATTCTGGAATCTACGTCGCCAGTGGGAACCACGGAAAAGCTCGCGCAATGGCTGGCCGAGATGCGTCCCGACCTGACGTTTCCACAGCAAGCCGGTAACGATTCCGACATTCGCATTGCTTACTGTCCGGAGCGGGTGCTGCCTGGGCGCATCGTGCACGAACTCGTTGCCAACGACCGCGTGATTGGCGGCATGACGCACAAATGCTCGGAGGCGGCAGTCGTGCTTTACAAGTCGTTCGTGCAGGGCGAATGCGTGGTGACGCAGGTTCGCGCGGCTGAAATGTGCAAACTGGCCGAGAACAGTTTCCGCGATGTGAATATTGCTTTCGCCAACGAACTCTCGATGATTTGCGACGACCAGGGCATCGATGTATGGGAACTGATCCGTCTTGCAAACCGGCATCCGCGCGTGAATATTCTGCAACCGGGTTGTGGCGTGGGCGGTCATTGCATTGCCGTCGACCCTTGGTTCATTGTGAACAGCGCGCCGGAAACCGCCAGGCTGATCGCGACCGCGCGCTCCGTCAATGATACGAAACCTAAATGGGTGCTTCAGAAAGTCGATGAAGCAATCGCGGAACTGAAAACGGACGGGATGACGGCGATGGACATCAGCATCGCGTGCTTCGGTCTCACGTTCAAGCCGGACATCGACGATTTGCGGGAAAGCCCCGCCCTTCATATTGCAGAGGCGTTGGCAGATCGTCACGCAGGCAAGGTTTTTGTCGTCGAACCGAACCTGGAGAGTCTGCCGCAGAGCCTGACCGATCGTCGCGTTGCGCAAATGGATTTGAACGCCGCGATGGAGCGCGCGAGCGTTCTTGTGCTGCTGGTCGATCACTCGCAGTTCAAGAACATTTCTCCGCAATTGACCCGTTTTCAAAAACTCGTCGATACCCGCGGCGTCTGGAAGAAGAAACATGACTAACAATACTGGTATCAAAGAAGCGTTCGAATCCCGCGTCTCGGAACTTCAGCAGGAGAACGAGCTGTTGCTCGTTCAACTTCATCATGCGCAAGAGGAGCTGGAGCGCAATTATTCCAGGGCCCAACCTGCCGCGTCCAAACTGACGATTAGTTCGAATCCCGGTGTGGCGAATGCGTCCACAATCGCGAGCGGATGGGTCGCCGATGAGCTGCCGGAAATGTACGCGGAAAACCGACGCCTGCGGGCGCTCGTCGACGCGCAGAAGAAGATTCACGAGCGCGAATCGAATCACGCATTGAATGCTCGGCTAGGCAACATTCTGATCGAAGGCGTGGATGCACCCGGTTCGCTTCTTTCGGTGCCCGGCAAGCTCGTCAAGATATGGCGTCAATCGACTCGTCGGACTCCGCCAGCTGCGCTGGGCGGCAAAGATTTCAGTAAGATCATCGCGGCGTGGCAAAGCGGCGGTTTCAACGCTGTCGAAAAGGTGATGGGCGCACAGTCCATCGCTCCTGCGATGCAGGCCCAAGGCTACACGGCACTCGCCCGACACTTGGGAAAAGGCGATCGCGCAAATGCGGCGCAAGCGGCCCGCCGTGCCTATGACCTCGATCCGAAGGCGTTTCGTCTGAAGTGGTTGGCGTTCCGGCTGCATGAGGCCGGCGACGTCGTCGAAGCGGAGGCCATGCTCGAATTGCTGCCTGTCGACACTCAGTTCAGCGAGTCTGAAGCTCGTCAGGCCAAACAACTGCGCAATGAGGCAAAGCGTGCGCGCGACAGTGAAGCGAAGCAGAAAACCGCGTTTGCGGAGCGCCGTGCGGCTGCCGACAAGCAGTTGAGCGATCTCGCACGCGAACGTGATCAACAGTCTAGGCTCGCAACTGATCGGGCGCGTGAAGCTGTAGAACTGAAGCAGTCGAAGGCGAAGTTGGAGCAGGAAAAAGCCATGCTATCGGCGCGCTACGAATCGCAGGCGCGTCTGCTGGACCAACGCAATTGCGAACTCGAAGCGTTCAAGCAGGCAAACTCACAATTGCAGAAAGAGAACGTGATTCTAGTCGCAGAGCGCGATCAAAGCGAAATGGAATTGCGCGACGCGCTTGACGCGACGATTCGGAAGAGCGGCGATAACGAGTCGCTGCAGGCAAGTCTTCATCTGGTTCAGGAAGAACTGGAGCAGGGTCTTGCCGAGCGCGAGAGTCTGCAGCGCGTCAATGAGCAGCTTGAAGCGCAGGCACGCGAAGCGCAAGAACGCGCGCGGGAACTGGAATCTCTTCGGGCCACAAAGGCGACCGTCGAACAGGAACTGCGAGCGTTGGAAGTCAAACATGAAGTCGAGCGTCGCATCGCCGAAGAACGCCTTCGAGAACTCGACGCGCTGAGACAGACAAAGGCGCTGTTGGAGCAGGAAAAACAATCGCTGACCGAAGGACGCAACACGCAAGCGCGTTTAGCAGAAGAGCGTGAGCGCGAGTTGACGTCATTGAAGCAGGCGACGGTCAAGCTGGAACAGGAAAAAGCCGCTCTAGAGAAGTTGAAGCAGACGATTGTTCCCAAAGCAAATAAGGGCGATGCCGATATCGACGACTTGCTGGCCGATCTGGAGTTGTTCTTTAACGGCAAGGCGATTATCTACGTCGACGTCGGCGCCTATGTGGGTGACGTGTTCCTGAAGATCAAGCGTTCGAGCAAGAAATTCCGAATTCACGAAGCACATTTGTTCGAGCCTAATCCGAACAGCTACGCGCAACTCACGAGCAAGATCGCCGGCTCCGATAGTCCGGTCGTGCACGCGTACAACCTCGCAATTGCTGAATCGAGCGATGCGCATCGCTTCATCCCAGCAAAGAGCATGACCAAAGCTTTATCGGCTGATCTCGTGCCAGAAATTGGTCCAGGTGACGTGTTTACCGCGCGCTGCGTGAGCCTTGATAGTCAGGCTCCGATTTTTACCGATGGCAAGATCAATCTGCTCAAGATCGACGTCGAAGGCAAGGAAATGGACGTGCTCGCGAGTGCACGCAAATTGTTCGAGAGTCAAAGCGTCGACATTATTTATATCGAGGTCGGCTTCAATCGTTCTGGAACGCAGCAGACCTATTTTGCGGAAGTTGATCAATTCCTGCAGGCATTTGGTTATCGAGTATTGCGCATTTATGAGCAGAAGGAAGAATGGATGCGCGATTCCCCGTTGTTGCGTCGCGCGAACATTGCATATATGAGTGAACGGTTCGCAAATGCTCATCCGCTCAAATTGATGAAAGAGCTTCAGGAACTGAAGAACCGGCTCAATGAGCTAACGGGTGGCGTATTAAAATCGGAAGGATAGTTCACGTTGAATTTTTCGCAATATCGAATCCAACGGTCGATCTTTCACGACGAAACTTTAATTCGGTTAATCCAACAGCGTCTGTCCTAATGGGGTAGTGATGAGTATCAAGCAGGGAAACGACCTGGTTCGCGCTGGCGATCTCGCCGCTGCAATCCGGGAGTACAAAAAAATCGCGACTAACGATCCGCTGTATAAATTCGCCGAATTTAATATTGCGTGGGCTGAGAAAAAACTTCGCCTTGATCCGCCCGCAATTCCGGCAGTGCGAGACCTGCGTCGCGAAATGGGCCACGTCGGCCCAAAAATTTCGATTGTCATGCCGGTCTTTAATGTGGGGCCGTATCTTGATGCATGTATTCTGTCGGTCCGTTATCAGACTTATAGCAACTTCGAGCTGATTATTGTCGATGACGCTTCCACCGATAATGGCATGGAAATCATCAGGATGCACGCGGAACTGGATAGCCGCATCCGCGTGATTCATCTCGATCACAACACATTGGGCGGTGCGGGCATTCCGAGCAATATCGGTATCAGTGCTGCGACAGGGACGTATATCGGCTTTGTCGACAGTGACGACTGGATTACAGAGACGGCGTTCGAGAACATGGTCGCTGCTGCCGAGCGGCATCAGGCAGACGTCGTCATTGGTGGTTTTCGGACCTTCGTCGAACATAGTCGGCACTATTCGGAAGCGTACGATCTGCAGATGTTTGAAAAGATTTCGACCGATAAAGCTTTTACGGCAAAGTCTTTTCCGGAGGTATTCCGCACCTCCCCTGTGCCGTGGCGAAAGCTTTATCGTCGGGCATTTCTGGAAAACAATCAGATTGCGTATCCGGAAGGCGATTACTTCTACGAAGACAATCCGCTTCACTGGTTTGTGCTCGCGTCGCATGGCACGCTCGTCAAGGTCGACGACATTATCAGCTACCATCGGATGGCGCGCGAAGGTCAAACGATGGGCGCAGCCGATTTCAAGCTCGCCGCCATGTGCAGCCATATCAACACGATTGGTTGCTTTCTGGCCGATCACGTCGAATTGCCGGCAGATCAGCTCATCGTCGACGAGTTCTATGATTTCTGTTATCGCAGCAGCTGGATTTCGCAGCGTCAGGAGCGCGAAAAGGTCAAGGCAATTATGGGCAAACGCATTGCCCAGATCGTATCGAAAAATCAGAAACGGCTCCCGGCAAAGAACCTTCGTTCGAACTTCAATAGCCGTATCGAGGAGTTTTACGAAGGTTACGCGCAGCATGATCTGACCATCGTGATTCCCACGTACAACTGCGAGACCTTCGTTGAAGAAACGCTCAACTGCGTACTAAATGTGCCGGGCATCTCGACCAATGTCCTCGTGATCGACGACGGCTCGCAGGACCGCACCGCAGAGATTTGCCGCAAACTCGAGGAGCAGCACGACAATCTGCATTTCTTCCAGCAGAAGAATCGCGGAGCGGGGCGCGCACGTAACGCTGTGATCCCTTTGTGCACAGGGCTGTATACGTTCTTTCTTGACGCGGACGACGTTGTCGATGGCAGGGAGCTGGGTAAGGCCGTCATCGAAGCTAAACGGCACGGCAATGACCTGTATTTCATGAAATACAGAATCGAATACTACGAGAAGAACCAGGTTCGCGAGATGTTTAATGCGGACAAAGCGTTGTGGGAGAGCTTCCGTCACGCAAAGGACAACAATGAACTGCGCCGCATCGCATCGTCGCTGATTAACTATCCGTGGAATCGGATTATCAAGACGGAGTTGCTTCACGACGCGAATATCTTTTTTGGCGCGACGGTGGTTCATAACGACATTGCCTTCCATTGGGAAAGCCTGCTGGCGGCCAACAACATTGGTTACGGCGAAGGTGAGGTCTGCGCGCACCGCAAGTTCGAACAACGATCGCAAATCACCAATGTTTCGGACCATCGGCGTTTGGCTGCGTTCGATGCGTTGGAATTTACCCATCATCGCATCGTCAATCACGTGAACGGCACTTATCTGATCGACGTGTGGAACGAGTTCGCCAGCAACCTCGTGAAATGGGTGAAGGACCGAGTTCCCGAGGATTTACAGTCTCAATACGAGGCCAGGAAAGCGAAACTATTAGATCTGCTGGCAAGCCGGCAAGAAGAGGAAACCCACAATGTATGACTATCTGATCGTTGGCGCCGGCATGTTCGGCTCTACCTTTGCACGTCTGGCCGCCGATGACGGCAAGACCTGTCTGATAATCGACAAGCGCGAGCACATTGCGGGCAATTGTCACACGGAAGAGAAGGAAGGAATTCAGGTCCACGTTTATGGGCCGCATATTTTTCACTGTAACGACGAACGGATCTGGTCGTTCGTGAATCGCTTTTCACGCTTCAATAACTTCCGGAATCAGCCGATCTCCGTATCTGATGGGAAGGTCTATTCGCTTCCTTTCAATATGTACACCTTTAACCACATGTGGGGTGTGAAGACGCCGCAAGAAGCGAAAGAAAAGATCGCGTCGCAAAAACTCGATCTTCAAGGCCGCGAGCCACGCAATCTCGAGGAGCAGGCGTTGTCGCAAGTCGGCACGGATATCTACGAAAAGCTGATTCGGGGCTATACGGCAAAACAGTGGAAGCGCGACCCGAAAGATTTGCCGGCGTCGATCATCAAGCGATTGCCTGTGCGCCTGACGTGGGATAACAACTACTTCAATGACAAGTACCAGGGCGTGCCTGAAGACGGCTACACGGCCATGTTTGAAAGAATGCTCGAAGGGATCGAGGTGAAGCTCGGCGTCGACTATCTTGCTGATCGCGAAGCATGGAATGCGAAAGCGAAGACCGTCGTCTTCACTGGCAAGATCGATGACTATTTCGATTGTCAGTTCGGCGAACTCGAATATCGGACCCTTGATTTCGAGACCTGGGTAGAAGACACCGACAACTATCAGGGTAATGCAGTCGTCAATTACGGCGATTCCGAGGTGCCTTGGACTCGCATAATCGAGCACAAGCATTTCGCGCCGGGTAACAGGAGCGAGAAGACGGTAGTGACGAAGGAGATTCCCGCGACTTGGGCAAACGGAAAGGTTCCATATTACCCGGTCGGCGACGAGGTCAACTCAGACCGTTATGAGAAGTATTGCGAGCTCGCGGAAAAAGAAGACAAGGTTGTGTTTGGCGGACGGCTTTCTGAATACAAGTACTACGACATGCACCAGGTGATCGGGTCGGCGTTTGCGAAGTACAAGTCGATGGTGTGAGCAGAGACCGGTGCAGCGAATTCATCTTTTCCACTGCATGTCAGTTTTGCTGCGCCCGAAGTCAAAATTGACTGCAGGTGATCATGGTCAGCATTCGAGGAAACTTGATCGATCTGACGTGGTCAATTTTTGTAATTAACGAAACCCGAAGTCGTTCTCGATTTCGAATGTATTTCTCGCTTGATTATCGGCGCCGCTCCCTGCTTGACGAGCCGATTCCCGATGAATTCCTCGAATAAGGACGCTTGATGCTTGTACGAAACTTGATGTTGGCGCTATGCGCTTATGCGTTGTCATCCAGCTCAGCCTGGGCAGGGCCGGTCAGTCTGAACGGCGCTGAAGCTGAAACGCTGAAGCAATTAATTGCGCAGGATCGGGAGGCCGAGACGCTGTACAAGGGCATAGTCAAGGTTGCAAATGACGCGCTCAACGACGTTCCGCATCCTGTCTCAGTCATTGTTGGCGAAGGTCGTCTTGACTCGGACCCGGCGAAGATGGAAACAAAAATCGCGCTTAAGGACATGCCCAAGATTTCGGCTTTAGCATGGGCGTGGCTGGTTAGTCAAGACGGGAAGTATGCTCAAAAGGGGGGGGATTTCATTCTCGCGTGGGCTCGTGAAAATCGGCCCGATGGTGATCCTATTAACGAGACGACCCTTGAGCCGCTAATCGTAGGTTACGACATTTTACGGAGTCAGTTTTCTCCACGCGATCGCGTCACGGTAGACAACTGGATGAGGAACATGGCGGTAACCACCTGGAACGACTCCAGACATCGCACAGGGAATTGGCAGAGCCATCGCCTTAAAACGGTTGGACTCGTTGCCACTGTGCTTCAAAATAATGATCTCTGGAGTGCCGTCGAAGACGGGTTTAGGCAGCAGATGAATGCCAGTTTCCTGTCCGATGGGAAGAGTATCGACTTCGATCTGCGAGACGCAATGCATTACCATCTGTTTAGCGTTCAGCCGTTGCTGACGCTGGCGTGTGTCGCACATCAACGCAATCACGATTGGTACGGCTATCAGGCAAAGTCGGGCGCGTCACTTAAGCTTGCCGTAGACTTCATCAAGCCCTTTGCGTTAGGGCAGGAAACCCACACAGAATTTAAACATTCAAAAGCCAAGTTCGACCAGGTGCGCGCGGCCGCAGGGCAGCATGAATATGCGCCGCACATTTGGAGCACTTGCAACGCTGGACCGGTGTTTGCAGAGGCGAGTTGTGTTGATCCCGAAGCGGAGAACTTTGCTGCTAAAGTCTGGTGCGGCTCACCTCATAAAAAGTTCGTCAATTGGGAAAGCGTAGTGAACTACGTGAGAGCAGTCAAATAGTCGTGGTGGACGAAGACTCGACGATCTCGAGGCGTCCGCTAACGACAGTCACACATCAATCTGACAGATCGAGCTGGCCGGATAACAAATTATCATGTCGCCGGCTCGGGCTTTTATCTGTTGTCGTGATGCAGATTGCGACTCATCGCCAACTCATACTCTGGGATTCTTGCGCGGTCCCAGTTGACGCCCGTTTTGACCACGCGTGCTGGCGTACCGGCGATTGCGACGAATTTCTCCTCGAACTTTCGCGAAAGCAACGTGTTCGAACCCACGATTACGTTGCTGGATATCTGAGCGCCCTTAAGAAAAGTCGCTCCGGCGCCGATCCAGACGTGATCACCTACGACAATAGGGGTAGATCTATTCAATACTTCGCCCGTTGCAACGTTGAAGATCGTGTGTCCGTCCGCGCCACGGAAAAGAATGTTGGAACTCATCATGCAATCTTTTCCAATGGAAACGAAAAGATTTGCATCATCCACCAACGCAAAGCGTGCCCCTTCGATGGAACAACCCTCATCGATGAACAGTTGCTTGAATTTGCACGGGCAGGCGGTTTCGATCCTGGTATTTTTGATACCTTTGGAGTGAGTTCTTTTAATGGTGATCAGTGCAGCGCCGCCCGCCGAAATCCGGGTGTTGCGGAAAATAGACCCTTCTTCGATCTCGACGACGCCTCCGAGACGTCCCAGAAATTCGACCTCAAGTCCGTCTATACGGGGGTTTTCGATGATGCTGCCGTCGTTACAACGAAGACGATAGACGCATTTCCCCACTTCTACATCCATTACTAGCTCCAAGCGTATGCTTATTTCCGGGTGATCAGACATGCAATTTCAATCAGAAGCCGACGACGCGTTTCGAGAGCGATGCGAGCCACGACTTGCCGGAGCCGATGGGAGGGCATCCCGGCAGATTCTTCGCGAGGCAATTATACGATCACTGCTCCCAAAGGTAGTGTTTTGGTTCAGCCGACTTTCGGAAACTGTTGCGCGTGCGTCTTCGTCAATCGGCGAAATCTCGATTGCTGCGTGTTGTTTATCGACAACTTTTTGACGAAGTTAGATCGGCCCATATCGGCGATGCGTTGTCGTCGGTACGCCGGTGTTCCATTTAGCCTGATGCAGTGGAGTCTGTGTAGTGCGCCACCCACGGAATTCGACTCGGCGGCTCGTTTTGCCGACGCTCAAAATGATAAGATGGCGGCTCGGTTTTGAGCGGGCCGTCGTGGGGGCCGCTTCGGGATTGACGGGTTTGGATGCATTGACTTTTAATATTTTACTTCTTATCCCGGTTCTCAACGCTCCAAATGATCGATTAATTTCCAGTTGGCGCAGAGGGGATTTTTGGGGTATATCGAGACGTCGTTCGCTGCAATGCCGCTTGTCCCGGATATCGCGCAGCGAAGGATGATGGACGGGAGTGTGCTGAAAAGCCTTGATCGCTGAATTGAGGCTGGTAACAAGGTACAAGCCTCGCACAGGGAATGCGCTCTGCGCGTGGCGCAAGAGGTATGCGTAAACATAAAATATGCTGGTTGTGAAGAGAGCGTCGCATCTGGCGAAACGATGCAAATCCAGCCCGCGTCGAAAGGTTTTATAAGGTAAGCCAATGAAAATCGCAATCGCCGGCACAGGCTACGTCGGTCTTTCTCTTGCTGTATTGCTCGCTCAGAATAACAAGGTCATCGCGCTGGACATCGTTCCTGAGAAAGTGGCGATGCTCAACCGCAAGGAATCGCCGATCGAGGATGGGGAGATCGAGGAATTCCTCGCTCACAAGTCGCTCAACTTCCGAGCCACGCTCGACAAGGTTGAAGCCTATGCGAACGCCGACTATGTGATCATCGCCACGCCGACCGACTACGATCCGGAAACTAACTATTTCAACACTCGCTCGATTGAAAGCGTCGTTCGCGATGTGAAGGAGATCAATCCGCAAGCGGTCATGGTCATCAAGTCGACCATTCCGGTCGGTTACACCGAGCGCACGCGCGAAACACTGGGCACGCAAAACCTGATCTTCTCGCCGGAATTCCTGCGTGAAGGCAAGGCGCTATACGACAATCTGTACCCGTCGCGCATCGTCGTCGGCGAGCGTTCGGAGCGCGCTGAAGTTTTCGCCGAGCTGCTGAAGCAAGGCGCCGTCAAGCAGGACATTCCGACGCTCTTCACCGGCAGCACCGAAGCTGAGGCGATCAAGCTGTTCGCCAATACGTATCTCGCGATGCGGGTTGCGTATTTCAACGAACTCGACACCTACGCGGCGCAGCACGGCCTCGATCCGAATCAGATCATTCAAGGTGTGTGTCTCGACCCGCGGATCGGCGCTCACTACAACAATCCGAGCTTCGGCTATGGTGGCTACTGTCTGCCGAAGGACACGAAGCAACTGCTCGCGAATTACCGCGAGGTGCCGCAAAACCTGATTCACGCTATCGTCGAATCGAATGGCACGCGGAAAGACTTCATCGCCGAGAGCGTGCTCCGACGTAGCCCGAAGGTGGTCGGCATCTACCGGCTGGTGATGAAAGCGGGTTCCGACAACTTCCGCGCGTCGAGCATTCAGGGTGTGATGAAACGCATCAAGGCGAAGGGCGTGGAAGTGATCATCTACGAACCGGCGATGCACGAATCGAGTTTTTTCAATTCGTCAGTGGTCAACGATCTGGTTGAATTCAAGCGCTCGGCCGATGTGATCGTCGCAAATCGCATGACGGCCGATCTGGCGGACGTGGCGGACAAGGTATACACGCGCGATCTGTTCGGCGGCGACGCATGAACGATCCGCAACCGGCTCGCAACGACTCGACCGGCTCGCAGCTTCCCCGCATTCTGTTCTTCAACGTGAATGGCTCAGGCATGGGCCATCTGAATCGTTGTCTTTCGTATGCTCGGCGGTTGCGCGGCCGTGCCCGACCGGTTTTCTTTTCCCTCGCGTCGGCCATCGAGCTCATCGAAGAGATGGGATTCGAGGCGGATTATTTCGTTTCGCCATACTGGTCGACGAGCTCCACGTTTGCGTGGAATAGCGAGCTGGCTGTGCGTTTCGGCATGATGCTCGAACGCGTTCGTCCCGACGTAATCGTCTTCGACGGCACCTGGCCGTTTCAAGGGTTTCTGGCGACGTGCGAGACGTTCGGTTCGCCAGCGCTCGTCTGGTCGAACCGTGGTTTGCTCAAGGAGGGCGGCAAGACGGTCTCCGTGGACGAGTCGCGTTTCGATCTCGTGATCCAGCCCGGCGAATTGGGCGCACAGGAAAGCGAGCGGCCGCTCGAAGGCGGCGGCACGCGTGCGCTCGTACCACCCGTGTGCGTGCTCGAAGACGATGAGTTGCTTGACCGCGCTACAGCGCGCGAGGCGTTGGGCCTTCCGAAGGATTGCCGTTTTGTCCTGTTCGCGTTGGGCCCTGGCAATCTGAAGGATGTGGCAGGAATCGGCCACGGGCTGATTCGTGTGTTCGAGGCGGCCGGTTTCAAGGTAGTCTGGGTGCGTGCGCCCATTTCCGTGCGCGACATCGAATTGCCGGCCGGCGTGATGCCGCTGACGGTCTATCCGCTCGCGCGCTATTTGCGTGCGTTCGACGCCTTTGTCGGCGCCGCCGGTTACAACACCTGCTGCGAACTCGTGCAGGCGGGCGTGCCCGCGCTGCTCGTACCAAATGCGCAGCTCGCCGACGATCAGGTGCGTCGCGCCCATATGGTTGCCGACGTTATGCCGGCTGTGGTGTCTGCCTGCGAGACCGATGACGAACGCGAGGCTGCGGTCGGTAGACTGCTCGATATGCTGAACGATACGCCCGCTGACCGCGCAACGATTCGGATGAACGGCGCCGTGCTCGCAGCGGAAAAAATCCTCGCTTTGGCAGCAAGACGGGAGCGCCTGCAGTGAGCGTGATTGCAGAAGCCAAAGCATTGCGGCGTGAGGTGAAAGCGCTCGCGGCCAGACCCGAATGGGATCTGCTCGTCCGTTACGACCTGCTCGGGAAAAAACCGCCTTCGTCATGGCAGGAGCGTGTTTGGCGGCGCATTCGGCATTTGTTGGCGTCAGCAAATCTGATTTCACCGCACGTAACGCCATATCCGTGGCTGCCGACCCTCAAGCACAGGCCGCTTTCTGCCGATGTAAAGACAGTGATGATCTGGGCGCTCGGCGCCGATCGTCATCAGTTGCGCGCCGCATGCGAGGGCTTGTCGGAAAAGCTTCAAGGCGGCGATGATCTGGCGCCGGTTCTGGTGACGGATATCGCCGATTTCGCCTTTTATTCCCGGCTGGGTTGGCTGGTGGAATATGTGCCGTCATTAAGCGGCGAGGGCCCATCGCTACAGCAGAGAAAGCAGGCGTATCTCGCGTGGCGCTATCGAGATGCAATCGTCCTGCCTTTGAGCGCTGGTTTGGCCAGCGACGCGCAATGGCATGCATTGCTGAAATTGAGCTGAGAAAGATGCAAAAGAATCGTTATGCCATGTTGACGGTCGACGCCGAAGCGCTGCCCAAACGCGCGCCGCACGATCATGTCAAGCGGCTCATGTGGGGCGTACACGAGCGTGGAACCGCGGGAATTCGTGAAATGGCCGAGATTGGCGACGAGTTCGGCGCCAGGCACGTCTATTTCGTCGATCAATGCGGCGCGTGGTCGTATCTGGAAGAAACGCGCGAAGTGGTGCGCTGGCTCGATTCCGTGGGTCAGGACGTGCAACTGCACACGCACCCGGAATATTTGCCCGATTCGTTCTGGGCCGAGCATGGACTCGCGCGCCGTCCGCAGTATATGAATCAATATACCGACGACGCACGCGCCGAGTTCGTCATCAAACATTTTGGCGGGCTTATCTCGGAGCAAACCGGCAAGCCGGTTCTCGCGCATCGGGCAGGTTCGTTCCGCTGGAATGCGTCCACGATACGCGCCTTGAAAGCCGCGGGCGTGCAGGCGTCGTTCAACAATTCGATGTGCGCCGTTCACGCGAAACAGGCCATTTTCAGCGAGCCGACGAATCTGCCGTACGCATGGTCGAACGGTGTGATCGAAGTACCGATGACGGAAAAAAAGATCTTGCCGAAGGTCGGCAAAGACGAATGGTGGGCGCGCCTCACGTATCCGGAGTCGCCGTATTTCCGCTTCCGTCCCTGGTGGGGCAAATTGCTGCTCGATGCGTTCAGCGGCAGCCCGACGTTTTCCATTTTCCTGCTGCATTCGTGGTCGCTGCTGTACTGGGATGAAAAGGGCTACGCGACTTATCGCGACGATCAACGTGTCGAGGGCTATCGCAAGCTCTTGCGCCGTCTGACAAAAGACTACGACGTGATCACGACCGCCGAATTTCTCGACCTGCACGCGCGCGGCAAGATCAGGGTGTCGCAAACGGTCGATCTCGCACGCGCGGAACTCAAGCAGCAGGGGACCGTGCGGGCATGAGCAGCACATTCGATTCTCTGCAAACGTTCGTTAGCGAGCCGTATTTGGGATTGAGCCGTTGGCTAACGGTCCGCACGCTGGATCGCAAGGCGAAGCGGCGTGCGCCCGCCGCGTCATTCGACGCTGGTGCCGGGGCGCTTCTGTATGTGGCCGCGAGCGCGTTGCCGTATCACACGAGCGGCTATACGACGCGCACGCACGAGATCATTCGGGCAATGGCGTCGGCGGGCGGGCGCGTGCATGCGATGACGCGGCCTGGATATCCATTTGATCGGATCGACCGTTTGCGCGACGCGTTGAGCGAAGAGACCCAGGTCGATGAAGTACGGTATCTACATGCCGCGGGGCCAGCCAATAATCGGCCGGTGCTGCTGTATGCGATGCAGGCGGCGCGCGTGGTGGCGCAGTGGGCGAAGCAACATCGCGTGTCGGTCATTCACGCTGCGTCGAATCATGTGAACGCATTGCCGGCATTGCTGGCGGCGCGCCAATTGGGCATTCCGTTTCAGTATGAAATGCGCGGCCTGTGGGAACTCACGCGTATTTCGCGCACGCCGCACTACGAAGGTCGCCAGAGCTTCCAGCAAGGCCTCGAACTCGAAGGGCTCGTCGCGCGCCACGCGGATCGTGTGTTCGTGATTTCAGAGCAACTGGGACGCTTCGCGCGCGCGCGCTGGGGCATCGACAAGGAACGCATGTTCCTGCTGCCCAACTGTGTCGAACCCGAGCGATTCGTATCGCCCGCGTCGCGTGAAATAGTGCATGACACGATCGGCTATGCGGGCTCGTTGATGGCCTATGAGGGACTCGACACCCTAATCGACGCCGTGGCGCAACTGCGCGCACGCCGCGTGCGGATTTCCGTGAGCCTCATCGGTGACGGTGAAGCGCGGTTGTCGCTCGAATCGCAGGTGCAGCGGCTCGGCTTATCGGAACAGATCCGCTTTCTGGGCCGCATGGCGCCGCAAAAGGCGCAGGAAGCCTTGAGCCGCTGCGCGCTGGTCTGTATTCCGCGCAAGCCTTTCAAAGTCTGCGAAATCGTGCCGCCGATCAAGCTCGTCGAAGCGATGGCACTGGGAAAGCCGGTGATCGTGCCGGATCTGCCGGTGTTTCGCGACGAAATGGGTGATCGTCCCGCGGGCTGGTTTTTCAATGCCGGCGACGCGACCGATCTTGCGCGCGTGATTGAGGCAGCAATAAGTGATCGCGCGGCGCTCGCCGCGCTCGGCGAACAAGCAAAAGAATACGCGACCACACAGCGTTGCTGGCGCGATTTTGTCATCAAGGCGCTACCAAAAAGTACGGGGTGAGGGGAATGGTTGGCAGGGTCATTAGAAGACTGGGTTCACTGGTCTACGACTATCCAAAAGTATCGGAAGATATCGAACGAGACGGGCCATTTGGCCGTCTGAAGATTGCGCTCGTCACGGACTATTTCACGGCAGACTGTCTGTCTGCCGAATGCCGTGTTCGTGTGATGACGCCCACGAATTACCGCGACGTCATCACTAACTGGAAGCCGGATCTGGTGCTCGCCGAATCCGCATTCCACGGCGTGGACGGAAGCTGGCGCTACGAACTGGCGAAGCAGCCGAAAACGTTGCGCCTCACAAAGCCGATCGCGATTTTCCGTCTGGTCGATTTCGCGAGGAAAGCTGGCATTCCCACGGTATTCTGGAACAAGGACGACGGTCCGTTCTTCGAAGCGTTCATCGACGTGGCGAAGGCGTTCGATTACGTCTTCACCACAGATGAAGAATGCCTCGCACGCTATCGCCAGCAGGTGCCGGCGCACGTGCCCGTGAATACGCTAATCATGCCCTTTCAGCCGGCTTTTCATAGCTTCACGGGCTTCAATTTCACGCGCAACGAAGTCTGTTTTACAGGCAGCTATTACCGGCGCATTCTGAATGAGAGGCGCCGCTTTCTCGACATGGTGTTCGAAATCTGCGAGCACAACGAGATGCCGCTCAATGTGTTCGACCGGAATCACGACCGGCTGTCGCGCCATTTCGAGTTCCGCTTTCCGAAGACAAGCCAGATGCGCCTGCATGGCAAGGTGCCACATCGGGAAACGGCGAACGTCTACAAGTCGCACGCGGTTTCGATCAACGTGAATTCGGTCACGAGTTCCGAAACGATGTTTTCGCGCCGCTTGCTCGAGATTCTAGCCTGCGGGGGTATTGCTGTGACGAACCCGAGCCGAGCCGTCGATCGCCATTTCCGCGATTTCTGTCACGTTGTGAATACCTATGAAGAAACGCGCGATCTGTTCGCGCAACTGCGTCACGGACCTTCGCGTGCGGACCTCGATCGCGCCGAAGCCGGTGCGAAATACGTGCGAGAGAACCATACCTGGGCACATCGATTGGAAGAAATCTGCGCCGTCGTGAATCTTTGAGGGACCTCACGATGCTCGCATTGCTTTCCTGGTTTTGCCAGGCAGTTTTTCTCGTCGTGGTCGTCTATTTTGCGCTGTACGTGCTCCTTGAATTGCGGGTCTTTCTGATTTCGCGAAAGGTGGAGCGGCGCAAATTGACCGAACTCGAGCATTCGGCTGCCGAAGCCAACATCGATTGCCGGCCGTCGGTGAGCGTGCTGCTGCCCATCTGCAATGAATCAGAGGTAGTGGAGCGTCTGATCGATGCCGCCTGCCGTCTGAGCTATCCCGCGGAATTGCTCGAAATTCTGGTGCTCGACGATTCGTCGGACGGCACCACACAACTCGCGCGCGGGAAAGTCGCGCAATACGCGGCGCAAGGCGTCGATATTCGCCTGCTCAGGCGGCCCGACCGCAAGGGCTACAAAGCGGGTAATCTCGTCAACGGCATCCAGCAGTCGCGCGGGGAATTCTTCGCTATTTTCGACGCGGATTTCGTGCCGCCCGTCGACTTTCTGCTGAAGACGATTCCGTGTTTCCGCGACCCAAAACTGGGATTCCTGCAAACGGGCATCGGTTACGAGAATCGCGACGTGTCATTTCTGACGCGTTTCCAGGCGATGGAAATGGGCCATCAGCAATACGTGACGGTCGGCCTGAGCGAGGATGGCGACATGGCATCGCTCAGCGGCAGTTCGTGTGTATGGCGCAAGGCGTGCGTCGATGCGTTGGGCGGGTGGAATGCGTCGACCGTCACGGAAGACGTCGATCTCGGTTATCGCGCGCAATTCGGCGACTGGAAATACGCTTATTTGCGCGACGTGGTGTCGATGTCGGTGCTGCCCGAGACCATTAGCGCATTTCGCATTCAACGCGAGCGTTGGGGGCGCGGACTAATTCATAGCGGCTTCAAGCATGTGAAGCAGATGGTGGTGCAGCGCATGCCTCTGATGAAGCGAATGCACGCTATCTCCGTGATGTTTTCGTCGGTGCTGCTCGCGTCGATCTATGTACTGATCTTGCTGAGCCTGCCGCTTACCTATTTCGTGCATTTCGATGCCGCATTCATGCGCTGGGGGGCGTTTACGTTCTTCGGCCTGGCTGTGCTCTGGGGGCTCGAAAATGCGCTCGGTGCGCGCCGCGGGGCACGTTTCGATGACAAGCGGAGCGCCGTGAAAGACTTGTGGGACACCTACCGCTATATCGCGATGTTTTTGCCGATGGCCTGGTACTACTTCGTCGGCGGCGTGCGTGCTCTGTTCGGCGTGTATGGCGACTTTCACAGAACGCCGAAAGGCACGAATGGCTATCGCGCCATCATGCCGCGGATCAATACCGTGTTGCTGGCGGGCGAGGTCTTCAGCTTCCTCTATTCGGCGATTTCGGTACTGCTAGGATTCAAAAAAGGGAATTATTTTTTGATTCCACTGAATGTGACTGTGTGCGTCGGTTTTGGCATGGTGCTTTATTGGACGTGCAAGGAAAAGCGAACTTTTAAAAGATACTGACTTCCTGTCAGCTTGGCCAATTATGAAGACCAGTGCGCGCTCGCGCGCCTGCCGCGCTAAACACAAAGAATCAACAAATCCACGAAAGGGCAGTCTGCTATGTATGCCGTAGAACCCGCACGTGCGCACGCGCCCGCTCGCGACGACGAAGCGCTCCTCCTGCGCTTTCGCGCCGCGCGCGCCGACGATGCCGAAGCATGCGCGCCGCTGATCTTCGCATCTGGCGTGCGTGAATTCGGTTTCTTTCTCGGTGAGCCGACCGAAGCTTGCATCGAATTTCTGGCGTTTGCGTTTGCCTCGAAGCTCGGGCGCTTTTCGTATCGACGCCACCGTGTGGCCGTGACCGGGGACGATCAGCCGGTCGCGGTGCTCGCGCTGCATGACGGACGCCACACATGGTTCGACGATCCGCACGTCGCGCTGATGCTACTGCAGTTCTTTGGCTTGCGCCGCACGGTTCGCATGCTGCTGCGCGGTCTCGTGCTCGAAAGCGAATTGCCGGCGCCAAAGTCGTCGCAGAGGTTGATCGCCCACTGCGCGACGCATGAGCGCCTGCGCGGCACAGGTGTTTTCAGCACGCTGTTTGCGGATGCGATGCGCGCGGGTGAACTGATGAATTTGCAGGCTCGCGCGGGGCGTGGCGAACGCGATCGGCAGCAACTCGTGCTCGATGTGCTGATCAGCAACAAGCGCGCATACGCGCTCTACCGGCGTCTCGGCTTCGTCGAATTGCCGCGCCGGGCGCCTGTCTCACCGCGTTTGCCGCGAGAACTCGAGTCGGTGCGGATGGAGTGGGTCAGGAAGGATTGAGAGGCGCGGCGGGGTACACCTAACGCTGTCCACACAGGCCTCTGCTCACACGGTCGGCGGCCTCTTTCATTCGCCTCACGCATCCGCCACTGCAAGTGCACAATACCCCGACGCACACCCCCAACCGACACGCCAAGGAGCCCGCATGACCCAGCCCAAAGCCATCGAATACACGGACGCATCACCCGAAGTCAAAGCCGTCTACGACGACATCAAAGCGACCCGCCAGGTCGACGACGTGAACAACTTCTGGAAGTACATCGCGCAGCATCCGCCGACCCTCGCGCGCACGTGGGACAGCCTGAAGGAAGTGATGGCGCCCGGCGCGCTCGACCCGCTCGTCAAGGAGCTGTTATTCGTCGCGGTCAGCGTGACGAACAACTGCGGCTATTGCGTCGCGAGCCACACGGCGGCGGCACGCCGCGCCGGCATGACCGACGAGATGTTCGGCGAGCTGCAGGCCATCGTCGGGATGGCTAACGAAACGAACCGGCTAGCGGTCGGCTATCGCGTGCCAATCGATCCGGCCTTCGAATAACACCATGAAGCGCGCGATGCGGCCCGATCGTACCAACCCGGGCCGCAACCCATGCATGATTGCGCCGTCGTACGCAACGGCGCTGGGCCTCGTCCTTACAGCGGCACGATCTTGACCGGCTCCGGATGGCAGACCGGGGTGTAGACCGGCCCGCAGCCGTAATGCACGGGCTGGCAGGGGTTGTAGGAGGGCGGGTTGTAGTACGACGGGCCGCGAACCGGCGGTTTTTCGCCGTAACACGAAGGCGGGTATTCGTGCGGGAAACACGAGTGGCCGCCGCGCACGGACTGTGCGGCTGCGTGGTCGAGGTCGTCGCAGCGCGACAGGTCGGCAAGGGTCAAGTTGGACATGATGAATCTCCGGCAACGTTGGATGGGTAGCGAGCGCGCAAATGCTTTGCGCCCGGGCGTTCCAGTTGCACGCACCATGCCATGCGGGGGGATTCAACGTCTGTGCTGGGTCGAGCGCTGATCGACCGTATCTGCGCAGTCGAAAACTGATCGGCGTTGGCCAACTTGCGGCAAGCCGGTGTCGTTCAACCGCCAACACGTCGGTCGATCAGCGCGTGCCCCATCCCGCGAGCAACGCCGGTAGCTCGGCCATCTCCCTGAACACGTGCACCGCGCCCGCGCCATGCAACGCGGTCGCGCTGCTATGACCGAGGTGCGTCGGGCAATAGCCGAATACCGTCGCGCCGGCCGCGACGCCCGCGGTCGCGCCCGTCACCGTATCCTCGATGACCGCACAGCGTGTCGGCTCGACGCAGAGTGCCGCGGCCGCGGCGAGGTAGACGTCGGGAAACGGCTTGCTGCGCGGCGTTTCGTGGCCGCTGAAGATGCGTCCGTCGAAGCAGTCGAGGATGCCGGCCTTCACGAGCTGCAATTCGATCTTGATGCGATCCGCGCCCGACGCCACCGCGATGCGTCCATTCAACCTCTGCTGCAGCGCGCGGACCGCGAAAGGCGCGCCGTCGATCGCGCGCAACTCATTGTCGAGCGCCACGTTGCGACGCGCGCGGAACTGCGCCAGCCACTCGGCCGTGATCGCGAAGCCGGTGCGCGCCTCGATCAACGCGGCTTCGTCCCTGACCATCTTGCCGACGAAAATGCGCATCGTCTCTTCGACGCTCAAATGCCAGCCGAGCTCGCCGAGCATCTCGGTGAGCACTCGGTTCGTGATCGGTTCGGAATCGACGAGCACGCCGTCGCAGTCGAAGAGCACGGCGTCGAAAGGAAAATCGGCCATCGGGGAGGGTAGGGATAAGGTCGCGGACCGGCAAGGATACCGCACCGGGCCGCGTGCCGCGGCCCGGAAGCTGCAGCGGCGGCGTCCAGCGCGGCTACTCAGTCCTTGTACCCGTCGCTCAGCGTCTTCATGAACGCGATGATGTCCTGGATGTCTTGATCGGTCATCGCGGGCTGGTCGCCGAACTTGCGGTCGAACGGCGCATCGGCGACATCCACGTTCGCATGGTATTGCGGCGGCAGATCGTCGTACTTCTGCACCTTGCCCGACGCATCCCGCGGATAGATTCTGTCCGGCGACGTATTGCGCAGGTTGTAGAAGTCCAGCACCTGCTTGAGGTCGTGATACACGCCATTGTGGAAGAACGTCTTGCGTTCGGCGGCATTGCGCAGTGTCGGCGTCAGGAACATGCCGCAATACTGCGTCTGCCTGGCCATGTCGGTCCGGAAGGGCCCACAAATGCCCATGTCGTAGAACTTTGGATTCCTGTTCGGCGCAAGTTCGCGATTGCGCGGCACGCCGAGCGCTTCATACTGCGTGTCGGTAAAAAGAGGTGGAAGGCCGTCCGACGTCGGCTGGCTCAGGTGGCAACCCGCGCAATTGGCCTTGTCCTTGTCGTTGAACAGACGCAAGCCACGTAGTTCGGCTTGCGTGAGGCGTGCACGTCCTTCTAGCCAGGCGTCGTATTTGCTCGAGAATGGATGGAACGCCGGGTCTTCGAATTCATACCGACCGATCGCGAACATGGCTTCCGACACGAGCAGATCGGGATCGTTGACGACATGCGGACCGAAAAGTTGTCTGAGCGTATCGATGTGCTTCGAGTGCCTTAGCTTGTCGGCAACCGAAGCCAGATCGGGGTTCGCCATCTCGACCGGGTTGGTCAGCGGCCCAAGCGCCTGGTCCTGCAGCGTGCTTGCCCGGCCGTCCCAGAAGAGTCCCCCTTGCGGCACCATAGCCGGCGCGGCAGGCGCAACGCCCGCGGTTTTCTGGGCGCGCTGCACGCCTAGCGCGGCCGAGGCCTGCGTATCGAGGCTGACCGGTGCGGCGTCGGTATCGCCCTGATCGGGACCGATGCTGAACGGCGCCTGGCGATACAGGTACGCGAGCGATGGCACCGGCCGATAGCCCGCTTCCGTCATGTGAAGTCCGCCTGGTTGTACCGTCAGGTCGTTGGGAGGCGAGAAAGCGTGCGCGGCGCTGTGGCACGACGCGCACGACTGTTTGCCCGACGCCGAAAGCGACGGATCATTGAACAGGTCCCTGCCGAGTACCGCGACCGCGCTAAGGGGCGCGACGGGGGGACGCAGGAGCTTGACCGGATGGGCGTTGAGACCCGTCAGATTCTCGACCGTATCGCCGATCGCCGCGGGCATACGCTCGGGATAGATCAGTGCGTAGCCAACCAGAGCGACGCCCAGCAGCACGATCCCCAGCACTATCCGAAGGATCAGGCGACGCCGCGTGCTGCTCGCAGCGCGAGGGGACGGGGCGCTTGCGGTGGGTAGTTGCGAAGACAAGGTGGCGTTCGAACGACGATTCATGGCGATAGCGGTAGTCAAGCTGAACTGCAAACGAGCACGTCGAGCCACCGTACCGGCTGGCTCGACGTCATCACTGATTGACGGGCATCAACAGCTCCGTTCCCTGAACGTCACACCGCGTACCTCCCTGTGCGGCAGAACGGACGGATAAACGGGTGGCTCCTTAGTTCGTTGCAGGAGGAGCCGACAGCTTGGTGCCAAGGTTCGTGTCGAGGTACAACGCCGGCGTTTTGCCACCGTTGGTGAAGTCGAACAGCGACGTGATGCTCCCCGTCGTCGCATCGTGCGATCCGTTGCCGATGCGGGTGCCACCGAGCCAGTTGTCTTCGATGAACCTGACAACCGAAGCCTGAGTGATCGCCGTGTGGTCAACGTAGTTGCTACGTGCGTACGGCGAGATCACCAGAAGCGGAACACGCGTTCCCGGGCCGCAACGGCCGTTGACAGCCGCGCCTGTCACGCCGACGCCTTGCTTCGCGCCCGTTGCGTTGCAGGTGCCCGCGCCGTTCAGCTGGTCGGCGGTGGCGTCAAACGACGAAGTCGTCGGCGTCGCATAAGCGTGGTCGTACCAGCCATCCGAATCGTCGTACGTGATGATGATGGCGGTGTTCTTCCAGTCCGGCTGTTGTTGCAGGAAGTTGACGACCTTCGTGACGAACGCCTGCTCGTCGATCGGATCCGAGTTGCCCGGGTGCGCATCACCGACGGCCGGTGCCTTCAGGTAGCTGACCGACGGGAAGTTGCCTGCCGAGACGGCCGTGAAGAAGTCGTTGACGTCGTATTGATGGTGCACCGGCGTAGCCGTCGAATCGAGCGGGTCGGTCTGTCCAATCAGCGCGGTCGACGTCGGGCGCGTGTGCGCCAGGTTGGCCGTCGTAGCGTAGTACTGGAACCAGTTGTGGTGAGGTATGTAGTCCGTCTTCGTTGCGCCGAGGACCGACGAGTAGGTACTGCGCTTGCACGCCGTGGTGCCGTTCGAGTTGGTGGCGCTCAGGTCGAAGCCGCCCATGAAGCCGCCCCACGTAATGCCTTTCGCGTTGAGGAGGTCACCGATGTTTTTGTTATTCGAGCTCAGCGTGGCCTGGCCGCTCGACGTCGAGGTGTCGCACACGTCGCCGGTCGGGTCGGAATCGCCGTTCATCGTGAAGCTGCCCGCGCCGTCGGCGATCACGTTGTCGCCTTGAGCGGCACCGTTCGCAGGAATAGCACCGTTGGTCTGGCCGGAAACCACCTCGAGCGCGCCCGGTGTCGACGGACCGTACGTGTCGGTGTACATGTTGTCGCTCATCGCGAAGTTCTGCGCGTAATTCCACAGCGCGGTGACCGTGTTGCCGTCGAAATAGCCCATCACGAGACCCGGCGTGCCGAACGTCGAACCGCTGCCGGCGCTGTTGTTACCCGTGTACTTGGGGAACAGGTCCGCCGCGCCATTGTCGTAGGCGAGCTGTTCCTTCATGTAGTCGTGCGACTGGCCGTTGGTGTTGGCCTGGCTGCGGTCGAGGCGGAACGGATTGATACCGCTGCCTGCGGAGGCCGCGTTGTTCGCCGTGTTCAGGAAGTTCGGGTTGCTCGTCAGAAGCGAATTCTGATTCAGATTGTTGATCTGGGCCGGCGTGTTCGCCGCCGTGAACGCCGGTTCACCGACCGGGTTCTGCGCGTTCGGATAGGTGCCGAAGTAGTGATCGAAAGAACGATTCTCACCGAAGATCACGACGAGGTGCTTGATCGGCGTTGCCGTGGCCAACGCGTCCTGGGCGGATACGGTAGCAGCCGGCGAAGAGCTGGCCGGCGCGGATGCAGTCGTAGGAGAGCTGACGCTGCTGTTTCCGCATGCGCTCAGCACGAACAGTGCGGCGGCAAACGGAATGGGCAAAAGGGCTTTACGAAACATTCTTTGGTGGCTCCACATTCGCGGTCCAGCCCCTTCCATCAATAGGTGTGAACGGTGCTGGAAATTGTTGTTAGAAGCGTAACGGCCGACGCAATTGATTGCAGCTCGCGCATTGGACCATCAAAAAGTGAAAATTTTCGGGCGAAACGCCGACTATTGCCTTACGTGAACCCGACTGTATTCGTGCATTTTTTTCGCAAATGGCGCGACGGATTTCTCCCGCTGCCGCGTTCAAGTAGAAACGGGGCCGTCCTGGGCGCCGACTTGTTCCAGCTTTGAAGGGAGAAATCGACATGAACTCCAACCGCATCACTCGTCTGCTCGGTTCCACGCTGAGCGCCGCGCTGTGCTGCGCGGCCACGCTGACGGCCGCGCCCGCCTCCGCACAAGTGATGATCGCGCCGATGGCACCGCCGCCGCCGCGCGTCGAAGTCGTGCCCGCGCCACGGGACGGCTATGTGTGGGATCAGGGCCGCTGGCGCTGGGAGCACGGCCGCTATGCGTGGGTGCCGGGCCACTGGCAGCCGGTGCGCGTCGGCTATCACTGGGTGCCCGGGCATTGGTCGCAACGTGGGCCGCACTGGCGCTGGATCGAAGGACATTGGGCTTGAACGAGGCTTGCGATGAAAACACTCGTGATGATTCTGCTGGCGGCCTCGCTCGCCGGCTGTGTGGTCTATCCGGCACGCCCGGCCTATTACCGGCCGGCGCTCGTCGTATATTGACCGCGTACGTGATACCTGGCCGGATAGCGGCGTAGCGGCACGACAACATAACGACACGACAGCTGAAGGAGCGGCGGCAAGTGAACGACGTTGAATCCGTGATGCGGTCCTCACGCGAAAGCGCGCGCGTGATGTCGCGACCGAGCCGCACGCCTTGAGCGACGCACCACCCGATCCGGACGCCGAGCTGATCGCGCGGGTGGGCCGCGCGGAGCCCGGCGCGGTCCGCTCGCTGGTCGCGCGCAAGCTGCCGCGGCTACTTGCGCTCGCCACGCGCATGCTCGGCGATCGCATGGAAGCGGAGGACATCGCGCAGGAGGTCTTCGTGCGAATCTGGAAACAGGCGGCCCGCTGGCGTGAGGGCGAAGCGAAGTTCGACACGTGGATGCATCGGGTCGCGCTCAATCTTTGCTATGACCGTCTGCGCGGCCGGCGCGAAGACCCGAGCGACGAACTGCCCGATTCGGCCGATCCCGCCGCGCCGCCCGACGCGCGGCTCGAAGCACGTGCCGACCACGCGCGCGTGCGCGCGGCGCTCGCCGCGCTGCCGGCGCGACAGCGCGAGGCACTCGTGCTGACCTACTACCAGGAGATGTCGAACCTCGACGCCGCCGCCTTGATGGGCGTCAGCGTCGATGCGCTGGAGAGTCTGCTGGGCCGCGCGCGCCGCGGTTTGCGCGCTCAACTGGCCGGCAGCGGCCTTAGCAAGGACAAGTCATGACGCCCGAAAGATTCCATCAGATCGTTGCAGCTTACGGCGCCGACGCGCGCCGCTGGCCGGAGCGCGAACGCGAAGCCGCGCAGGCGTGGGCGCGCGCGCATCGCGACGAAGCCGATGCGGCGTTGAGCGACGCGGCCAGCCTCGACGCGTGGCTCGCCGCCGACGAGCTCGAGCCGCCGAGCCTCGAACTGCAGCGTCGCATCATCGACCGCGCGCCGTCGCGACGCCCAGCCGCACGCTGGCGCTTGTGGTGGTCGGGCGCGGCGGTGGCAGGTGTCGGGCTGCTCGGCGGCGTGGCGGGGGCGTTCGCGGTGTCGTTCTTCGTGCTGACCGAGAACGCGCCGGTCGTGCATGAATCCTCGTATCTGACTTCGAGCTTCGGCGGCAGCGCCGCCGATTGGAGCGGCGAATGAACGGGCGCTCGTGGAAAATTGCGCTGCTGGGCTCGGTGGTGCTCAACGTGTTTCTGCTCGGCGCGATCGCCGGCGGCGCGTATCAATGGTTCTCCGCGCACGGTGCGAATCCGCCGGCGGCGGCGCAGGACCAGCGCGCGCTGCGGTTCGCCGCCGAGCCTCTGTCGGCGCAGCAGCGGCAGGCGTTTATCGACGGTCTGAAGAGCGCGCGGCGCGACGGGCGCCAGTATGCGCGCGACGCTCGCGAAGGGCGTCGTGAGGTGCTGCGTCTGCTGGCCGCGCCGCAGTTCGATCGCGCCGCACTCGATGCGGCGCTTGCGCGCACGCGCGCGGCCGACGTCAGCCTGCGCGCGATGGTCGAAGCGAGCGTCGCCGATTTCGCGGCGACGCTGACGCCCGAGGAGCGCGTCGAATTCGCCGAGAGTTTGAAGTTGCGCGGGCAATGGCGCGAAGCGCAGCCGGCGCCGAACGCGAAAAAACCGGCGGCGAATGCCGCATCGAGCGAATAAAAAATGCGCGCGATGGCGACGGATTTCAGCGTGTCGGCCGTTTAACGGACATGCAGGTGTCCTACCTGCCGACGAGGATCGTATGGCCAACTCACCGAACCTGAATGCCGCGGCGATCGCACTGAACCGCTTCGGCCTCGGCGCGCGCGCCGACGACACGCCGCCCGCCGATCCGAAGGGCTGGCTGCTCGCGCAGTTCGAGCAGTATCAGCCGCGGCCTGACGCATGGGCGAACCAACCCGATTCGATCGCATTGTCGACGCAGCTCGTGCAGCAGCGCATGCAGATAGAGCAGCAGTCGAAACAGAAGGCGGGCGAGGAGCCCAACCCGAGCCAGAATGCGAACCACGGCGCAAACAACACCGCAGCACCAAGCCAGGCCGACGCGCAAGCCGCCAGGCAAGCCGAAAGAAAAGCACTGCGCGTCGAAATCCTCGACATGTATCGCTCGTCGGTCAATGCGCGCGTCGCAAGCGCGCTGACCACGCAGACGCCGTTCATCGAACGCCTCGTGCATTTCTGGGCGAATCACTTCGCGGTGTCGACCGAAAAGCCCGGCGTCGCGGCGCTCGCCGGGTCGTTCGAAGCGGAGGCGATTCGTCCGCACGTGCTCGGCCGTTTCGAGGACATGCTGGTGGCCGTCGAGCGTCATCCGGCCATGCAACTGTTCCTCGACCAGACCCGCTCGGTCGGTCCCGACAGCATGGCCGCGCTGCGCGCCGCGCAGCGCAATCCGGACAACAAACGCGGACTCAACGAGAACCTCGCGCGCGAGATCATGGAGCTGCATACGCTCGGCGTGCGCAGCGGCTATAGCCAGGACGACGTGACCGAGTTCGCGCGTGCGCTGACCGGCTGGAGTCTCGTCGGCAATCCGGGGAGCGGCGGCGCCAATGCAAACCGGCGCGCGCTGGATCAGAACGGCGAACCCGGCAGCTTCGTGTTTCGTCCCGCGCTGCACGAGCCCGGCTCGCGCACGATCATGGGACGCCGCTACGACGAAGCCGGCGAACAGCAGGCGCTCGCGATCCTGCACGACCTCGCGCACGCGCCGGCCACCGCGCAGCATATCGGCACGAAGCTCGCGCGCCATTTCGTCGCCGACGATCCTCCACCTGGCGTCAGCGAACGTCTGGCCGATGCGTTCACGCGCAGCGACGGCGATCTGCCGGCCGTCTATCGCGCGTTGATCGATACGCCGCAAGCGTGGTCGCCGGCCGCGGTGAAGTTCAAGACGCCGTGGGAGTGGACCATCTCGTCGATGCGCGGACTCGGCTGGCACGAGCCCGGCAATCTGCAGAGCGCGCCGATCCTCACGCAGCTTGGCCAGCCGGTGTGGCGGCCCGGTTCACCCGCCGGCTACGACGATATCGCCGCGAGCTGGGCCGCGCCCGATGCGCTCTTGCGCCGCGTCGAAGTCGCGCAACGTTTCGCCGCGCGCGTGGGTGACCGGCTCGATGCGCGCTCGCTCGGCCAGACCTTGCTGGCTGGCTCGCTCGGCGAGCCGACGGCCACGGCGGTGTCGCGCGCGGAAAGCGCATCGACGGCGATCGCGCTGCTGCTCGTATCGCCCGATTTTCAACGGAGATGAACGCCATGCTGTCACGTCGCCAGTTTCTGAGCGTCGCCGCCGCCGGTGCCGGCGTAATGCTCGTGTCGCCGCGGATTGCGTTCGCGCATGTCGCGACCGACCGCCGCTTCGTGTTCGTGATCCAGCGTGGCGCGGCCGACGGGCTGAACATCGTCCTGCCGTACGCGGACCCCGCGTATGCGACGCTGCGCGGGCCGCTCGCGATCGATGCGTCGAACGCGCCGCATCTGGACGGCACGTTCGCGCTGCATCCGGCGCTCGCGCAGATGGCGACGCTGTACGCGCAGCGCGAGGCGTTGTTCGTGCACGCGGTCGCCTCGCCGTATCGCGACCGCTCGCATTTCGACGGACAGAACGTGCTGGAAACCGGCGGCACGTCGCCGTATCAGACGAAGGACGGCTGGCTCAACCGGCTCGCCGCGCAACTGCCCGCCACCCGCGAAAACGCGATCGCGTTCGCGCCGACCGTGCCGATGGCGCTGCGCGGGCCCGCGGCGGTGACGTCGTATGCACCGTCGGCCTTGCCGCAGGCGCCCGATGATCTGCTCGCGCGCGTGTCGCAACTGTACGAGCAGGACGCGCAGCTGCGTGCGCTGTGGGAATCGGCGATGGCGGCGCGCGGCCTCGCGGGCGACGCTGGCGCGCGCCAGGACCCGGCGAGCGTCGGCAAGCTCGCGGCCAGTTTTTTGGCGCGCGACGACGGTCCGCGCATCGGGATGATCGAGACCGGCGGGTGGGACACGCACAGCGCGCAGAACGCGCGGCTCGCGAATCAACTGAAGGCACTCGACACGATGCTCGCGGCGTTGCGCGACGGCATGGGTTCATCGTGGAGCAAGACCACGGTGCTGGTCGCGACGGAGTTCGGCAGGACCGCCGCCGCGAACGGCACGGGCGGCACCGATCACGGCACCGGCTCGGTCGCGATGGTGCTCGGCGGGTCGGTGCAGGGCGGACGCGTGATTGCCGATTGGCCGGGCCTCGCGCCACATCAGCTGTATCAGTCGCGCGACCTGAAGCCGACCGCCTCGCTCGATGCGTTGATCGCCGGCACCGCGAGTGAAAGTCTCGGGCTCGATCCCGAACGGACGGCGGCAGCGCTGTTTGGCCGGACCATGGCGGGCAGACCGATGACGGGCGTCGTGCGGGCGTGACGCGCTGATCGAACAACGGCGTGCAATGACGATGGCACGCAGGCGTGATGGGCGATCGAGGGTTCCGTGGGCGAGCGGCGGACGGGGGTTCACGTCGCATCGGCATGGCGAGTCGCGTGAGCCGACGCTGACTGCTTTGCTCGACGCGTTGATCGTCGGTGCAGCGAGCGAAAGTATTGCGCTCGATCCGGAGCGCACCGCGGCCGCGCTATTCGGCCGGACGATCGCGGCCGGGGCGTTGGCGAGGGTGGGGCGGGGCAGGTGAAGCGGCGGGCGTCGCGTGAACCGAGCGCTCGCCGACGCGATGATAGCGACGGCCGTAGTAGATGAGCGCATCGCCCGCGCCCTGCGTGCGCGCGGCTTTCACCGCGCAGAAGAACACCGTGTGCGTGCCGACTTCGGTCACCGACTCGATCTCGCAGTCGAGCGACGCGAGCGCGTCCTGCAACACCGGCGCGCCGGTTGCGAGGTCGTCCCATTGCGCGGCGGCGAAGCGCTCTTCGATCGCGAGCGCGCTCCTGGCAAAGTGCGCGGCAAGAGCCTGCTGCTCGGCGCGCAGCACGTTCACGCAGAGCTTGCCGTTGCTGCGAAACGCCGCGTTGTTGCGGCTGCTGCGGTTGATGCAAACGAGCAGGGTGGGCGGCTCGTCGGTGACGCCGCAGACCGCCGACGCGGTGCAGCCCGCAAGGCCGGCTTCGCCGTCGCTGGTGATGATGTTGACGGCCGCGCCAAGACCGGCCATCGCGTCGCGGAACGTGCTCTTGTCAAGAATTTGGGCCTCTGCTGGAAGTCGGGTTCGCCAAAACAACGGTGGTCGAGTTAGACGCGAGCCTCGTCGTCCGGCGCCGTCGCGCAAGCCGGCGAACGGAAGCGCGCCGCCGTGTGGCTCTCAGGCAGCCGCGCGTGGCCGAACAGCTTTTCGCGCAGCGTGCCGTCACGATACGCGCGCTTATACGCGCCACGCTCCTGCAGCAGCGGCACGACCAGTTCGATGAAATCGTCGAAGCACTCGGGCACGACGGTGCGCGACAGATTGAAGCCATCGACGCCGGTTTGCTCGGTCCACGCGATCAGATCGTCGGCGATTGTGTCGGCCGAACCGACGAGCGGCTGCTGGCGGCTGCCGAGCACCATCTGTTCGAGCAGCTTGCGCTTCGTCCATTGCGGACCGGCCGCGCGCGTCATCGCTTCGACGTTCGACACGATCGCCTGGCTCTTGCCCGTTTCGATCGGCTCGTCGAGGTCGTAGCGCGCGAAGTCGATGCCAAGCGATGCGGCCGCGTGCACCAGCGCCGCCTCCGAGCTCACATAGCGGCGGTACTCCTCGAATTTCTCCCGCGCTTCCTGATCGGTGCGGCCCGTGATCACGGTCTGGCCGAGCAGTACCTTGATGTCGTCGGCGCGGCGGCCGCCGGCGACCGCGTGCGCGCGGATGTCGTCGACGATCGTCTTGACCGCCGGCTTCGCCTGGCCGTTGACGAACACGCACTCCGCGTGTGCCGCCGCGAACTGTTTGCCGCGCGCGGACGAACCGGCCTGATACAGCACCGGCGTGCGCTGCGGCGACGGCTCCGCGAGATGCATCGCATCGACGCGGTACTGCTTGCCGTGGTGATGGATCACGTGGACTTTCGACGCGTCCGCATAGACGCCGCGCGCCTTGTCGCGCAGCACCGCGCCGTCTTCCCAGCTGCATTCCCACAGCTTGTACACGAGCTCCATGTACTCGTCGGCGAGATCGTAGCGGTCGTCGTGCGCCATCTGGCCGCTCAGGCCGATCGCGCGCGATGCGCTGTCCAGATAGCCGGTCACGATGTTCCAGCCGACCCGGCCGCGCGTCAGATGATCGAGCGTCGACATGCGGCGCGCGAACAGAAACGGCTGCTCGACCGACAGATTCGCCGTGACGCCGAACGACAGATGCCGCGTAAGCGCGGCCATCGCCGGAATCAGCAGCGTCGGATCGTTGACCGGCACCTGCACGGCGCCGCCGATTGCCGCGTCCGGGCTGCCGCCGTAGACGTCGTACACGCCGACCACGTCCGCGAAAAAGATGCCGTCGAACAGGCCCGCTTCGAGCTTGCGCGCGTAGTCGGTCCAGTACTGCAGATCCGTGTAGCGCGTGGACTGATCGCGCGGATGGGTCCACAGCCCTTGCTGGATGTGGCCCACGCAGTTCATGTCGAACGCGTTGAGAACGATTTCCTTCGGCATGGTGTGTTCCTGCTGACGAGCGGGTTCGGGCGATGGCGTTTCGTTTAATATAGTGGACGAAAAATCACTATGCAAGACGTTGTCGGCTGGCTGTGCCGGTTGCGGTGGTCGTAGCGGCCTGAACTGGTCTGCGCTGATCCTGGCGCTGCTGCGTCAAAGGTAACCAGCCTGGCGTAGGCCGTGCCGGGGCAGCAAGCCCGCCAACGCAACCGGCATGGCACGGGAGGTGAAGGCATTGCGAGTCTCGACTCAATCGCTTATCGTCTCGATGAGTTTCGATAAGAAAGGATGCCCATGCGACCGTCCGTCGTTCTCGACATGAAGCGCAGCGTAGTGCGCGAAGCGACGAGTCGCTTCCGCGCAGAGAACCCGCGCGTGTTCGGCTCGGTGCTGCACGGCACCGACCGGGACGGCAGCGACCTCGATCTGCTGGTCGATGCGTTGCCAGGGGCGACGCTGTTCGACCTTGGGGGGTTGCAGGATGAACTGGAAGCGCTACTCGGCGTCCACGTCGATCTGCTGACCCCGGCCGACCTGCCGCAGAAGTTCCGGGCCAAGGTGCTTGCGGAGGCGCAGCCGGTATGAACGAGAACCGCTTGCCGGACTACCTCGACCACATGCAGCAAGCCGCAACCGATGCTTGCAATGCAAACGGCGCTGCCAGAGCTACTGAAACAACTGCCTGCCGCGTGCCAGGATGCCGAAGATGAAGACCGCAAGGACGACGGAATAAAGCAATGACCGAGCGGATGGAGTTAACGGAACTGAAGGCAACTGTCTCGGCCGCCGGCGGCAACGAACTCGTCAATGGGCACTGTCACGCCACGATCATCGGCTATGCCCGTGTCTCGACGCAGGTTCAGAACCTCGAGTTGCAACAAGAGGCCTTGACCAAGGCGGGTTGTCGGAAGGTCTTTGAGGACAAGGTGCCCCCCACTTGCGCAACGACGACCCCGCCATGTCCGAAACTTCCGCCATCGATCTGACCCAGGCGATCTCCGCGCGCGTGAAGACCGAGCGCGAGGCGCGCAACTGGTCGCTCGCCGAGCTGGCCGAGCGCTCGGGTGTATCGAAGGCGATGATCAGCAAGATCGAGCGTGGCGAGGCGAGTCCGACCGCGACGGTGCTCGGGCGGCTGTCGGGCGCGTTCGGGCTGACGCTGTCCACGTTGCTCGCACTCGCCGAGCAGACCGGCGAGCGGCTCGTGCGTCATGCGGACCAGTCGCTGTGGGAGGACCCCGAAACCGGCTATACGCGGCGGCGTATTTCACCGCCGACCGGCGGCGTGCTGGAACTGCTCGAAATCGAATTGCCGACTGGGGTGAGGGTGCCTTATCCGTCGGATGCGTTCGTGTTTCAGCATCAGCAGATCTGGGTCACGCAAGGGGTGCTGACGTTTCGCGAGGGCGCGCTGACGCACCGGCTCGAAGCGGGGGATTGTTTGCAACTCGGTGCGCCGGTCGAATGCGAGTTCTTCAATGCGGGCACCGAGGTGTGCAGATATGTGGTGGGGTTAGTGCGGCGCTGAGTTGCGTCCAGCTTGTGCTCAGCTCCCGCCACTCCCGCGGGATGGCAGGTTCAGGGTGAGTCTGTTGGTCACCGAGGTCACGCCCGGCACGCCTTTCGCAACATCGCCGGCCTGCTGGATCATGTCGCCCTCAGGCACCGAGCCGGTCAACGTCACCGCGCCGCCGCGCGCCCGCACGAACACATTCGATACATTGAAGCCCGGCGCTTTGCCGAGCGCGCGCCGCACGTCGCGGCCGAGCTTGCGATCTGCTGCACGCGTCGATTGGGCGGTCGTGGCCGGCGCGGCTGCCGTGGCGGCAGGCGTCTGCGCGTCGCTCGCCTGGGCGTAGGCGCTGGATGCGGTTGCCACGCACAACGCAATACCTAGCACCTTCAAAAGATTGACTGTTTTCACTGTTTCACCATCCTCGATAAGTTGATGTCGCTTCGTTGCATATTAGAAACGTCGCGCTTTGTCGAGCTGGCCTGGACTCTGGGAAGCGTCTGTCTTATAGAGGAGTGGTGGTGTTGGCGCTTCCGGCGCGGTTAAAAGATACTCCTGACGGCGCGGACATGCCAAAAAACTGAATCGCGGAAGGAAGTGCGTGCGGCTTGATTCCAGCACGGTGAGACACAGGCACCGGCATACGACGCAGCCGACTATAAGCGCGGGCGCGCGGCGCCGGGGGGCGTCCACGCTCCCGACCCGCATCCCGCTATTTGGCAGTAAGCTCCCGTTGACGGGTTCGCGTGGAGGCTGTACGACCCGGCGTGTGTGGTTCACGGTTCGCAGACGCAACTCGTACGTTATTGCCTTTTTTTCAGGGGATATCAGTGATGAACAACTTCGCCATTAAACGGATCATGCTGGGCGTTTCGGCCGTCGCACTGATGGCCGGTACGATTCCGCTCGCGCTCGCGCAGGGCTCGACGGATGCCGCAGCCCAGCAAGGCGCGACGACGACCACCCCAAAGCCGACCAAGGCCGAGCGCAAGGCAGAGCGCAAACAGGCTCGCGCGAAAAAGAACGCCGAGTTGAAGAAACTCGAAGACGCGGGCTACCAGCCGGCGCAGAACGATCCGAACTATCCGGACAAGCTGCAGGCAGCCCAGAAGAAGGCCGGCGTTGGTGCGCCTGCCAGTCAGTAACGGACACCGGACGCCCGGCGTGGCATTCATCGTTGATGAGGCGCCGGGCAGTTGCGAGGCGCGATCATGGCAACGAAACATGAAGTGAAACGCTACAAGGCGAATCTCTCCGACGAACTGCACAGCGCCGCCCTCTATGAGACGCTCGCGCAGGTCGAGAAAGACGAGACCCGCAAGCAGGTCTATCAGGATCTCGCGCAATCCGAACACAGCCACGCGCAAGTGTGGGCCGACAAGCTCAGAGCCAATGGCATCGAACCGAAGGGCCGTGGCCATGCGGTCAAGACGCGTCTGATGAAGGGGCTCGTGCGCGTGTGCGGCGCGGACTTCGTGCTGCCGACGCTCGCCGCAGCCGAATACGCGGACCGCAACAAATATCAAAGCCAACGCGACGCGGGCCACATGTCGGCCGACGAACATCATCACGCGGCCGTCGTGCAGACGCTCGCGAGCACCGGCAATGCCAACCTGTCGTCCGGCGCGCGCATTGCCGCGGCCGAGTCGTGGCACAAGGGCGCCGCGTCGGGCAACGATCTGCGCGCGGCGGTTCTCGGCGCGAACGATGGCCTCGTGTCCAACTTCTGCCTGATCATGGGCGTCGCTGGCGCGGGCACCGGCAACCAGGCGATCCTGTTGACCGGCCTCGCCGGGCTGATCGCCGGTGCCTGTTCGATGGCGCTCGGCGAATGGCTGTCGGTCACCAATGCGCGCGAACTCGCGAGCACGCAGATCGCCAAGGAAGCCGAGGAGATCGAAGAACAGCCCGAAGCGGAGGAGCACGAACTCGCGCTGATCTACCGCGCGAAAGGGCTCGACGCGAACGAGGCGAAACGCGTGGCCTCGCAGATGATGCGCGACAAGGACAAGGCGCTCGACACCCTCACGCGCGAGGAGCTCGGTCTCGATCCGTCGGAACTGGGCGGCAATCCGTGGTCGGCGGCGGGTGTGTCGTTCTGCTTGTTCTCGCTCGGCGCGATTTTCCCGGTGATGCCGTTCCTGTGGACGCGCGGCGTCAGCGCAATCGTGCAGTGTGTCGTGCTGAGCATGCTGGCGCTCGCGTCGATCGGCGTGTTCACGTCGTTGTTCAACGGACGCAGCGCGGGGTTTTCGGCGCTGCGCCAGATCGTCATCGGGCTCATCGCGGCAGGGTTCACGTTCGGCGTCGGGCGCTTGCTGGGCGTGTCGATTTCCTGAACCCGGCGCCTCTCTGGCGCCTCGCGCTTGCCGCCGTCCGGGAGCGCCGCTTGCTCTGTTGCGACACGCCCCGCGCGCGGGCCAACCCACGTCAATCCGTTCTCCCACAAGGGTTTGCTCGCCGCGCCAAGCGTCCACGGCATGGCCGGGTGTCGCATTTCCTCATGTGGTTGTCGGAATTAGTCGGTTAGCCGCACTTTTTTCTGGCAACTATGTAGGCACAGCGCGGACGGACGTCCGCAAGCGAGGAGAGCACTCGATGAATTCCCCCAAGGTCGTGGTCGAAGGGCTGTGCAAGGTGTTCGGCAGCAATCCGAAACAGGCGCTCGCGATGCTGGCCAGCGGCGCCACGAAAGAAGAGGTGTTTGCCCGCACCGGTCAGATCGTCGGCGTCCACAACGCGTCGTTCGAGGTTCGCGAGGGCGAGATCTTCGTGCTGATGGGCCTGTCCGGCTCGGGCAAGTCGACGCTGATTCGCCTGATCAATCGGCTCGTCGAGCCCAGCGCCGGCAAGGTGCTGATCGACGGCCGCGATGTCGCGAGCGTGCCGCGCGCCGAGCTGACCGCGCTGCGCCGCAAAGACATGAGCATGGTGTTCCAGTCCTTCGCGCTGATGCCGCAGCGCAGCGTGCTGGCCAACGCGGCGTTCGGCCTCGAAGTCGCGGGCGTCGGCCGCAAGGAGCGCGAGGCGCGGGCGCTGACGGTGCTCGAACAGGTCGGCCTCGCACCGTTCGCGCAGAAACTGCCGGCCGAGTTGTCGGGCGGCATGCAGCAGCGCGTCGGGCTCGCGCGCGCGCTCGCGGTCAACCCGTCGCTGATGATCATGGACGAGGCGTTCTCCGCGCTCGATCCGCTCAAGCGCAAGGAGATGCAGAACGTGCTGCTCGATCTGCAACGCGAGCAGCAGCGCACGATCCTGTTCGTGTCGCACGATCTCGAGGAGGCGATGCGCATCGGCACGCGCATCGCGATCATGGAAGGCGGGCGCGTGGTGCAGATCGGCACGCCGCGGGAAATCATCAAGAACCCGGCCGACGACTACGTGCGCGCGTTCTTCGAAGGCATCGACACGAGCCGCTATCTGACGGCCGGCGATCTGATGCAGACCGACGACGTGCCGCTGATGCACGCGCCGCAGATCGACGCGTCGAGCGTCGCCGCGACGCTCGACGGCAGCGCCGACTACGCGTTCGTGCTCGACAGCGAGCGCAGGATTCGCGGCTTCGTGTGCCGCGACGCGACGGGCAACGTATCGCCGCAGCTCAACCAGATCGAATGCATCCGCCGCAGCACGCCGCTCGACGACGTGGTCGCGCGCGTGGTGGCGAGCCGCGCGCCGCTGCCGGTCGTCGAAGCGGACGGCTCCTACTGCGGTTCGGTCAACAAGACGAACGTGCTGAACGTTCTCACGCGCCATCGAGGTTCTCATGTCTGAAGTCATTCCAGTTGGCGCGTGGGTCGATCACGGCGTTCACTACCTGCTCGATCACGATGCGCAGACCTTCGACACGATCGGCAAGGTCATCGAGAGTTTCGCCGCGGCGGTCGAGCACGGTTTGCAGGCCGTGCCGATGTGGGCGCTGATGGCGTTTTTCGTCGGCATCGGCTTGTGGCGCGTCGGCTGGCGCTTCGCGCTGTTCACGCTGGCGGCACTGCTGCTGATCTACGGCACCGGCTTCTGGGATCAGATGGTGATCACGCTCGGCCTCACGCTGTCATCGACGGTGATCAGTCTCGTGCTCGGCGTGCCGCTCGGCATCTGGATGGCGAAGAGCCGCGCGGTCGAAATGATCGTGCGCCCGGTGCTCGATCTGATGCAGACGATGCCCGCGTTCGTCTACCTGATTCCGGCCGCGATGCTGTTCGGTCTCGGCCGCGTGCCGGGCATCCTGTCGACGGTGATCTTCGCGATGCCGCCCGCGGTGCGTCTGACCGCGCTCGGCATCAAGCACGTGAATCGCGAAATCGTCGAAGCGGGACAGGCGTTCGGCTGCACGCCGTGGCAACTGCTGTACAAGGTGCAGTTTCCGAACGCGCTGCCGTCGATCATGACCGGCGTGAACCAGACCATCATGATGGCGCTGTCGATGGTGATCATCGCGTCGATGGTCGGTGCGGGCGGCCTCGGTAACGACGTGCTCGCGAGCATCCAGCGGCTCGATATCGGACTCGGCTTCGAAAGCGGCATGTCGGTCGTGATGCTGGCGATCATTCTGGACCGCATCACCGAGAGCTTCGGCCGGGCGCCGGGCAAGGTACGCGCGCCCCTGTTCGCCGGTTTGCGCAATGCGATGAAAGTGCGCCGCGAGCCGGCGGCGCAACACGGTTGACGGCCTGATTCGATACGTCCATGAAGCGCGACGCAATCGCCTCAGCCGAAACCGATGCGCGGCTGTGCGCCGTCGCGCACGTCGGCTTCCTGACGCTGCCGAACTTCTCGATGATCGCGTTCACGAGCGCGGTCGAGGTGCTGCGCATGGCGAACTACGTGGGCCGCGCGCAGCACTACCGGTGGTCCGTGATCACGCCGGACGGCGAGCCGGCGTGCGCGAGCAACGGCATCACGGTGAAACCGACCACCACGCTCGCCGAGGCCGGCATGCCGGACCTGCTGTTCGTGTGCGCGGGCTGGCACGTGCGCGAGTATGTCAACGACGCGGTGATCGCGCTGCTGCGCGAGGCGGCCGCGCACCGCGTGCCGCTCGGCGGCATCTGCACGGGTCCGTATGCGCTGCTCGCGGCCGGGCTGCTCGACGGCTATCGCGCGACCGTGCATTGGGAGGACATGTCGCCGTTGCACCAGCGCTATCCGCACGTGCATTTCGACGACGAACTGTTCGTGATCGACCGCGACCGGCTGACCTGCACCGGCGGAACCGCGCCGCTCGATCTGATGCTGCATCTGGTGGGCATGCGGCTGGGGGCCGCGGTGGCCGCGCAGGTGTCCGAGCAATTCATCGTCGAGCGGATTCGCGGCTCGACCGATTACCAGCACATTCCGGTCGACGCGCGGGTCGGCCTGTCGCGCACCGAACTGATCGAAGTGGTGCGGCTGATGGAAGCGAACATCGAGGAGCCGCTATCGCTCGACGAACTCGCCCGGCTCGTCAACCTGTCGCAGCGTCATTTGCAACGGATGTTCAAGCTATTCCTGAACGTGTCGCCGACGCATTACTACCTGAGCTTGCGGCTGCGTCGAGCGCGCGATCTGCTGCGCAATACCGACGCGTCGATCGCGCGCGTGACCATGGTGTGCGGTTTTCATTCTCCGTGTCATTTCAGCAAGGCCTATCGCGCGCAGTTCGGACATGCGCCGAGCGTCGAGCGGCGCATGCCGGAGTAGCGGGTGCCGCGGCCTCGCATGCCGCGCGGAGTCAGATCGCCTGCGCGCGGCCCGGAAACGTTTCGTCGTAGCATGAGCCGTCGTCGGCTTGCTGCGCCGTGCCGCGCTGCTCGCGATACATCATCGGCGGCACGCCGAACTGTTTGCGAAATTCCCGTCCCAGGTGCGAGGCGTCCGAAAAGCCGCAGCTCGACGCGATATCGGCGACGGTTTTGTCTGAGCTCGTCAACAACCACGCGGCGGTGCGCAGGCGCACCAGCTTCGCGTAGGCCTGCGGCGCCTTGCCGGTCTGCGCCTTGAACAGCCGTTCGAGCTGACGCGGCGACAGATCGAGCTTGCCCGCCAGTTCGTCGAGCGGCAGCGCGCGGCCCACGTGCTGCTCCATCAGCAGGATCGCGCGCTTGACCTTCGGATGCGAGGCCGGCGCGAGACCGGGCGGATGCGGCTGCGGCGCGTTGCCTTTCTGCAGGTCGTCGACGAGCAGAATGCGCAGCGCCTTCTGCACCGTGGCGGTTTCGAAATGACGCAGCAGGATCGCGGCGGCGACGTCGATCGACGCGCGGCCGCCGGAACAGGTGATGCGCCGCCGGTCGATCACGAACAGCCGGTCGGCGACCAGCATCTGTTCGTCGACCGACGGAAAGCGCTCGATGAAATCCCAGTAGTGAAACCAGCTCACGCAGATCCGATGGCCGTCGAGCACGCCCGCGCGCATCAGCGAGAACACGCCGGTGCACATGCCGACCAGCGTCGCGTCGCGGGCGGCGGCGCGGCGGATGAACGCGAGCGTCGCCTCGCTCGCGGCCGGCCCCGAGTGCAGCAGTCCGCCGACCACCACCACGTAGTCGAACTTCCCGGCGGTCTCGAAGGTTTCCCACGGCGTGATCTGGATGCCGCAACTCGCCCGCACCGGAGCCAGGGTTTCCCCGATCACGCTCCACGAACAGCGCACCGGCTTGCTGAAGTCGCCTTCGTCGGCGGACAGGCGCAGCAGGTCGACGAAACCCGCGAATGCGGTCAGCGTGAAGTTCGGCAGCAGGATGATGCCGAAGCGGATGCGCTGCTTCGTGGCTGTGTCGAGTGAGGGAGGGGCAAGCGTTTCAGCGGAATTCATGCGCGCGGCGGGTCGGTGAAAAGAACGGCGAAAGAGGAACGGACGTTGACCGAAACGGTGAAGCCGAGGATAGCACCACGGACCTTCAGCATTGCCCGCCGCAATCGGGCCGCCTGTCGCAAATGCGTCCCAAGTCATCGCAAATGCGCCGGGAGACCCGCGTGGCGGCTCACTTGACGACGCCATCCCATTGCGATGCCGTTTTTATTCTATCGATCCGGCCCGGCGTGCGGTGCAATAGACGCACATTCCATCCGGGCGCATGAGTCGAGTCGAAGCGCTTCCGGTCATCGCAACACGCAAGACACAACGCACAAGGCACGCCATGAACGTCAGCGTCTTCGATCTGTTCAAGATCGGCATTGGTCCATCCAGCTCGCACACGGTCGGGCCGATGATCGCCGCCTGCCGCTTCGCATCGCACATCGAGGACGCGAATCTGCTCGGCTTCGTGCGGCGCGTCAGAGCCGAGCTGTTCGGCTCGCTCGGCGCTACCGGCAAGGGCCACGGCACCGACAAGGCGGTGCTGCTCGGCCTCGAAGGCAATCTGCCCGACCGGCTCGATCCTGAGCTGATCGAGCCGCGGCTGCGCGCGATCCGCGAGACCCGACAGCTCGTGCTGCTCGGCAAGCATCCGGTCGCGTTCGACGAGCGCGAACATCTCGGCTTCTTGCGCAAGCTGATGCCGGGCGCGCCGGGCTCGGGCGTCGTGCATCCGAACGGCATGCGCTTCCAGGCCTTCGACGAGAACGGTCAACTGCTCGTCGAAAAAGAGTACTTCTCGATCGGCGGCGGCTTCGTCGTCAATCGCGACGGCGATCGCGTGAACGGCCGGCGCGCCAACGCGGAGGTGCCGTATCCGTTTCGCACCGGCGACGATCTGATGCGCGTGTGCCGCGAAAGCGGCCTGTCCATCGCCGAAGTGACGTTGCGCAACGAATGCGCGACCCGGCCCGAGCACGAAGTGCGCGAGGGCCTGCTGGCGATCTGGCGCACGATGGCCGCATGTGTCGAGCGCGGTTGCAAGGCGCGCGGCGAGTTGCCCGGCCCGATGCACGTGAAGCGCCGCGCGGCCGAGCTGTGCGCGCAATTGCGCGGGCGCTCGGAAGAGTCGCTGCGCGATCCGCTGTCGATGCTCGACTGGGTCAACCTGTACGCGATGGCCGTCAACGAAGAAAACGCGGCCGGCGGGCGGGTCGTCACCGCGCCGACCAATGGCGCGGCCGGCGTGATTCCCGCGGTGCTGCACTACTACGTGAAGTTCATGCATGCGTCGAGCGACGCGGGCATCGTCGACTTCCTGCTGACCGCCGCGGCGATCGGCATCATCTACAAGGAAACCGCATCGATCTCCGGCGCCGAGGTGGGCTGCCAGGGCGAAGTGGGCGTCGCGTGCTCGATGGCCGCCGCGGCGCTCGCTGCCGTGATGGGCGGCACGCCGGCCCAGGTGGAAAACGCCGCCGAGATCGGCATGGAGCACAACCTCGGCATGACCTGCGATCCGGTCGGCGGGCTGGTGCAGATTCCGTGCATCGAGCGCAACGCGATGGGCGCGATCAAGGCGATCAACGCGGCCCGCCTCGCGATGAAGGGCGACGGCAAGCACGTGGTGTCGCTCGACAGTGTGATCCGCACCATGCGCGAAACCGGCGCCGACATGAAGACGAAATACAAGGAGACGTCGCGCGGCGGACTGGCCGTGAACGTCATCGAGTGTTGAACCGCTACACCGCATCTGCAAAACCGCAAAGGAACGACGATGAGCCGCTATTCGATATTCAGCCTGCTACGCAACGGGATGTCGTATCACGAGAACTGGGAGCGGCAATGGCGCAGCCCCGAGCCTAAACGTGAATACGACGTCGTGATCGTCGGCGGCGGCGGGCACGGTCTCGCGACCGCGTACTACCTCGCGAAGGAGCATGGCGTGCGCAATGTCGCGGTGCTCGAGAAGGGCTGGATCGGCGGCGGCAACACCGCGCGCAATACGACGATCGTGCGGTCGAACTACCTGTGGGACGAATCCGCCGCGCTCTACGAGAAGGCGATGAAGCTGTGGGAAGGGCTCGCGCAGGATCTGAACTACAACGTGATGTTCAGCCAGCGCGGCGTGATGAATCTCGCGCATACGCTGCAGGACGTGCGCGACACCGAACGCCGCGTCAACGCGAACCGCCTGAACGGCGTCGACGCCGAATTTCTCACGCCCGCGCAGATCAAGGAACTCGAGCCGACCATCAATCTGAACAGCCGCTACCCGGTGCTCGGCGCATCGATCCAGCGGCGCGGCGGCGTGGCCCGGCACGATGCGGTGGCGTGGGGCTTCGCGCGCGGCGCCGATCAGGCCGGCGTCGACATCGTGCAGAACTGCCAGGTTGTCGGCATTCGCCGCGACGGCAGCCAGGTGACGGGCGTCGACACGACCAAGGGTTTCATCAAGGCGAAGAAGGTCGCGGTGGTCGCGGCCGGCAACACGTCGACGCTCGCCGACATGGCCGGCGTGCGGCTGCCGCTCGAAAGCCATCCGTTGCAGGCGCTGGTGTCGGAGCCGATCAAGCCGGTCGTCAACACGGTCGTGATGTCGAATGCGGTCCACGCGTATATCAGCCAGTCCGACAAGGGCGATCTCGTGATCGGCGCGGGCGTCGATCAGTACACCGGGTTTGGGCAGCGCGGCAGCTTCCAGGTCATCGAGGGTACGCTCGAGGCGATCGTCGAAATGTTCCCGGTGTTTTCCCGCGTGCGGATGAACCGGCAGTGGGGCGGCATCGTCGACGTGTCGCCGGACGCGTGCCCGATCATCAGCAAGACCGATGTGAGGGGACTGTATTTCAACTGCGGCTGGGGGACGGGCGGCTTCAAGGCGACGCCCGGCTCGGGATGGGTCTATGCGCACACGATCGCGAAGGACGAACCCCATCCGTTGAACGCGCCGTTTTCGCTGGACCGGTTCTATACCGGTCATCTGATCGATGAGCATGGCGCTGCCGCCGTGGCCCACTAGTCGACAAGGAGACACAGATGCTGCTGATCGAATGCCCGTGGTGCGGTCCCCGCGCCGAAACCGAATTCTCGTGCGGCGGCGAGGCGGACATCGCCCGCCCGCTCGACACGGACAAGCTCACCGACAAGGAATGGGGCGACTACCTTTTCATGCGCAAGAACCCGCGCGGCGTGCATCGCGAGCAATGGTTCCACACGCAGGGCTGCCGCCGCTGGTTCAAGGCGCAGCGCGACACCGTCAGCTATGCGTTCCAGGGCTATCAGACGTTCGAGCGTCCGTTGCTGGCGCTGGACAGTACCGATACACAGGCAGCAAACGCACAGGTAAAGGCACAAGAGGGCAAAGCATCATGAGCCAGAAAGACCGACTCCCGACCGGCGGGCGCATCAATCGCGCGATCGCGCTGAGCTTCACGTTCAACGGCGTCGAGTATCAGGGTTATCAAGGCGATACCCTCGCGTCCGCATTGCTCGCGAACGGCATGCATTTCGTCGCGCGCAGCTGGAAATATCATCGGCCGCGCGGCATCGTGACCGCGGGCGTCGAGGAGCCGAACGCTGTCGTGCAACTGGAGACCGGCGCCTACACGGTGCCGAACGCGCGCGCCACCGAGGTCGAGTTGTACCAGGGGCTCGTCGCGAGCAGCGTGAACGCGAAACCGAGCATCGAGAAGGACCGCATGGCGATCAACCAGAAGATCGCGCGCTTCATTCCGGCGGGCTTCTACTACAAGACCTTCATGTGGCCGCGCAAACTCTGGCCGAAGTACGAGGAAGCGATTCGCGACGCGGCCGGCCTCGGCACCGCGCCGCGACAGCGCGACGCGGACCGCTACGACAAGTGCTTCGCGCATTGCGACGTGCTGGTGGTCGGCGGCGGCCCGACCGGGCTCGCGGCCGCGCACGCGGCGGCCTTGTCCGGCGCGCGCGTGACGCTCGTCGACGATCAGCCCGAGCTGGGCGGCTCGCTGCTGTCCTGCGGCGCGGAGATCGACGGCAAGCCCGCGCTGCGGTGGGTGCAGAAAATCGAGGACGAATTGCGGCAGTTGCCCGATGTGAAGATCCTGAGCCGCAGCACCGCGTTCGGCTATCAGGACCACAATCTCGTCACGGTCACCCAGCGCCTGACCGATCATCTGCCCGTGTCGCAGCGCAAGGGCACGCGCGAACTGCTGTGGAAGATCCGCGCGAAACGCGTGATTCTCGCGACCGGCGCGCATGAACGGCCGATCGTGTTCGGCAACAACGATCTGCCTGGCGTGATGCTCGCGTCGGCGGTGTCGAGCTATCTGCATCGGTATGCGGTACTGCCGGGTCGCAATGCGATCGTGTTCACGAACAACGACGACGGCTATCAATGCGCGCTCGATCTGAAAGCGGCCGGCGCGCAGGTGAGCGTCATCGATCCGCGCGCGGGCGAATCGAAGGGCACGCTGCCGGCGCTCGCGCGCCGCCATGGCATCAAGGTGCTGAACGGCACGGTCGTCACGGCGGCGCATGGCAAGCTGCGCGTCGCGTCGGTGTCGCTCGCCTCGTATGCGAAAGGGCAGATCACCGCTCAGCAGGGCCAACTGCCGTGCGACCTGCTCGCGATGTCGGGTGGCTGGAGCCCAGTGCTGCATCTGTTCGCGCAGTCGGGCGGCAGGGCCCATTGGCATGGCGACAAGGCCTGCTTCGTGCCGGGCAAGGCGGTCCAGCCTGAGACCAGCGTCGGCGCCTGCGCGGGCGACTTCACGCTCGGCCGGGGCATCCGCTTCGCGCTCGACGCCGGCGTCGAAGCGGCGCGCGCGGCCGGGCACATCGTCGCGCGGCCAAAGCCGGTGCAGGTCGCCGAACTGAGCGAAACGAAGCTGGAACCGCTGTGGCTCGTCGGCGGACGCGAGTTGGCCACGCGCGGGCCCAAGCAGTTCGTCGATTTCCAGAACGACGTCGCGGCGGCCGATATCTTCCTCGCGGCGCGCGAAGGCTTCGAATCCGTCGAACACGTGAAGCGCTACACCGCGATGGGCTTCGGCACCGACCAGGGCAAGCTCGGCAACATCAACGGCATGGCGATTCTCGCCCAGGCGCTCGGTAAGACCATTCCCGAGACCGGCACGACGACGTTCCGGCCGAACTACACGCCGGTCACGTTCGGCACTTTCGCCGGCCGGGAATTGGGCGAATTGCTCGATCCGGTGCGCAAGACGGCGGTGCACGAATGGCACGTGGAACACGGCGCGGCGTTCGAGGACGTCGGCAACTGGAAGCGTCCGTGGTATTACCCGAAAGCGGGCGAGGATCTGCACGCGGCGGTTGCGCGCGAAGCGCTCGCGGTGCGCACAAGCGTCGGCATCCTCGATGCGTCGACGCTAGGCAAGATCGATATTCAGGGCCCCGATTCCGCGAAACTGTTGAACTGGGTGTACACGAATCCGTGGACCAGGCTCGAAGTCGGCAAGTGCCGCTACGGCCTGATGCTCGACGAAAACGGCATGATCTTCGACGACGGCGTGACCGTGCGCCTCGCCGAGCAGCACTACATGATGACGACCACCACCGGCGGCGCGGCGCGTGTGCTCACGTGGCTCGAACGCTGGCTGCAAACCGAATGGCCCGACCTGCGCGTGCGGCTCGCGTCGGTCACCGATCACTGGGCTACTTTTGCGGTAGTCGGCCCGATGAGCCGCAAGGTCCTGCAAAAGGTCTGCGACGACATCGACTTCGCGAACGCGGCGTTTCCGTTCATGACGTATCGTGAAGGCACCGTCGCGGGCGCGGCGGCGCGCGTGATGCGCATCAGCTTCTCGGGCGAACTCGCGTATGAGGTGAACGTGCCGGCCAACGTCGGACGCGCGGTGTGGGAAGCGTTGATGGCCGCGGGCGCGGAGTTCGACATCACGCCGTATGGCACCGAGACGATGCACGTGCTGCGAGCGGAGAAGGGCTACATCATCGTCGGCCAGGATACGGACGGCTCGATGACGCCGCACGACCTCGGCATGGGCGGGCTCGTCGCGAAGTCGAAGGACTTTCTCGGCAAGCGCTCGCTCGCCCGCCCGGACACCGCGAAGGCGGGACGCAAGCAACTGGTCGGGCTGCTCGCGGAGGATGCGTCGTTCGTGATACCCGAGGGCTCGCAGATCGTCGCCGGTCCTTTCCAGGGCGACACCGCGCCGATGCTCGGGCACGTCACGTCGAGCTATTACAGCCCGATTCTGCAACGCTCGATCGCGATGGCGGTCGTCAAGGGCGGTCTCGACAAGATCGGCACGACCGTCACGATTCCGCTCGCGAGCGGCAAACAGATCGCGGCGAAGATCGCGAGTCCGGTGTTCTACGACAGCGAAGGAGCACGTCAACATGTGGAATGAAACAGGCGGAACGGTGTCCATCGTGGACCGCACGCTCGGGCGGCAAAACGGCGCGTGGCAGGAGTCGCCGCTGGTCGGTGTGGATGGGCTGCTGAAACAGCATCAGGCCAACGCGACTGCCGCGTTCCGGCTCGGCGAGCGGCCATTTCTCGAACTCGTGAACGTGCGCGGCGATACGCGCGACGCGGCGTTCATCCGCGCGGTGGAACAGGTGATCGGCTGCAAGCCGCCGGAGCAGCCGAACACCGTCGCGCGCGGCAACGGCTACGACATGGTCTGGCTCGGCCCGGACGAATGGCTCGTGCGTTCGGCGACCGCGCACGATGCGACGCGCACGGCGCCGTTGCAGGCGAAGCTCGGCGCGGCGTTCGCGGGCGTGTTCGCATCGGCGGTCGATGTGGGCAGCGGCTATACGGTGCTCGAAATCACCGGCACGCGCACGCGCGACGTGCTCGCGCGCGGCTGTCCGCTCGATCTGCATCCCAAACTTTTCGGCCTGGGGCAGTGCGCGCAGAGTCACTATTTCAAGGCGTCGATCACGTTGCTGCCCACGGGCGCCGACAGTTTCGACATCGTCGTGCGTCGCAGCTTCGCGGATTACTTCGTCAGAATCATGCTCGACGCCGCCGAGCCGTTGATGTGCTGAGCGACGCGCGCTTCGCTTTGCTGATTTCGCCATGACGTCGGCACGCGCGGCCACCTCGCTTCTCACGGCACGCGCGTGCGATGAGCGCGATGCCGGCGCCGCGCTCGCGCTGCTCGATCAAAGTATCGCGCTGCGTCATCGGCGCATTGCGCTGATCCGCTATCTGCTCGCGCGGGAGCTCGGTGCGCCGCTCGAAGCGCGGCATCATGCGTACGTCGAGAAAATCGCGGCCCGTCTGAGCGCGGATGCGCTCGCGCGGATCGCCGGCGCAGCGCGTGCGCGGCTGCGCCCGTAAGTCCACGCCGTATCAGGGCTTGCCGCCAGCCAGCGCCGTGAGGATCTGATGCGCGGCGCTCACGCGCGCTTCGTTCGGGAAATTGCGATTGGCGAGCATCACGATACCGATGCGCTTTTGCGGCACGAACGCGACATACGCGCCGAAGCCGTTGGTCGATCCGGTCTTGTTGATCCAGACGTTCTGCTGCGGCGGCAGCGGCGGTTTGATTGCGGTCGACGGCGTCCCGTTGAGGACCATCTCCGGCGAATTGCCGGCCAGCAAGGTCGGCAACGCGACCGGATACGGGTACTGCTCCCAGATCAGATCCTGGGTCAGCACGCCGGACTGGAAGTAGCCGGTATGCGTGTCCGTGATCGCGCGCTGCCACTGACTGTCGAGCGCAATCAGGTTCATGTTGGCCTGCACGTAACGCAGCATATCCGCGGCGGTCGACTTCACCCCGTAGGCTTCGGCGGAAATCACGCCGCCCGTCAGACGGACCGGCGCGCCGTCTTTCGCATAGCCCTGCGCATAGTCCGGCATTTTCGCCGCGGGGACGTCGATGTAGCTGTTCTTCATGCCGAGCGCCGGAAACACGCGTTGCTGCATCAGCACGGTGAAATCCTGTCCCATGGTCTTCGCGGTGATCAGGCCGAGCGTACCGATGCCGGGATTGGAGTAGGTGCGGAATGTGCCGGGCGCGTGAGCGGGCCGCCAGTCGTGGAAGTACTGCAGCAATTGGGCGTTGTTGTGGATGTCGTCCGGCACCTGCAGCGGCAGGCCGCCAGGCGTGTGCGTGCCGAGGTTCAGCAGGCTGACCTGGCCGAACGGGCGGCCGCGCAGCGTCGGCAGATAGCGCTCCGTGATATCCGACAACGACAGCTTGCCGTCGAGCTGTGCGTACGACGCGAGCGTCGCCGTGAAGGTCTTGCTGACCGAGCCGAGTTCGAACAGCGTGTCGCGTGTGACCGGCTTGCCGGTTTGCGTCGATGCGACGCCGTAGTTGTAGACGTAGGACTTGCCGTCGTCGATCACGCCGATCGCCATGCCGGCGATATGGTACTTCGCCATCAGCGGCCTGATCGCGGCATCGATGGTGGGTTGGAGCTGCGCGGCGGTGGGCTCGGCCGCGTGGCTGGCGGGTGAGATCGCGCAGAGCGTGAGCAGCGCGAACGTGGCGGTTGTTATCAGTTTGAGAGCTCGGGTCTTCATCGCAAACGGGTCCTCGGTCGGGGGAGTGTGAATCGGTGGATCGGCGATTCGGCTGAGGCAGCACTATCCGGCTTTTGCGAACCGCTGGCAAACGAGGATATGTTGCGCGGGGGTAAAGAAAAAGTTGTAGGCCGCTACGCGAGCGACGCCGGCGTTGTCGGTTGTAGCCAAACGCGTGTCGGGTTCGACACAGGTCTCGCTCCGGGCGGCCGCTACGCTGGTGAAACGGCGCGCCGCGCAGCGTGTGCGGCGTGCCGCTCACGAACATGGAGACGAGACAATGAGCAGCAATCGCGGCGTCGTGTATCTGGGGCAGGGCAAGGTCGAAGTGCAGTCGATCGACTATCCGAAGATGGTCGATCCACGCGGCCGATCGATCGGCCACGGCGTGATCCTGAAAGTGGTCAGCACGAATATCTGCGGCTCCGATCAGCATATGGTGCGTGGCCGCACGACTGCCGAGGTCGGCCTGGTACTCGGGCACGAGATTACCGGCGAAGTGATCGAGGTAGGGCGCGACGTCGAGACGCTGCAGGTCGGAGATCTGGTGTCGGTGCCGTTCAACGTCGCCTGCGGACGCTGCCCGACTTGCAAGGCGCAGCATACGGGAGTGTGTCTGAACGTTAATCCGTCGCGCGCGGGCGGCGCGTATGGTTATGTCGACATGGGCGGATGGATAGGCGGCCAGGCCGAGTACGTACTGGTGCCGTACGCTGACTTCAATCTGCTGAAATTCCCGGACCGGGCGCAGGCGATGTCGAAGATCCGCGACCTGACCTGCCTGTCCGACATTCTGCCGACCGGCTATCACGGCGCGGTGATGGCCGGCGTGAAGCCTGGCGCGACAGTCTATGTCGCGGGCGCCGGACCGGTCGGCATGGCGGCGGCCGCGTCCGCGCGCCTGCTGGGGGCGGCCTGCACGATCGTCGGCGACATGAACGAGGCACGCCTCGCCCATGCGCGCAAGATGGGCTTCCAGACCATCAATCTGTCGAAGGATGCGACGCTCGGCGAACAGGTCGAGCAGATTCTCGGCAAGCCCGAAGTGGATTGCGCGGTGGACTGTGTCGGCTTCGAAGCGCACGGTCATGGCAGCAGCGGCTCACACGAGGAAGCTCCGGCCACGGTGCTCAATTCGCTGATGGAAATCACCCGCGCGGCCGGCGCGATCGGCATTCCCGGACTCTACGTGACCGACGATCCGGGCTCGGCCGATGCCGCCGCGCGTCGGGGCAGCCTCAGCTTGCGTTTCGGCCTGGGCTGGGCGAAGTCGCATTCGTTTCATACCGGGCAGACGCCGGTGATGAAGTACAACCGCGATCTGATGCAGGCGATACTTTGGGATCGTTTGCCGATCGCCGATATCGTCAACGTGACGGTGGTGTCGCTCGACGATGCGCCCGAGGGCTACCGGCAATTCGACGGCGGCGCGCCGAAGAAGTTTGTGATCGACCCGCACGGGTTGTTGAAGGCGGCTTGAGTTTGGTTGGCCGCTAAAGCGCTGCGTGGCCTGCCGGGCACGCGGCGCTTCTGTTCATTGATCAAGCCGCCATCACTGGCGCACCGGATAGCGAAGGCGCCTGCTTGCGACGCTCGCGCGTCGGCGCGGTGCCGAACGCATCGCGATAGCTCTTCGAGAAGTGGCAGGCCGACTGGAAGCCGCAGGCCATCGTGATGTGCATGATCGACATGTCGGTCTGCAACAGCAGCTCGCGCGCGCGCCGCAGGCGCAGTGTCAGATAGTAGTGCGTCGGCGTCATGCCAAGATGTTCGCGGAACAGCCGTTGCAACTGCCTTTGCGACATGCCGGCGAGCCGCGCCAGTTCTTCGCGCGACAGCGGCTCCTCGATGTTGTTCTCCATCAGCGAGATCACTTCGAACAGCGACTTGTTGGCCGAGCCGAGCCGCGCGACGAGCGGCATCTTCTGCTGCGCGCTGGTGTCGCGCACGTGTTCGACGATGAACTGCTCGGCGATCTGCGTGACGCGCGCAGTACCCACGCGCGGCGCGATCAGGTTCAGCATCATGTCGAGCGGCGCGACGCCGCCGGTACAGGTCACGCGATCGCGATCGATCACGAATAGCTCTTTCAGAAAGCGCGTATCGGGAAACTCTTCCTTCAACGCCGACATGTTTTCCCAATGAATCGCACACGCATAACCGGCCAGCAGGCCGGCGCGCGCGAGCGCATAGGTGCCCGTGCAAAGACTGCCCAGCACGCAGCCCATGCGCGCGAAACGGCGCAGCGCGGACAGATGCTCGGCGGCGGTGGAGCGCTGCACGTCGATGCCGCCGACCACGAACACGATATCGGGTTGCCCGACGCATTCGACCGGACCCGTATCGACGGATAGCCCGTTGCTCGCCATGACCGGCCCGCCGGCGGGACTCACGATCGACCAGCGGTAAAGCGTCTCGCCCGTCAGATAGTTCGCCATGCGTAGCACTTCGATCGCGTTCGAGAAGGCGATCATCGTGAAGTTGGGGACCGGCATGAATGCGAAATGCGACAACGATGCCGTGCGATCGGTGGACATGGGAACGGTGATTCCTGATGTAAATGTCGCGTCGCCGTGGGGAGGGCGACTATCTGAATTCTGAGCATCAGGGCAACTACCGTGCCATCAGGCTAAACCCTTGGATACTGCGCACAAAGCCTGGAATAGCTAAGCAATCGACTGATGAAAGCATCCGCGCGGCACCGGAACAGCGCGGCGACGCCCTTGCAGCGCACCCGATCGGCGCACGAATACTGCGTCGTAGTGCAGCGCTGAGCGCCCGGATCGCGCCGACTTGTCGAAAAAGGTCGCGCATGGCGGAAAAGGCAAAGAACGCGTCTGAATTCGTAAATAGACGCGCCGGGTGATTGTCAAGAATAGACCCAAGGCAAAGCGGCAGCGCGATCCCGCCGGCAACCCGCAGCAGCCTCCCCGTCAACGTTCTCACGGACCTTCCATGTCGAACCCGAATCCCTTCTTCGAAGACTCGCTAGCGGCGCGCGACCCGGCCGTGCGCGGCGCCATTCTGAAAGAGCTCGAGCGTCAGCAGTCGCAAGTCGAGCTGATCGCGTCGGAAAACATCGTGTCGCGCGCGGTGCTCGACGCGCAGGGCTCGGTGCTGACCAACAAGTACGCGGAAGGGTATCCGGGCAAGCGTTACTACGGCGGTTGCGAATACGTCGACACGATCGAGACGCTGGCGCTCGATCGCATCAAGCAGCTCTTCGACGCGAAGTTTGCCAACGTGCAGCCCCATTCCGGCGCGCAGGCCAACGGCGCGGTGATGCTCGCGCTCGCGAAGCCCGGCGACACGGTGCTCGGCATGTCGCTCGACGCGGGCGGGCATCTGACGCACGGCGCGAAACCCGCGATGTCGGGCAAGTGGTTCACCGCGGTGCAGTACGGCGTGCGGCGCGACACGATGCTGATCGACTACGAGCAGATCGAGGAACTGGCGCAACAGCACAAGCCGACGCTGCTGATCGCCGGCTTCTCCGCCTATCCGCGCGCGCTCGACTTCGCGCGGCTGCGCGCGATCGCCGATGGCGCCGGCGCGAAGCTGATGGTGGACATGGCGCATATCGCCGGGGTGATCGCGGCCGGCCGCCATGACAATCCGGTCCCGCATGCGCACGTGGTCACGTCGACCACCCACAAGACCTTGCGCGGTCCGCGCGGCGGATTCGTGCTCACCAACGACGAGGAGATCGCAAAGAAGATCAACTCTGCCGTGTTCCCCGGCTTGCAGGGCGGCCCGCTGATGCACGTGATCGCCGGCAAGGCGGTCGCATTCGGCGAGGCGCTGCAGCCGGGCTTCAAAACCTATATCGACAGCGTGCTCGCGAACGCGCGGGCATTGGGCGAGGTGCTCACATCGGGCGGCGTCGATCTGGTGACGGGCGGCACCGACAACCATCTGCTGCTGGTCGATCTGCGGCCGAAGGGGCTCAAGGGCAATCAGGTCGAACAGGCGCTGGAGCGCGCGGGCATCACCTGCAACAAGAACGGCATTCCGTTCGATACGGAGAAGCCGACCATCACCTCCGGCATCCGCCTCGGCACACCGGCGGCCACGACACGCGGCTTCGGCGTCAGCGAGTTTCGCGAGGTCGGGCGTCTGATCGTCGAGGTGCTCGATGCGCTGCGCGTGTCGCCCGAAGGCGATGCCGCAACCGAACGACGCGTGCGCCGCGAGATTTTCGCGCTGTGCGAGCGCTTTCCCATTTACTGAGTACGCGTGGAGCAAACGATGAGTCAACTGCACGAGAACAGCATCATCATCGACGGGCTGAACATTTCGAAGTTCGAGCGCTCGGTGTTCGAGGACATGCGCAAGGGCGGCGTGACCGCGGTGAACTGCACGGTGTCGGTCTGGGAGAGTTTTCAGAAGACCGTCGACAACATCGCCGAAATGAAGCAGCAAATCCGCCAATACAGCGAGATCCTCACGCTGGTGCGCACCCCCGACGACATCTTCCGCGCCAAGAAAGAGAACAGGACCGGCATCATCTTCGGCTTCCAGAACGCGCATGCATTCGAGGACAACCTCGGCTATATCGAAGCGTTCAAGGATCTCGGCGTCAACGTGGTGCAGCTTTGCTACAACACGCAGAACCTGGTCGGCACCGGCTGCTACGAACGCGACGGCGGTCTGTCCGGCTACGGGCGCGAAGTGATTCAGGAGATGAACCGCGTCGGCATCATGGTCGATCTGTCGCATGTGGGCGGCAAGACGTCGTCGGAGGCGATCGCGGCGTCGAAGAAGCCGGTCTGCTATTCGCATTGCTGCCCGTCCGGGCTCAAGGAGCATCCGCGCAACAAGACCGATGAGCAGCTGAAGGAGATCGCGGACGCGGGCGGCTTCGTCGGCGTGACGATGTTCGCGCCGTTCCTCAAGCGCGGACCGGATGCGACCGTCGAGGACTATATCGAGGCGATCGAGTACGTGGTGAACCTGATCGGCGAGGACCAGGTGGGGATCGGCACGGATTTCACGCAGGGATACAGCACCGAGTTTTTCGACTGGATCACGCACGACAAGGGCCGTTATCGCCAGTTGACGAACTTCGGCAAGGTCGTGAATCCCGAAGGCATTCGCACGATCGGCGAGTTTCCTAACCTGACCGCCGCGATGGAACGCGCCGGCTGGAGCGAGACGCGCATCCGCAAGATCATGGGCGAAAACTGGGTACGGGTGTTCGGCGAAGTCTGGAAGGTGTGAGCTTTAACCCTTGTTTTCATAGCGGATACGAAACGGAGTCTCCACATGCAACCCCAACTGCCTATCGACGTCGATCCGGACACCGGCGTCTGGACCACCGACGCGCTGCCGATGCTGTACGTGCCGCGCCACTTCTTCACCAACAACCACGTCGCCGTCGAGGAAGCGCTCGGCCGCGACACGTACGCCGGGATTCTCTACAAGGCCGGTCACAAGTCCGCCTATTTCTGGTGCGAGAAGGAAGCGAAGCAACATGGTCTTGCCGGCATGGCGGTATTCGAGCATTACCTGAACCGTCTGTCGCAGCGCGGCTGGGGCATCTTCAGGATCATCGAAGCCGATCCGGCCAGCTCGCATGCGCGGATCGAATTGCGGCACTCGTCGTTCGTGCTCGCGCAACCGGGCAAGACCGGCAAGCTCTGCTACATGTTCGCCGGCTGGTTCGCGGGCGCGATGGACTGGGTCAACGATACCGCGCCCGACGGCGCGCGCAAGGGCCCGCCGTCGCAGTCGAAAGAAGCGCGCTGCGCGGCGGAGGGACACGAGCACTGCGTGTTCGAAGTCTCGCCGCTCGCGTCAATCTAATCCGGGCATTTCGAGGTCGATCGCGATGCGTTACCCGAACCTTTTCAAGCCGCTCACGTTGAACCAGCTGACGCTGCGCAATCGCATCGTCAGTACCGCGCACGCGGAGGTCTATGCGGAGCCGGGTGGCCTGCCCGGCGACCGTTATATCCGCTACTACGAGGAAAAGGCGAAGGGCGGAGTCGGACTCGCCGTATGCGGCGGTTCGAGCCCGGTGTCGATCGACAGCCCGCAAGGCTGGTGGAAGTCGGTGAATCTCGCCACCGACCGGATCGTCGATCCGCTCGCGCGGCTCGCCGAAGCGATGCACGCGCATGGCGCGAAAATCATGATTCAGGCCACCCACATGGGACGCCGCTCGGCGTTTCACGGCGAGCACTGGCCGCATCTGATGTCGCCGTCGGGTGTGCGCGAGCCGGTGCATCGCGGCAACGCGAAGATCATCGAGGTCGAAGAAATCCGCCGCATCATCGGCGACTTCGCGGCGGCCGCGAAGCGCGTGAAGGATGCGGGCATGGACGGCATCGAGATCTCCGCGGCGCACCAGCATCTGATCGATCAGTTCTGGAGCCCACGCACCAACTTCCGTACCGACGAATGGGGCGGCTCGCTCGAAAACCGCCTGCGTTTCGGCGTCGAAGTGTTGCAGGCGGTGCGCGCGGCGGTGGGTGCCGACTTCTGCGTCGGCCTGCGCATGTGCGGTGACGAATTCCATGAAGACGGGCTTGATCACGACCAGCTGAAAGAGATTGCCCAGGCGATGAGCGAGACCGGCCTGATCGACTATCTCGGCGTGATCGGTTCCGGCGCGGACACCCACAATACGCTCGCCAACTGCATGCCGCCGATGGCGCTGCCGCCCGAGCCGTTCGTGCATCTCGCGGCCGGCATCAAGCAGGTCGTCAAGGTGCCGGTGATGCACGCGCAAAGCATTCGCGACGCGGGCCAGGCCGAGCGGCTGCTCGCGAGCGGCATGGTCGATCTGGTCGGCATGACGCGCGCACAGATCGCCGATCCGCATATGGTCATCAAGATCCGCGATGGCCGCGAGGACGAAATCAGGCAGTGCGTCGGCGCGAACTACTGCATCGACCGTCAGTACAACGGGCTCGACGTGCTGTGCGTGCAGAACGCGGCGACCTCGCGCGAAGCGACGATGCCGCACGTAATTGCGAAGACGCGCGGGCCGAAGCGCAAGGTCGTGGTGGTCGGCGCGGGGCCGGCGGGGCTCGAAGCGGCGCGCGTCGCGAAGTCGCGCGGTCACGACGTGGTGCTGTTCGAAAAGAACGATCACGTGGGCGGCCAGATCATGCTGGCGGCGAAAGCGCCGCAGCGCGAGCAGATGGCGGGCATCGTGCGCTGGTTCGACATGGAGACGAAGCGCCTCGGCGTGGACCGCCGCCTCGGTGTCGCCGCCGACGAGCGGACCATCATGGCCGAGAAGCCCGACATCGTCGTGCTCGCCACCGGCGGTTCGGCGTTCACGTCGCAGGTCGCGGCGTGGGGCGTCGACGCGGGGCTCGCGGTCAGTTCGTGGGACGTGCTGGCCGGCAAGGTCGAGCCGGGCAGAAACGTGCTCGTGTACGACGGCGTCAGCACGCATGCCGGCGCGGGTGTGGCCGATTTCATCGCGAGCCGCGGCGCCAACGTGGAGATCGTCACGCCCGACGTGAAGGTCGCCGACGACGTCGGCGGCACCACGTTCCCGATCTTTTATCGCCGTCTGTACGCGCAAGGCGTGATCCATACGCCCAATTACTGGCTCGACAGGGTGTACGAGGAGGACGGCAAGAAGATCGCCGTGATCCGCAACGAGTACACCGAGGAGCAGGAGGAGCGCGCGGTCGATCAGGTGGTGATCGAAAACGGCAGTACGCCGAACGACCGGCTTTACTGGAAGCTGAAGCCTGAATCGGTCAATCGCGGCCAGGTCGACGTGCACAAACTGTTCGCGTCCGAACCGCAACCGTGTCTCGACGAGCTGCTCGGCGACGGCCGCTTCCTGCTGTTCCGGGTCGGCGACTGCATCTCGATGCACAACATTCACGGCGCGATCTACGATGCGCTGCGCCTTTGCAAGGATTTCTGACGATGAGCCCCGTGTTTGTCATCACCGTCCTGCTGTGGGTGTCGGTGGCCGGTCTCGCGTTCGCGCTGGCGCGCCGCGCCGCCTACTGGCGCGAGGGCCGCGCGACCGTCGCGGGCGCCTATGGCTGGGCCAATCTGCTCGCGATCCCGAAGCGTTACTTCGTCGACCTGCATCATGTGGTCGCGCGCGATCCGTATATCGCCCGCACGCACGTTGCCACGGCGGGCGGAGCGATCCTCGCGATGGCGCTCGTGTTCGTCAACTACGGTCTCGCGATCTACTCGCCGTGGCTGGACAAGCTGATCTTTCTCGCCGCGCTGGCGATGCTGATCGGCACGGTGTTCGTGTGGCGCCGCCGGCATGGCGCGAAGACGATGCCGGCGCGACTCTCGCGCGGGCCGTGGGATCAGTTGCCGTTGCTACTGGGCGCGTTCGCGCTCGGTCTCGCGCTGTTCATCGCGCTTCCGGCGACGGCGATGTCCGGCGCGCTCGCGGTGATCGTCGCGCTGTTGATCGCGGCGGGCGCGTTCACGATGACGTTCGGCGCGGCGCGTGGCGGCCCGATGAAACATGCGTTGGCCGGACTGCTGCATCTCGCGTTTCATCCGCGTCAGGAGCGCTTTGCCGATTCCACCGCAGCGCGTCACGCTGGCGATGCCGTGCCGCCCACCGCGCTTAAAATCCCGCTGCTCGACGAGAAGGAATACGGCGTCGGCAAGCCGGTCGAATTCCGCTGGAACCAGTTGCTCAGCTTCGACGCCTGCGTGCAATGCGGCAAATGCGAAGCGGCGTGCCCCGCGTTCGCGGCCGGTCAGCCGCTCAATCCGAAGAAGCTGATTCAGGATCTGGTAACCGGCATGGTCGGCGGCACCGACGCGCAGTACGCAGGCAGCCCGACGCCCGGCATTCCGGTCGGCAAGCACGCGGGCGCACCCGGCAAGCCGCTGGTCTCGACGCTGATCGAAGCGGACACGCTGTGGTCCTGCACGACCTGCCGCGCCTGCGTGCAGGAGTGCCCGATGCTGATCGAGCACGTAGACGCGATCGTGGACATGCGCCGCAATCAGACGCTCGTCGAAGGTAGCGTGCCGGGCAAGGGGCCGGTGACGCTCGCGAATCTGCGCGAAACCGGCAGCCTCAACGGCTACGACATCGGCGCGCGCTATGACTGGGCCGTCGATCTGCAGGTGCAGGTCGCGCAGCCGGGCCGTCACGTGGACGTGCTGCTGATCGCCGGCGAAGGCGCGTTCGACATGCGCTATCAGCGCACGCTGCGCGCGCTCGTCAAGGTGCTGAACCGCGCGGGCGTCGATTACGCGGTGCTCGGCGGTGTCGAGACCGATACCGGCGACACCGCGCGGCGGCTCGGCGACGAAGCGACGTTCCAGCAACTGGCCGGTACGCTGATCGGGACGCTCGCGCAGTACTCGTTCGCGCGCATCGTTACCGCCGATCCGCATGTGCTGCATAGCCTGCGCAACGAGTATCGCGCGCTCGGCGGGTTCTATCAGGTCCAGCATCACACGGCGCTGATCGACGAACTGATCGCGAGCGGCAAGCTGTCGCCGCGCGCGGCCGCCGCCGTCGCGGAGCGCAACGTCACGTATCACGACCCGTGCTATCTGGGCCGCTACAACGGCGAGACGGAAGCGCCGCGCCGGGTGCTGAAGAGCATCGGCATCAAGGTGGTCGAGATGGAGCGTCACGGCCTGCGTGGACGCTGCTGCGGTGGCGGTGGCGGCGCACCGTTGACCGATATCCCGGGCAAACGGCGGATTCCCGACATCCGTATCGACGACGCGCGCGCGAGCGGCGCGGAGATCGTCGCGGTCGGCTGTCCGAATTGCACCGCGATGCTCGAAGGCGTGGTGGGGCCGCGACCGGAAGTGCTGGACGTCGCCGAACTGGTCGCCGCGGCGCTGGAGTAACGCGATGATGAATACGCTCAAACGAATCGATCCGCGCCGGCCGTTCACGGTGACGGCACAAGGACTCAGGCGCATCACGCTCGGCGTCGTTGGCATCGCGGACGCCGGCGGCAGTGCGTCGCTGGCTGATGCGCGTCATGCCGGGCATCGCGAACAGCCGAAGCCGCGCCGCACGACGGCCGCGCCGCGCCATGTGCTGCTGGTCGCGGCGCACACGGATCGCGGCGCGCTCGATGAACACGCGCGCCAGACGCTCGCCGCCGCCGCGCTGATCGCGGACACGCACACCGAAGTCGTGCTGCTGGTGTTCGGCGAATTCGCCGGCGATGCCGCCGCGCTCGGCGCCGACAAGCTGATCGAATTGCCGATGTTCGATCGCCGCACGTACGCGCCGGACGATGAACTGAATGCGCTGGCGGCCTGCGTCGCGGCCTATGCGCCAGCCCATGTCTTGCTGCCCGACAACGCGACCGGCGACGGCGACCTCGGCCGCCGCTATGCGGCGGCGGCCGATGCAAGCGTCGCGACGCACGTCGTCGAGATCGATGCCGGGCACGCGTGCACCTATATTCGCGCGAATTCGGCGCTCGCCAGCCGCGCGCTGCCCGAGGTCGTGCTGCTCGAGCCGAATGCGGTCGATCCGAAGCTGCCGTTCGTCGGCGCGGGCGAGCGGGTCGCGTGGCGCTTCGAGCGCGAAGCGGACAGCACGGTCTCGCAACGCGCGATATGCGATCTCGGCATCGACGAAATCGACGCGGCGCAGGTCGCGCTGGAGGAGGCGGATTTCATCGTGTCGGCGGGCAACGGCGTCAGCGACGTGCCCGCGTTCGAGCGACTCGCGACGACCCTCGGCGCGGCGATCGGTGCCAGCCGGGTTGCCGTCGACGACGGCAAGTTCACGCGCGACAAGCAGATCGGCGCGACCGGCAAGACCGTCGAGGCGAGCGTGTATATCGCGTTCGGCATCTCGGGGGCGGTGCAGCATCTGCAAGGCATCAAGGATTGCCGCCATGTGATCGCGGTGAATCTCGACGCGAGCGCGCCGATCGCGAAGCGCGCGAATCTGACCGTGATCGCCGACGCGCAGGAAACCATCGCGGCGCTCGACGAGGCGGCGGCCGCGGCGCGCGGTGCCCGCGCCACCTCGGCCGCGCTGCTGCGGCCGGGCAAGCTTGCCGAAGGAGTGCTCGCATGAAGATCGCCGTGCTGGTTTCAGTCGGACGTCACCCGGTCAGCGGCGTCGCGCGCTACAGCCGCAACGATGCGGCGGCGTTGACGCTGGCGCTGTCGCTCGTCAGAACGCATGGCGCGACGCTCGACGTGCTGCATGCGGGCGATCCGTCGAACGCCGCGTTGAACGAGTATCTGGCGCTCGGCGCGCGTTCGATCGAAGTGCTCGAGATGCCGCCCGACGCCGATCCTGCTCCGCAACTCGCCGGGCGTTTGCGTGGCTACGAACTGGTGCTGACCGGCACGCGCGCCGAAGGCGGTTTCGATAGCGGCATGCTGCCGTATCGCGTCGCGCATGCGCTGGCGGTGCCGCTCGTCGGCGGCGCCGTCGATCTGGCGCTGCGCGACGGTCGAGCGCAGGTCCGGCAGTTCATGCCGAAGGGCCTGCGACGGCGCGTCGAAGTGCGGCTGCCGGCATTGGTTGCCGTGCATCCGCTCGCGAACGTCGCGACGTCGTACGCCTATGCACGGATGCGCGAAGGCACGATCGAGCGCGCCGTCGCGCCGGTCGCCGACGCGCGGCACGGCGCCACTCCCGAACAGTCCGCATGGACGATCGGCCCCGCCACAGCGAAACCGGTGCGCCTCGCCGCCGCCGAAAAGCGCTCGGGCCACGCGCGCATGCTGTCGGCGACGACGACCGAGAGCCGCGGCGGCAGCGTCGTAATTGAAGGGAGTTCCGTCGAAAAAGCACAAGTGATACTCGCGTATTTGCGCGAGCATCAACTGGTGGATTACTGAATTCCGGCTCGGGCCAGCATGCGACCAGGAGGGCCTGGCGCGGCGCCAGACGTGACACGCAACGGAGCACACAATGAAAGTTTCCGCAGACGTTCGCGCAATGATCGAACGCCGCAAGCAGAATTACACACTGGAAGCGCCGTTCTATACCAGCGAGCCCATCTTCGCGCTCGACATCGATGCGATTTTCCGTCAGCACTGGATTCAGGTCGCGGTCGAGCCAGACGTGCCCGAGCCGGGCGACTATGTGACGGCCGAGATCGGCGACGATTCGATCCTGATCGTGCGCGACGACGACATGCGGGTGCGTGCGTTTCATAACGTATGCCGCCACCGCGGCGCGCGTCTGTGCAATACCGGCAAGGGCTCGCTCGGCAATATCGTCTGTCCGTATCACAGCTGGACGTATAGCCTCAATGGCGACCTGATGTTCGCCGAGCACATGGGCGAGCAGTTCGAGCGCTGCAAACATAGTCTGAAAGCGGTGCATGTCGAAAATCTCGCCGGACTGATTTTCATCTGCCTCGCCGAGCAGCCGCCCGCCGATTTCGCCGTGATGCGCGCCGCGATGGAACCGTATCTGTTGCCGCACGATCTGGCCGGCTGCAAGATCGCCGCGTCGATCGACATCATCGAGGAGGGCAACTGGAAGCTGACGATGGAAAACAATCGCGAGTGCTATCACTGCGTGGCGAACCATCCGGAGCTGACCATCTCGCTGTACGAATACGGTTTCGGTTATCAGCGCACGCCGGCGAACGAGGAGGGCATGGCCGCGTTCGAGACGACGGTCGCGCGCCGCACCGCGCAGTGGGAGGCGATGCAGTTGCCGTCGGCGGAAATCGAGCGGCTCGCCGACCTGGTCACCGGGTTTCGTACGCAACGTCTGCCGCTCGATCGCGACGGCGAATCGCAGACGCTCGACGCGAAGGTCGCCTCGAAGAAGCTGCTCGGCGGTTTCAGGCACGCGGATCTCGGCGGCCTGTCGTTCTGGACCCAGCCGAACTCGTGGCATCACTTCATGAGCGACCACATCGTCAGTTTCTCGGTGATTCCGCTGTCGGCCGGCAAGACGCTGGTGCGCACCAAATGGCTCGTGCACAAGGACGCGCGCGAAGGCATCGATTACGACGTCGACAATCTGACCGCCGTGTGGCGCGCGACCAACGACCAGGATCGCGCGCTCGTCGAATATTCGCAGCGCGGCGCGACGAGCAGCGCGTATGAGCCGGGTCCTTATTCGCCGTTCACCGAAGGACTCGTCGAAAAGTTCTGCGAGTGGTATATCGGCCGTCTCGCGGATTACGACGCGAACCCACGGGCGGTGCACGACGAGAAAGTCGTGTCGTTCGTGCGCTGAGCGCCAGACCGCAATGAGGAGCGGGGGGACAACCATGATGCGCGATCAGGCCATGTTTCAAGCGGACATCGAGCAGACTTCGCAGAATCCAGCTGACGCGCCGAGCCGCGTCACGCAGCCGCGCTTCTGGGACGCGCTGCCGGCGCGCTGGAACAGCGACGCCGACGATACGCTGGAGTGCTGCCAGGTCCGCAGCGAAACGCACGACGTGAAGAGTTTCTTCTTCCGCGCGCCATCCGGTCGGGCGTTCGTGTTCGAGCCGGGGCAATTCATCACGCTGGAGTTGGAGATTGACGGCGAGCGCGTCAATCGCTGCTATACGATCTCGTCTGCGCCCACCCGGCCGCATACGATTTCGATCACCGTCAAGCGCGTGCCGGGCGGCCCGGTGTCCAACTGGCTGCACGACCACCTGCATGCCGGTATGCAGGTACGCGTGCTGGGCCCAGCCGGCGAATTCACCTGCGCGCGGCATCCGGCGCGCAAGTTGCTGTTTTTGTCGGCGGGCTCGGGCATCACGCCGCTGATGTCGATGAGCCGCGCGCATCATGAACTCGGCGAGGACAGCGATATCGTCTTCGTGCACAGCGCGCGTACGCCGGACGACATCATCTTCGCGCGCGAGCTCGATCTGATCGCCGCCAATCAGGCGCATTTCCGCACCGCGTTCGTCTGCGAACGCGTGGGCACGCGCACCAATTGGCCCGGCATCACCGGCTTTCTGACGCTGCCGCTGCTGAAACTGATCGCGCCGGATTTTCTGGAGCGCGAGATTTTCACGTGCGGCCCCGCGCCGTATATGCAGGCGGTGCGCGATCTGCTCGATGAAGGCGGCTTCGATCGCCAGCACTACCACGAGGAAAGCTTCTCGTTCGAGACCGTCAGCGAAGTGGCCGCACAATTGGCCGAAGCGCATTTCGCGCACACGCTGAGCGATGCGTGCGCGCCGGCCGAAACCGCCACGCGTTTCAAGGTGAGCTTTACGCGCAGTCATCGCGAGATCGAGTGCGGCGGCGGCCAGCATGTGCTCGATGCGGCGAAGCAGGCGGGCGTGCGGCTGCCGGCGTCGTGCACGCAAGGCATGTGCGGCACCTGCAAGGTGAAGCTCGTGTCCGGCGAAGTGGCGATGAAGCACGCGGGCGGTATCCGTCAGCGCGAGATCGATCAGGGCATGGTGCTGCTGTGCTGTAGCAAGCCGCTGACCGATCTCGTCGTCGACAAGTAATACGACTGATAACACCGCAAGAACACGGCAAACACAGGGCGGAATTGCGTGGAAGTCGCATGCGGACAACTGGATGTCGCAAAACAACGCTACCCGGCAATTCTGGTTGGCGATTCTAAATACGCGATGTGCGGTTCGATGGCAAACGCGTCAATGGGCAAATGGATCAACGGGAGAACGTCGATGAGACTGATCGGAAAGATAGTGGTGGCAAGCGCGTTGGGGGTGATGCTGGCGGCGGTCAGTGCGGGCGTGTCGGCCGATTCGAAGCCGACCATCAAGATCGGTTACGTGGAGGGCTGGGACGATAGCGTGGCGACCTCGAACGTGGCCGCCGAGGTGATCGAAAAACGCCTCGGTTATCAGGTGCAACTGGTGCCGGTGGCGGCCGGCGTGATGTGGCAGGGCGTGGCGCGCGGCGATCTCGACGCGACGCTGTCCGCGTGGCTGCCGGTCACGCACGGCGCCTACTGGAACAACTTCAAGGACAAGGTGGTCGACCTCGGGCCGAACTTCAACGACGCGAAGATCGGTCTGATCGTGCCGGACAACGCGGACGTGAAGAGCGTCGGCGATCTGCAGGCGAAGAAGGCGGAGTTCGGCGCGCGCATCGTCGGCATCGACGCCGGCGCGGGTGTGATGCAGAAAACCAGCGAGGCGATCAAGGCCTATGGGCTCGACTATCAGCTGATGCCGAGTTCCGGAAGCGCGATGACCGCCGAACTGGCGCGCTCGGAGGCGGCCAGCAAGCCGATCATCGTGACCGGATGGAAGCCGCACTGGATGTTCGCCAAGTACAAGCTGAAATTCCTCGACGATCCGAAGAAGGTATTCGGTGAAGCCGAGCACGTGGATAGCGTGGTGAATCCCGAGCTCGAGAAAAAAGCGCCGACAGTGGTCGCGTTCCTGAAGAAGTTCCAATGGAAGCCGGGCGAGATCGACACTGTGATGCTGGCCACGCAGAATGGCGAAAAGCCGGCTGCAGCGGCCGACGCGTGGGTCAGCGCGCATGCGGACCGGGTGGATAGCTGGGTGAAGTAACTCGGCCAGGCGTCGGCGCAGCACACGAAAACGCCGCTTTTCAGCGGCGTTTTTCTGTTTACCGCAGCACGACGGTGCGCTCGCCGTTGATGAACACACGCCGCTCGACGAACGCCTTGACCGCGCGCGCGAGCGTAATGCATTCGACGTCGCGTCCGGTCGTCAGCAGCCGTTCGGGGCTGTACGAGTGATCGACCGGTTCGACTCCCTGCTCGATGATCGGACCTTCGTCGAGATCGTCGGTGACGAAATGCGCGGTGGCGCCGATTACCTTGACGCCGCGCGCATGGGCCTGATGATACGGTCTCGCTCCCTTGAAACCGGGTAGGAACGAATGGTGGATATTGATCGCGCGCCCGGCGAGCGCCCGGCTCGTTTCGGCGGACAGGATCTGCATGTAGCGCGCGAGAATCAGCAGTTCCGCGCCGGACGTATCGAACAGCTCGAGCAGGCCGGCTTCCTGCTGTGGCTTCGTGTCGGCTGTAATCGGCAGATGATGGAACGGCAGGCCGTGCGCTCGCGCGAGCGGTTCGAGATCGCGATGATTGGAGCCGATGCCGACGATGTCCATCTTCAGTTCGCCCATGCGCCAGCGAAACAGCAGGTCGGCGAGACAGTGTTCGAGCCTGGAAACCATGATCAAAACTTTCGGCCGGCTCGACAGATCGTGGATCGCCCACGTCATCCGGAAGCGTTCGGCGATCGGCGCGAATTCCTGCTTCAACGTGGCGATCTGCAGCGCATCGTCGCGATCGACGTGGTGAAACACGCAGCGCACGAAAAAGCGCTCGCTCAGTTCGTCGTCGAATACGGTGAGTTCGTCGACATAGCAACGATGCCGTTCGAGAAAGCCAGCGACGGCGGCAACCTGGCCCGCCGCGCTCGGACACGCGACGGTGAGAACCCCTTGAGCAGGACGGGAAATGGCGGACATAAGCTCTCCACATTGACGATCAGGCGAGGCCGCGGGGTGCGGCGCGCATCGTCGCAGTAGAGCAAATCGGGCGATAACGCGGATAGAAGCTAACCGCCGTTGCGCTGGAATGGGAGCGCCAGGAGGATCTGCCGTGCTAATCCGCGGGCTCCGCCGCGAGCCTTCGCTTCAGCGTATCGATCAACGCGCGCACCTTCGCCGGCGGGTGACTCGTCGGCGGGAACACGGCCTGAATGCTCGCCGGTGCGCTCGCCCATTCGGGCAGCAGCCGGATCAGCCGTCCCGCCGCGACGTCGTCCGCGATCGAAAAATCCGTCAACAGACCGATGCCGCCGCCCGCGAGCGTCGCCGCGCGGCAGGCATCGGCCGTGTTGACGCGCAACGCGGACGCGCAGCGCACACTCGCGATCTTGCCGTCGACGTGCCGCAAATCGAGCGTCAACGGATGCGGCAGCACCGACAACGCGCAATAGGGCAGCGTCTCCAGCGCGGCCGGCGTGCCCGGCATGCCCCAGGTCCGCAGGAACTCCGGACTCGCGACGAGCCATTTGACGAAGCTGCCGAGCTTCACCGCGCGATAGTTGGAATCCGCGAGGCGACCAAGCCGGATTGCTACATCGATGCCATCGGCGATCAGATCGACGTAGCGGTCGCTGCTCAGCAGCTCGACGTCGAGCTGCGCATGCGTGCGGCGCAGTTCGACCAGCGCGGGCGCGACGACGAGCGTGCCGTAGTCGTTCGGCGCACTGACGCGCAGCGTGCCGCGCACCGGTGAGGTTTCCCCGCCGAGCGCGTTCAGCGCGTCCTCGGCGGCGCGCAGAATCTTCACGCTCGCCTCATAGAACGTGCGGCCCGCCTCGGTGACGCCGAGCCGCCGGGTGGTGCGCACCAGCAGGCTCGCGCCGACCTCCGCCTCGAGCCTCTGCATGTGCGTGCTGACCATCGTCTTCGCGAGCCCGAGCCGCGTCGCGGCGGCGCTCAGCGAGCCCGCGTCGATGACCGCGACGAAGATCGCGAGGCGGTTCAGGTTCACGTTGCGCACATCGGCCATGATCGATTGTCCATTCTCGCTTGACTGTGTTTCCCGGATTATCGGGCTTCCGCGCGACAGTGCCTACGCCGTATGCTGGGCGTGTCATTCAACGTATCCGGAGCCATCCATGCCCGCTGTCAGACCCGCCGAGCCTATCAAGCTGTATACGACGCTGCTTTCAGGCCACGGTCATCGCGTGAAGCTGTTTCTGACGCTGCTCGATCTGCGGTTCGAGGTCATCGAGTTGAACATGAAGGCGGGCGACAACCGCAAGCCCGAGTACCTCGCGCTGAACCCATTCGGTCAGGTGCCGACGATTCAGGACGGCGAGCTCACGCTGTTCGATTCGAACGCGATTCTGGTCTATCTGGCGAAGCGCTATGGCGACGCATCGTGGCTGCCGGGCGATCCGCGCGGCGCCGCGGCGGTGCAGCGCTGGCTGTCGCTCGCGGCTGGCCAGATCGCCTACGGGCCGTGCGCGGCGCGGCTCGTGACCGTGTTCGGCGCGCCGCTCGACCACGAACGTGCGAAGCAGATCGCCGTCAAGCTGTTCGACGTGATCGACGAGGAGCTTGCCGGTAAGCCGTTCGTGGCTGGCGCGCACGTCACGATCGCCGACATTGCCGCGCACACGTATATCGCTCACGCGCCCGAGGGCGGCGTGTCGTTGCAGCCGTATCCGAACATTCGCGCGTGGCTGCAGCGCGTGGAGGCACTGCCGCGTTTCATCGCGATGCCTTCGACGAAGGCGGGCTTGCTGGCGGCGTGATACGCGTTGACGGCTGCGTCAGATCTTGCAAAGGAGTCCGATCATGTCCGAGTTCGTCCCGTTGAATAACTGGGGAGGCGACGCGTCGCCGTTTCATGCCGGCGAGCAGGATGCGCAGCAGCGCGCGGGTGTGCGGGAGGTGGCCGAGTCGATGGGACGTCGGGGCATTCGCCGATTCATGCCTGAGCAGCATCGCGAGTTTTTTGCCGCGCAGCCGTTCGTCGTGATCGGCGGCGTCGATGCGAGCGCTCAGCCGTGGGCCACGCTGCGTGCGGGTGCGCCGGGTTTCGTCTCGTCACCGGATGCGCGGACACTGCGCATCGAAGGTGGCACGTTGGCTGGCGATCCGCTCGCCGCGGGTTGGCGCGAAGGCGCGCAGCTCGGTGCGCTGGGCATCGAGCCGCGTACGCGGCGGCGCAATCGGGCAAATGGCGTCGTCCGGTCCGTGGCAGGCGACACGTTGCAGGTTGAAGTCATGCAGAGCTTCGGCAATTGCCCGAAGTATATCCAGAGCCGCGCGCCGTCTTTCATCGAGCGGGAGGCGGCCGCGACGCGCGCGCAGCCCGAGATCGCCACGCTTCTGAGCAGTGCCGACCGCGAGTTGCTCGCGAGCGCGGACACCTTCTTTATCGCCAGCGCGAATCTGAGCGAGGAAGCGGGCCCGGGAAAGGGGATCGACGTTTCCCATCGCGGCGGTGCGCCGGGCTTCGTGCGCGTGGACGACGCAACTACGCTGACTACGCCCGACTACAGCGGCAACCGCTTTTTCAACACGATCGGCAACCTGGTGCACGATCCGCGCGCGGGTCTGCTGTTTATCGACTTCGCAACCGGCGATCTGCTTTGTCTGGCGGTGCGAGCAGAGATCATCTGGGACGGCGACGAACTCGCGGCATTTGCGGGCGCGCAGCGGCTCGTGCGGTTTCATGTGAGCGAAGTGCGGCGCAGTCGCGGCGCGTTGCCGTTCCAATGGTCGGAGGTCGAACTGGCGCCGCAGTTTCTGCCAAAGGTACGAGAAAGCGCCTGAGCCGATGCGCACGCGCGTGCTTTAGCTGGGTACGGCCGCCGTTTTACTGCGCATTCCGGCCGAGCCGATAAGACACGCCGAGTCTGGTGGCCAGTTGCCATACATAGACTCGCGAGTACGAAATGCCGAACTGACGGCTTATCAGCTCGCGCATGCGCGCATTGCTCCAGCCATCGGCGTCGAAGCCGTAGTCCCGCGGCGAGGCCCTCAGCGCCTGGGCCAACCAGTCCAGATCCGCCACCGCGAGTGCGGAATGGCGGCCACCGACGCTCATGTTTCTCAGCGCCTCGAGCCCGCCTTGCTCCAACAGCTTGCGATATCGCTCGACGGTGGTCTTGGCCATGCCCATCTGTCTCGCGACTTCGGCCGCAGCAACGCCGTCGAGCAGTTTCTTGCCCGCCGTGAGACGCCGTGCAACGGTCGGCAAATCGTCATTTGGTCGATGCATCGGAGAACTCCGCCGTTGGGCCGCTGACCGGACTGCAATCGGTTATGGGGTAGACAGTGAGGAGGGCGCGCCACCTACAGATAATCGAAAAGCCGCTCGCTGTGTCCAAAAGAATAAAAAATCAATCGCGTCTTTCCTCTGATAGAAAATCACGCAAGCCGCCCGTAAGGCGGTTACTCGATGTTTTCTTTCTAAAATCTTAAATATCTCTCTTGCGATTGAATTTAACGTTTGCTAACCTGACTGACGTGATTTTAAACAGTCGGCTCGCTCTGGCGGCCCGGATAGCGCCAGGCCGCATACGGCTTGACGTCGGGCGCTTTTAAGTGCGGGCAGCAGGTCGGAAGACTGAACCGTTTGAGTGCGCGGATTCCTGTTTTGCGAATGTAATTGGAATTTTTTCGATGCGGGGTGGCGATTCGCCGGAAAGCTGCGAAAAAGGTGCTGAAGATTGAAAATACTTCACGGCGTTTTCCAGCGGATTATATGTAAACGGGACATTCGCGCAGAGTGGCGTTGTGAAGCCCGAATCCAGTAACCACCCGCTTAATTTTAGCTGCGTCGTTCAATACCGGAAATATTTTATGCCGGGCAGTTTCCGACTCGATACGCATAACCGCGATAAAAGCTGACGGCGCTTTCATCGGTTGCCATTGGGCGCTTGCAAGCAGGCGGTAAGGAGAACAACATGAACATGGATAGGACCCGCGATATTGCCGCGATGCTACTGCGCGCCGCGAAACGCAAAAGACTCGTGACTTATCAGGAACTGCACGCGCTTTTCGGTCGCGACGAACCGTTGCAAAGCCGCTATCGCGCATTGGAGGACGCGGCGCGCTCACTGAGCGATTGCGCGTCGCTCGACTATGGCTGCCTGATGAGCCTCGACAACGGCCTGCCGGGCGATGACTTCTTTAATCGCTTCAGGCACGGCAGGCCGCGTGAGTACGAAAAGGTGATGGGCTTCGGATCGGCGGGACGCTCGATGACGAAGAAGCGACTGATTGCGGATGCCGAGCGTCTGCGCGTGTTCGAACATGCATCTCAGATCGCGGCAAGTGGGAGGGTGGCGAACACCTTGCGCCCGTACGCCACGTCGAAATGCACGTAGCCCATTCACAGTCGCTCAACGACGACACGCTCGCCGGTTGAGAGAAATGCGAAACGTCTCTAAGCCACAAGGCAATAGCCGACGATAAAAAATCCGCGCGAGCTGCGATAGCGGCATTGGGTTTCGCTACAAAGCTTATTCTCGTGGTGCGCAAAGCAGTATTCAACAGTTGTCTAATTTCGGCATGTCGCGTGCATAAATTAATCTGTACGCACGGCCGCGTCTTAATTCGTTATGGCTCTGATTGGGCCCGCCCATAAAAATTGGAATTGAATTGCCGCGCCAGTTTTGTTGGTCACTGAATCGGGCTGCACCCGGCGTCAGTTGTGGCAGGCGAAAGAGCCGCGGTTCGGACGATTCGCGATGGTCCACCGGGCATCGGTGTGCATCGCTTGTGGCGGAGGGCTGACACGCGGCACGCGCATCGACGGTGGCCGGTGCGATGCAGACTGGAAGCCTCTTCCGAAGAATCGACAATTTGACATAAGATAAATTATCAACATTTGACATGTTAGTCCAAAGTTCAGATGTCGTGCCTGGCCAAAGCTGAAGCGTCGCAGTCGCAGCATTTTCCAAATCGGCCCAACGAGATTTACAAAAGCTGTCAGAGAAATCCCCTTTAGATTTAATGATCGAGCTCAATCGCCTGAGGGCCTTATGTACGCTGGCGCACATTATGCCCGCCTCAGAGGGGATATTTTTCAATACGGTCGTAGAACAAAAAGCGAATGGAAATTTGGGCTATGGACACCCTGACAGACGTGCGTGGGCATACAGAGACTAAGCAGATTCGAATCGACAAAAGCGTCGCTTTGAGGTCTTTTGATGATGTGATTCCGCAGGTGTCGATCGTCGAAATCAACGAGTTCATCGACCACCTGTTTGGCACGACGGCACCGCGCTCGCAGTCGGGCGCAGAGATTGCGGAGATGCTGCGTCGCGGTCAGGCCTTTCGCGAACTCGAACAGTCGATCTGCGCGAATGCGCGCGCAATGGCTGCGAAGTTCGGTCAGACAAACTTGCCGACTGAGCCGTTCCACGTACTGCGCTGTGCGAGCAAGACTTCGTTGACCGAGAGCCACTGCCGCCACTACGACTCGCACTTGCTGACGCTGCTGATTCCGCTTCAGATCGCACCCGACGGAGTTCACAACGGCGACCTCGTGATGTACCGCAAGCCGCGCCTGTCCGTAACGACGCTGACCAACGTGATCTGCAAGATACGCCATGGCTTCCTGCACGGCCTGCCGCTCAGTTGGCGCAGCTGGCATACCTTGCATGATCTGCGTGTCGGCAACTGCAAGCGGATTCCGGTCAAGCCGGGCAGCGTCTATGAATTCAACGGCTTCGCACTTCAGCATGCGAACTTCGACGTACAGAACGGACAGCGGCGCACACTCCTCATTCATTACTACGACCCAGGCCACTCGCTCGGTCTGAGCAGCGTGCTGCGGCGCGGACGGATCGGCTGAGGTCCGCCCCGCAAGCCTGAAATTCGTCCACGTTTGCTTGCCGATTCCGCAATCGCACATCGTAAGTTTTCCTGAATCGAACCAGAGGCCTTGCTTTCGATCGCTATGCACAAATGCACCGCGGCCCGCGGCGCGCCCGGCGCTGCGCGCGCCAGCCATCGCACTGCCCTATCGCGCCGACAAAGCAAGCGGATTTCACTTTGCCCTTAATCCGGCATAGACTGAATTTTCCGTTAGACGCTTTCTCCGCACTTGCCGTGGCCATTGCCGTGCGCGGCGACGGATGTTTTTGTCGTGCTCCGCGAGCCGATGGCAGCCTAACCGGTTCGTGCCTGATCAACACTGAAAAGGGACGACTTATCATGGCCGATACCGGTTACATGGCACGCAAAACCGTTGCTGATATCGTCGCCAGCGCCGACGCCGAAGAAGGCCGTCACCTGGCGAAAACGCTGGGCGCGACGAGTATCACCGCGATGGGCATCGGCGCGATCATCGGCGCAGGCATCTTCGTGCTGACGGGGACCGCCGCCGCGCAGTTCGCGGGGCCGGCCATCACGCTGTCGTTCGTGCTGGGCGGCATCGCGTGCGCGTTCGTCGGCCTGTGCTATTCGGAGCTTGCGGCGATGCTGCCCGTGTGCGGGAGCAGCTACACGTACACGTATGCGACGCTCGGCGAGATCTTCGCGTGGATCATCGGCTGGGACCTGATCCTCGAGTACGCGATGGGCGCCGCGACCGTCGCGGTCGGTTGGTCCGGCTATATCGTGAGCCTGTTGCGCAACGTCGGCATCGACATTCCACCTACCCTCGCCGCCGCCCCCGGCACCGTCGTCAAACTGGCCGATGGCTCGACGGTCACCGGCGTGATCAACCTGCCGGCGGTGTTGATCATCGCGATCCTGACCACGTTGCTCGTGTTGGGGACCAAGGAGTCGGCACGGCTCAACAACGTGATGGTCGCGATCAAGCTGACCGTGGTGGTCGCGTTTATCGCCGTCGGCGTGTTTTTCATCAAGCCGGAACACTGGCATCCGTTCATTCCTGCCAATACCGGCCAGTTCGGCAGTTTCGGCATGAGCGGTATTCTGCGCGGCTCGGCCGTGGTGTTCTTCGCGTTCATCGGCTTCGATGCGGTGTCGACCGCCGCGCAGGAAGCGCGACAGCCGCAGCGCGACATGCCGATCGGCATTCTCGGCTCGCTGATCATCTGTACGGTGCTGTACATCCTCGTCGCCGGCGTGCTGACCGGCCTCGTTGCGTACCCCGAGCTGAACGTTCCTGATCCGATCGCCAAGGGCGTCGACGCGATCGGGCTCACGTGGTTCTCGATCCTGATCAAAATCGGCGCGTTGACGGGGCTGACCACCGTGATACTCGTGCTGCTCTATGGACAAAGCCGCATCTTCTTCACGATGTCGCAAGACGGTTTGTTGCCGCACTTTTTCTCGAGGGTCCATCTGCGTCTGCATACACCCTATCTGAGTCAGATCCTGATCGGCACCGTCGTCGCGATCGTCGCGGCGCTGACACCGATCGGCGTGCTCGGCGAGATGGTCAGCATCGGCACCCTGTTCGCGTTCGTCCTCGTGTGCGGCGCGGTGATCTATCTGCGGCGCAGCGACGCCGAGGCGACGCGTCCATTCCGGGCGCCCGGCGTCCCGGTCGTGCCAGTGCTCGGCATCCTGTTCTGCCTGCTGCTGATGGTGGGCTTGCCGCTCGTCACGTGGCTGCGGCTCGTCGTGTGGCTCGTGATCGGCATGACGATTTATCTGTCATACGGCCGCAACCATTCGGTGTTGCGGCATCCGGAGCGCAAACGTACGTGAGTGTGTGGCGACTCGGAATATTATTTTCAGTCGCATCGATTTCGATGACAATCGCATGCCTTTGAATTGCGGCAATTGCTGGATGGCAATTGACATGTAATTGACAATTGCCATTCAAGATCTCGTCTGCGAGCGGGAATCCCCCGCTCGTGACCGCTGCGTCCGCCGCCCGGTCCTTGCGAGTCCATTTCACTCGCGACCACCAAGAATAAATTGACAAGCCACCCAGACACGGTAGGATCAACAGAAATCTTTTCCCCGCATTAACGTACCCACACACGTTCTGAATAGTTAATTCGACCGCAAACCGTTAAAACCGTCACCGATCTCACGCGCAAAAAAGACTGCCTTGATCAAAGGAGTTTCTCTTGCTTTGCTCCGCACTCCGCCTGCGTAGTCGTGCCGTATCGCTTCTGATCACCGGTTTGCCGCTCCTGCTTGCCGCCTGCAACGACCGGTCGCAGACTCCCACCGCCGCGTCGATGCCACCGGTTCCCGTGCTGGTCGAAACGGTTTCCACCACCCCTGTTGCCGATATCGTCGAGTTGCCTGGCCGCATCGAGGCCGTGCGCACCGCCGAGATTCGCGCGCGCGTCGACGGCATCGTCCAGCGCACGCTCTATCAGGAAGGCACGGACCTGCCGGCCAACGCCCCACTCTTCCAGATCGACGCGAGCGACTATCGCGCGCAGTTGCAGCAGGCGCAGGCCGCGCTCACGCGCGCGACCGCCGTGCGCGACAACGCGGCGTCGGTGGTGGACCGGTTCAAGCCGCTCGTCGGCCGTCATGCAGTCAGCGCGCAGGAATACGACGCCGCGCTCGCGACCATGCAGCAGGCGCAGGCCAATGTCTCCGATGCGCAAGCTGCGGTCTCGCTTGCGCAATTGCGGCTCGATCGCTGCATCGTGCGCACGCCGATCGCCGGACGCGCGGGCCGCGCGCTCGTCACCGAAGGCGCGCTCGTCAGCGCGGGCGCCGCCACGCTGCTCACGCAGGTCAATCAACTGACGCCGATCAACGCGGTGTTCACGCAGTCGAATACCGCGATGCTCGACGTCGAGCAGCAGATCCAGTCGGGCGCGCGCAAGCCGACCAGCATGAAGCACGTCGAGGTGCAACTGATCCTTGCCAACGGCCAGGTCTACAACGAGCGCGGTTTTCTGGACTTCGCCGATCTCGTCGTCGATCCGTCGACCGGTACGCAGACGGTGCGCGCGCAGTTCGCGAATCCGGACCGCACGCTGTTGCCGGGGCAGTTCGTGCGCGGGCGCATCATCGCGGCGGGCAATGCGCAGGGCATCCGTATTCCCGAGCGCGCGGTGCAGCTCGACAACGGCATTGCAAGCGTTGCGTTGGTCGCCGACGACGGCACCGTGGTCCGCCGCAATATCGATCTCGGCGAACAGGGCGAAGGACTCTGGACCGTGCGCGACGGTCTGAAGCCCGGCGAGCGCCTGATCGTCGATGGCTGGCAGAAGGTGCAGCCCGGTCAACGGGTCGACGCGCGGCCCGCCCCTGATGCGTCGCCAGCGGCGCATTCGGCCGCGTCCTCCGCTCCCGCTTCGAGCGCGCACTGACGGGCTCGCCGATGAATCGATTCTTCGTCGCCCGGCCGGTCTTCGCGTGGGTCATCGCCCTTTTCATCGTGCTGTTCGGCTCGATCGCGCTCGCGCTGCTGCCGGTCGAGCAGTACCCCGACGTCGCTCCGCCGTCGCTCACCATCAGCGCGGTCTACAGCGGCGCGGACGCGAGCACGCTCGAGCGTACCGTCACGTCGATCGTCGAAGACGAGATGAACGGCATCGAGAATTTCCTGTACATGTCGTCGGTGAGCCGCTCGAACGGCACGATGCAGATCACCGTGGTGCTAAAGCCCGGCACCAATCTCGACATCGCGCGCACTCAGGTGCAGGACCGTCTGAGCCGCGTCGAACCGCGCCTGCCGCTCGAAGTCCGTCAGATCGGCTTGAGCGTGACGAAGGCGTCGTCGGGCTTTCTGATGCTGCTTGCACTGCAGGCGACCGACGGCACCACCGACGCCGTCGCGATGGGCAACTTCGCGTCGAACAACATCGTCAACGAGCTGCGCCGTATCGACGGCGTCGGCGACGTGCAGCTGTTCGGCTCGTCGTACGCGATGCGGATCTGGCTCGATCCGCGCAAGCTCGCGGGCTTTGGGCTGTCGGCCAGCGAGGTGTTGCAGGCGATCCAGGAGCAGAACAGCCAGACCGCCGGCGGCAGCCTCGGCGATCAGCCGATCGCGCCGGGCTCCGAGTTCACCGCGCAGATCGTCACGCAAAGCCGCTTCACGACGCCCGAGCAGTTCCGCGAAATCATCGTGCACGCGAATCCGGATGGCTCGACCGTGCGGGTGGGCGACGTCGCGCGCGTCGAGCTCGGCAACGACAGCTACGGCAACCGCCTGACCGTCAACGGCAAGGCGTCGGCCGGGATCGCGATCCAGCTCGCGAGCGGCGCGAACGCACTTGCAGTCGCCAACGCGGTGCGCCAGCGCATGGCCGAATTGCAGCCGATCTTCCCGCGCGGCGTCGTGTGGACCGTGCCGTTCGACACCACGCCGTTCATCACGACCTCGGTGCATGGCGTGATCCGCACGATGGTCGAGGCGCTGTTGCTCGTGACGGTCGTGGTGTTCCTGTTCCTGCAGGACTGGCGCGCGACCGTGATCCCGACGATCGTGGTGCCGATCGCGTTGATCGGCACGTGCGCGGGACTCTACCTGTTCGGGCTGTCGATCAACATTCTGTCGCTGTTCGGCATGGTGGTCGCGATCGGTATCCTCAACGACGACGCGATCGTCGTCGTCGAAAACGTCGCGCGCATCATGCGCGAGGAAGGGCTCGGCGCGCCGCGCGCAACGGTGAAGGCGATCGGGCAGATATCGGGCGCGGCGATCGCGAGTACGCTGGTGCTCGTCGCGGTGTTCATTCCGATGGCGTTTTTTCCGGGCTCGACGGGCGGCATCTACCGGCAGTTTTCGGTCACGCTCGCGGTGTCGATCCTGCTGTCGACGATGTTGGCGCTGACACTCGGCGCGGCGTTGTGCGCGGCGCTGTTGCGCAGCGAGGCGGCCGCCAAAGAGCGGCCGAAGAACGCGGCTTCGCGTCTGCTGCATCGCGTGTTCGACGGCTTCAATCGTGGGCTCGACGCGGGCACCACACGCTATATCGTGGGCGTCGATGCGATGCTGCGCTCGCCGCTGCGCTGGCTGCTGGTGTTCGTCGCGGCCTGCGCGATCACCGTGTTTTTCTTCACGCGGCTGCCGACCGGCTTTCTGCCGACCGAGGACCAGGGACATATCTTCATCACGTATACCGGCCCGCCGGGCTCGACCGACCAGCGCACGCAGCACGCGATCGACCAGGTCGAGGCGTTTCTGCGAACTCAGCCGCAAGTGCGCAACGTCGCGTCCGTGACGGGCTTCAGCTTCTTTGGCCAGGGGCAATCGGCGGCTCTGTCGTTCGTCGATCTGAAGCCGTGGGACGAGCGCTCGGGCGAGGCCAATTCGGCGAGCGCGCTGGTGCGTCGCGCGAATGCGGCGTTTCGGCAGATTCCCGAGGCGATCATTTTTGCGCTCGACCCGCCGCCGATTCCGTCGCTCGGCAACGCGACCGGCTTCACGATGAAGATCCAGGATCGCAGCGGCATCGGCGGCGAAGCGCTGCAACAGGCCGCGCGGCGGATGATGATCGAGGCGTCGCAAAGCCCCCTTCTCGCGGGTGTGCGCACCGAGGGCATGCCGGAAGCGCCGCAACTGTATGTCGAGATCGACCGCGTGAAGGCGCGCGCGTTAGGCCTGCAAATCGGTCAGGTCAACCAGGCGCTTGCGCTGACGTTCGGCTCGAACTACGTGAACGACTTCGTGTTCGAGGGCAACGTGCTGCGCGTGCTGTTGCAGGCGGACGCCGAGCAACGCATGCGTGCCGAGGACGTGACTTCGCTGCGCTTGCGCAATAACCGCGGCGAGATGGTGCCGTTCTCGGCGTTCACGCGCGTGCGCTGGATTTCCGGACCGCAGCAGCTCGAACGTTATAACGGCTTTCCATCCGCGACGCTGTCGGGTCAGGCCGCGCCCGGCCGCTCGAGCGGCGCGGCGATCGCCGAAATGGAGCGCATCGCGTCGCACGTGTTGACCGGCAACCTGACTTACGAATGGACCGGCACCGCGCTCGAGGAAAAACAGGCGAGCGGCCAGATCGGCATGCTGCTCGGGCTGTCGCTCGTGGTCGTGTTCCTGTTGCTCGCGGCGCTGTACGAGAGCTGGGCGATTCCGGTCGCGGTGTTGCTGATCATCCCGTTCGGCGTGATCGGCGCGGTACTGTTGACGATGCTGCGTGGACTGTCCGCGGACGTGTATTTCAACATCGGCCTCGTGACGATCATCGGCCTTGCCGCGAAGAACGCCATCCTCATCGTCGAATTTGCGATCAAGGAGGAATCCGAAGGAAGGGACGCGCTAGCCGCCGCCAAAAGCGGCGCACAGCAGCGTCTGCGCCCGATTCTGATGACGAGCGTCACGTTCGTGTTGGGCATGCTGCCGCTCGTGCTCGCGACCGGCGCGGGCGCGGCGAGCCGCCGCGCGGTCGGCACCGGCGTGATGGGCAGCATGCTGACCGCGACCATGTTCGGCGTCTTCTTTACGCCGCTGTTCTATGTCGCCGCGCGACGCTGGCTGAGCCGCAAGAAACGCAGCATCGATCTCGACGATGACGATCTGCCGACGGCCATGCCGCGCGATTCGGGTGGAGGGCAGCGCGATGCGTAAATGCCTTCATGTGCGCCTGGTGCTGCCCCTCTTCTGCTGCTCGCTCGCCGCCTGTAACTTTGCGCCGAACTATCAGCAGCCCCAATTGCCGATCGCGGATCGTTTCGACACGACGGAGACCGCCAATCCGGCGACCGCGCATCTGGCAAACGAAGTCGACTGGCAGACCTTCTTCGCCGATCCGCAACTGAAGCTGCTGATCGAGGCGGCGCTCGAGCACAACCGCGATCTCGCCGCGTCGATCGCGCACATCGAGCAGGCGCGCGCGTTTTATCGCATCCAGAACGCCGCGCGTTTGCCGCAGGTCAATGCGAACGCGGGTGCGACCCGCACCAGGGCGCCGCTCGGTTCGATCGATCCCGAGTTCGACAACACGGACATCTCGGTCCAGTTCAACCAGTACAACGTGCAGGCCGCGGTGACGTCGTTCGAACTCGACTTCTGGGGGCGCGTGCGCAACACCAGCGAAGCCGCGCGGCGTCGATATCTGGCCACCGTCGACGCGCAGCACGCGTTTCGTTTGTCGCTGATCGGCAATGTCGCGTCGAACTACTACGCGATCCGCTCGGGCGAGGAAGGCATCGAGCTTGCACAACGGACGCTCGACAGTCGGCGCTACGCGCTGGAAGTCGCGAAGATGCGGCTCGACGCGGGCGTCACGTCGATGGTCGATTACGACCAGGCGGTCATTCTGGTCACGCAGGCGCAGACGCAGTTGGCCGAGCTGCAACGGACCACCGCGCAGCAGCGCCATCTGCTCGAGGTGCTGATCGGCGGGCCCCTCAGCGGGCCGCTACCGCCGGCGCCGCCGATCGCCGACGCCGCGCAGTTCCGCGAGCTCGATGCGGGCCTGCCCTCCGCACTGCTGATCGACCGGCCGGACATCCAGCAGGCCGAGCAGCAACTGCGCGCAGCCAATGCCGACATCGGCGCCGCTCGCGCGGACTTCTTTCCACGCATCGCGCTGACGGGTAGCTTCGGATATGTGTCGCCCGAACTCGGCGATCTGTTCGTGCCGGCCAAGCAGGCGTGGTCGTTCGGCGCGCTGGTCGGCATGCCGATCTTCGATGCGGGACAGCGCCAGGCGCAACTATCGCAGGCGCGCGCGCGACGCGACGAACTGGTCGCCGATTATCAGCGCACGGTGCAGAACGCGTTTCGTGAAGTGTCCGACGCATTGGTCGCGCGACAACGCTACAAGGAACAGATCGCGGCGCAGGAACAGGCGGTGCAGGCGCAGCGGCAACTGGCCGAAACGGCGGAGCTGCGCTACGAAAATGGGATCTCGATCTATCTCGAGGTGGTCGATGCGCGACGCAATCAGTTTGCCGCCGAGCAGCAGCTGATCCAGCTTCGGGCGACGGCTTTGCAGAACGGGGTGTCGCTTTACGTCGCATTGGGGGGCGGGCCCGACGAGCCGCGGAACGTCTCGCAAAGCACGTCTCACGCTGAGGGGGGCCACCCGTCCAACTGAGGCACGCGCGCCACAGCAGCGCGTCGTGCCCGCCGCCGGCATTGCACCGGCGGATTCTACTCATCAGCCAAGCGTTACGTCGACCGATGCTTGTTCACCATCGCGCACCACGGTGACAGACACGCTGTCGTCCGCCTGAGCGATCATGCGGCGCAGTTGCTCGACGCCGTGAATCACCTTGCCGTCGACGGCAACAATGATGTCGCCCGCCTGAATGCCGGCTTCGGCGGCCGGACCGGTGGACTGCTGCACCACCACGCCGCCCGGCAGCTGCGCTTGCTGCTGTTCGTCCTGAGTCAGCGCACGCACGGCGACGCCGAGACGCGGACGGTTTTGCTGCTGCGGTTGTTCCTGCTGCTCTTCGCGTGGCGCGGCCGACGCCATGTCCGACGCTTGCTGCGCGCCCACCGTCACCGCCAGCTTGCTTTCGCCGCCGTTGCGCCACACGCTGATCGTCGCTTTGCTGCCCGGCGACAGTTGCGCGACCTGACCGATCAATTCGGTCGTGTTACCAATATGCTTGCCGTTCACGCCGACGATCACGTCGCCCTGGCGCAGACCGGCTGCGTGCGCGGGACCATTCGGATCGACCGAGCCGACCAGTGCGCCGCCCGTCGAGTCGAGGCCGAGCGCCTTGGCCTTGTCGGCGCTGAGCGGCTGCACGCCCACGCCGATGCGGCCGCGGCTCACGTGACCGGTACTCACGAGCTGGTCCTTCACGTGCATCGCCGCGTCGATCGGGATGGCGAACGACAGTCCCTGGAAGCCGCCGGTGCGCGAGTAGATCATCGAGTTGATGCCGATCACTTCGCCGTTCAGGTTGAACAGCGGACCGCCCGAGTTGCCCGGGTTGACCGGCACATCGGTCTGGATGAACGGGATCGGGCTATCGTCGGAGAACGAGCGCGATTTCGCGCTGATGATGCCCGAGGTCACCGTGCTGTCGAAGCCGTACGGCGAGCCGATCGCCACGACCCATTCGCCGACCTTGCTGCTGTCCGGGTTGCCGATTTTCACGGTCGGCAGATTGGTCGCGTCGATCTTGACGACGGCGACGTCGGTGGCCTTGTCCTTGCCGATCACGCGCGCGTGGAATTCGCGGCCGTCGGTGAGCTTCACGGTCACGCTGGTCGCGCCGTCGACGACGTGATTGTTGGTCAGGATGTACCCGTCCTGGCTGATGATGAAGCCCGAGCCGAGCGCTTCGCCGCCGCTCTTGCGTTGACCGTTCTCGTCGACCGACGCGGCTTGTTTCACGCCGATATGCACGACCGCCGGGCCATAGCGCGTCACGATGCTGGAGAAGTCCGGTGCCGACGAGCGCGAGCCGACGACATCCGCCGCCGCGTGCAGCGACGACGTCGATCCCTGCGCGTCGTTCACCGACGCATCGGCATTGCGATGGCTCAGCGCATACGCGCCGCCGATTGCGAGGACAGCGCAGATCGCGGCGCTACCGCGCCAATAGTTTTTGGTGGTCATAGTCAGGGAGTCTTGCGGAGGGTTACGTGGAGGATGCGTAATGTAGTGGCCTCCACTTAAAGCAGACTTAAAGATGGTGTTCGATCAGAATGCGCGCGCAGGCCTTGTTTTAGGCGCTTTTTTCGTGTCGTGCGGCTTTTATGAGATAGCAACACGTGCATCTTTCGCGCGGTTCGAGAACGAGTGCGGCGTCGCTTTATCGTGCCTCACCAGTAATTTCCCCAGGATTGACCCCGCCCAAAGCGGTTCGGATAATAACCATATCGTGGACTTTTTATCCACAATGTGGACATTGCTTTTTTCTGCGCACTTCGCGAGGAATTTCCCATGCCAGAGGCCAATCCATCCGACCTGACGCCGTACCAGCTATCGTTCCCGAAGGAAGCGCAAAAGGAAATCGTCGTGCCCTTCGCGATTCCGACCGACGAACGCGTGTGGGTCCCGCAGGCAGAAAACGTGTCGTTCCGCCCACTGTGCCTGAATGCGTCGCAGGGATACTGGATGAATCTGCTGCGCGTACGCCGCTCGGGTGTGTTGAGCCGGCATCGTCATCCGCAGGCCGTGCACGGCATGGTGCTCAAGGGCCGCTGGCGTTATCTCGAGCATGACTGGGTCGCGACCGAAGGCAGCTACGTGTACGAGCCGCCGGGCGAAACGCATACGTTATATGTGCCCGAGGACGTCGAGGAAATGATCACGTACTTCCAGGTCAACGGCGTGATGTTCTATTGCGATCCGTACGGGAACTACACCGGTTACGAAGACGTATTCACGAAGATCGACATGTGCCGCAAGCACTACGCGGCGGTGGGCCTCGGCGAAGACTACGTCGAGCAGTTCGTCCGTTAAAAGGCCGCGCAAGCCCCCAACAGAACCAACAGCCAGGACACCGCAATACCGACAGGCACGGCAACACCATTCCCACACAGCAGGACCCATTGCGCAGGAGACAAACATGCTTCAGAAGTCGCAGCGTCTGAAACGTATCCAGGTGGTCGCCGTCGTCTTCCTGACGGTGGCGGGGATCGTCAATTATCTCGACCGCAGCACGCTGTCGATCGCGAATCATCTGGTCAGCGAGGAATTGCATCTGTCCGCGTCGCAGATGGGGCTGCTGCTGTCCGCGTTCTCGTTGTCGTATGCGTTCGCGCAGTTGCCGGTCGGCGCGCTGCTGGACCGTTTCGGATCGCGCGTGATGCTCGGCCTCGGCATGCTCGTGTGGTCGATCGCCCAGGTCGCGGGCGGCTTCATCCAGACGCTCAATCACTTCCTCACGGCGCGCGTCGTGCTCGGCATCGCCGAGGCGCCGCTGTTTCCGGCCGGCGCGAAAGTCGTCAGCGAATGGTTCGCGGTACGCGAGCGCGGCACGCCGATCGGCACCTTCATCTCGTCATCCACCATTGCGCCGATGATCGCACCGCCGCTGCTCACGGTGCTGATGCTTTCCTTCGGATGGCGAACGATGTTCGTCATCATGGGCGTGGTCGGCGTTGTCGTCGCGCTCGCGTGGTACCTCGTCTATCGCAATCGCAGCGAAATCGCGCTGACCGAAGAAGAAACCGCGCATCTGAACGAAGGCGCGACCGGCCAGGAGAATCCGCAGGGCCTCAGCTGGTCCGAATGGGGCGCGCTGTTCAAGCTGCGCAACACGTGGGGCATGATCTTCGGCTTCATGGGCGTGATCTACATGGTGTGGCTCTATCTGACGTGGCTGCCCGGCTATCTGGAGCGTGAGCGTCATCTGAGCATCGCGCACACCGGCTGGCTCGTCGCGATTCCGTATGTGTTCGGCACGATCGGCATGGCGAGCAGCGGCGTGATCGCCGACTATCTGTTGAAGCGCGGCATGGCGCCGATCCGCAGCCGCAAGTGGCCGCTGTGCGTCGGTCTCGTCGGCGCGGCCGCATTCACGGTGCCGGCCGCCTACACACCGAGCACGACGCTCGCGATCGTCTACGTGTCGCTCGCGATGCTGTTCGTGAACCTGTCGAGCGGCAGCGCATGGGCGCTCGTCAGCGTCGCCGCGCCGCGACATCTGGTGGCGTCGCTCGGCAGCATGCAGAACTTCGGTGGCTATCTGGGCGGCTCGTTCGCGCCGGTAATCACCGGCATCGTCGTCGATCGGACGCATTCGTTCGTCAACGCGCTACTGATCAGCGCGGCCGTCGCGTTCGCGGCGGCGCTCGTCTATCTGTTCGTCGTCCAGGAAGTGGCGCCCGCGCCGCTCGCGAGCTCGATCGAGACCCAACCCACCTGAGGCGGCTTCTCCCATGACGTTCCAGAACCAGCTCCTCGAAGGCAAGACTGCGCTCGTGACCGGCGGCTTGTCCGGTATCGGCGCGGCGATCGCCAACACGCTCGCGCAGCTTGGCGCGCACACGGTGGCGGCTGGTTTGCCGCTGCCCGAAGGCACGCCCGATACGCTCAATCGCGAGATTGCGCGCGTCACGCTGGATGTCCGCTCGGGCAACGCCGTCACGGCCGCGGTGAACGCGTTCGAGCGTCTCGACATCGTGGTCAACTGCGCCGGCGTGATCAGCCGCGTCGAAGAACATCGGCTCGACGTGTTCGAACGCGTGATGGATATCAATCTGAACGGCACGATGCGCGTGTGCGCCGCCGCGCGCGACTCGTTGAAGGCGTCGGCGGGCTGCATCGTCAATACGGCGTCGATGCTGAGTTTTTTCGGCGGCGCTCTCGTGCCCGCTTATAGCGCGAGCAAGGGCGCGGTGGCGCAGCTAACGAAGTCGCTCGCGATCGCCTATGCCGCCGACGGCATTCGCGTCAATGCGGTCGCGCCGGGCTGGATCGCAACGCCGCTCACCCAGGCGTTGCAGGACGACGATGGCCGCTCGCTGGCGATTCTGGAACGTACGCCGCTGCGTCGCTGGGGCACGCCGCAGGAAGTCGCGCAGGTCGCGGTGTTCCTGTGCTCGCCGGCGGCGTCGTTCATGACGGGCGCAATCGTGCCGGTCGACGGCGGATATCTCGTCGCGTGATCGGGTCGTCGCGTGAAGCGGTTCCGCCGTCGTTCGACGCCATCGATAAAGGCATAATTGCGTACCCCTGCCCTGCCTCTTTGTGATGTCGAGTTCCGCTTCCAAACCCCATTCCCATGCTGGCGCCGCCGGCCATGACGCTGTCGGGCACGCCGACCACAAAGCCGACTCCAAGGCCGTCGCCGGCGCCGCCGCGTTCTCGAAGTTCATCGCCGTGCTGCAACTGATCGCCGATGCGCCAACGCCGCCCAACGTCGCGAAGCTGAGCGCGGCGAGCGGCTATCCACGCCCGACCGTCCATCGCATCGTCGCGGCTTTGCAGGCTGAAGGGCTGATCGTCGCGAGCGGCAGCGCCAACACCTTCGGCCTCGGACCGCGCCTGATCAACCTTGCGAGCCATAGCTGGGAGCGCTCGGACCTGCGGCTCGCGGCCGTCGATGCGTTGATGGCGTTGCGCGACTTCACATCGGAGACGATCCACCTCGCGGTGCCCAGCCAGGGCGAGATGGTCTACATCGAAAAGCTCGAAAGCCCGCACGCGGTGCGCATGGCATCGCGCATCGGCACGCGTGTGTCGCTGACGTCGAGTTCGGTCGGCAAGGCGTATCTGGCGACACTCAGCGTGGCCGAGCGCGAGGCGCTGCTGAAGAACGCGCCGCTCGAGCGTTTCACCGAGCACACGCTGACCGACCTCGACGCCGTGCGCCGCGAGCTCGACGCGACCGCGCAACGCGGCTACGCGGAAGACCACGAGGAGAACGAAGTATCGATCTGCTGCTACGGCGCCGCGATTCGCGGCCCGGACGGCCGCGCGGCCGGCTGCGTGAGCATCAGCATGCCGACCTTCCGCCGCCGCGACGATGTGCAAGCCACTTACATCGAGCCGCTGCTTGCGGCATGCCGCACGATCGCGGCGCGGCTGGGGCCGGCGAGCGGCAGATAGCGGACGATAGTGCGGCCGCGCCCGCCGATAAACTGCTATTCTTGCTGTCGCGCGGCCGCTCTGGCCGCCCGCCGCGTGCAAGCGGCAGACCCCGACAAGCTCCCGGCGGCGCTCATGCGCCCGCCTTCGCAAAGACAGGAATACGCATGTTCGGTTTTCTGCGCGGCTACTTTTCCAACGACCTGGCAATCGACCTCGGTACGTCGAACACGCTGATCTACATGCGCGGCAAGGGCATCGTTCTCGACGAGCCGTCGGTCGTGTCGATCCGCCAGGAAGGCGGGCCGAACGGCAAGAAGATCATCCTCGCCGTGGGCCGCGAAGCGAAGCAGATGCTCGGCAAGGTACCGGGCAACATCGAGGCGATCCGCCCGATGAAAGACGGCGTGATCGCCGATTTCAACATCACCCAGCAGATGATCAAGCGCTTCATCCAGATGGCGCACGAGTCGCGGCTGTTTGCGCCATCGCCGCGCATCATCATCTGCGTGCCGTGCGGTTCGACCCAGGTCGAGCGCCGCGCGATCAAGGAGGCCGCGCATAGCGCGGGCGCCTCGCAGGTCTATCTGATCGAGGAACCGATGGCCGCGGCGACGGGCGCCGGCCTGCCGGTGTCGGATGCAACCGGTTCGATGGTCGTCGATATCGGCGGCGGCACCACCGAGGTCGGCGTGATCTCGCTCGGCGGCATTGTGTACAAAGGCTCGGTGCGCGTCGGCGGCGACAAGTTCGACGACGCCATCGTCAACTACATCCGCCGCAACTACGGCATGCTGATCGGCGAGCAGACCGCCGAGGCGATCAAGAAGGAAATCGGCTCCGCGTTTCCGGGCTCCGAGGTCATGGAGATGGAAGTCAAAGGCCGCAACATGTCCGAGGGCATTCCGCGCAGCTTCACGGTGTCGAGCAACGAGATCCTCGAAGCGCTGACCGATCCGCTGAATCAGATCGTGTCGTCGGTGAAGATCGCGCTGGAACAGACGCCGCCGGAACTCGGCGCGGACATCGCCGAGCGCGGCATCACGCTCGCGGGTGGCGGCGCGCTGCTGCGCGATCTCGACCGTCTGCTCGCCGAGGAAACCGGCCTGCCGGTGTTCGTTGCAGAGGCGCCGCTGACCTGCGTCGTACGCGGCTCGGGCATGGCGCTGGAGCGGATCGAGAAGTTCGGCAGCTCGTTTTCCTACGATTGATGCGCGTCCCGAACGCTGAACGATGACGACCCTGCCCGCCTACGAGCCGCCCGTCGACGAAACCGAGCTGCTGTTGAAATGGATTCGCCGCGCGCGCGAATCGCAGATGAGCCATTACGACATGGCAGATCTGCTGTCGGCGCGCGAGCGCCGCATGGGCTGGCTCGTGACCGCGCTGACCGCGTTCGTCGGCACGGCGGTGTTCGCGTCGTTGAGCGCGCCGCCGGTGTCGATCGAGATGCGGATAGTCGTTGGGCTCGTCAGCGTGGCGGCGGCGATGTCGGCCGCGTTGCAGACGTTCCTGCGCTATGCGGAGCGTGCCGAGAAGCATCGCGCGGCCGGTGCGCGCTATGGCGCGGTGCGTCGGCGGCTCGAAGCGGTGTTTGCCGGCGACGCCGATGCGCGCGAAGCGCACTACCTCACCGGGATCCGTACCGAACTCGACCGTCTCGCCGAAGACTCGCCGAACGTGCCGCCGCGGATCTTCTATCGCACGCAGCGCACGTTGCTGGCGGACAGGCCGCGTCGGCGTGATGCGTGAAACAGGCGGCCGGGCGCGTTTTCGCCTTCGCTTTCATTTCCGTTTCAGATCACAGATCGTCCGCGCTGATACCCAGCTCGGTCGCCATGCGCCGCACGACGGCCTGCAGACGGCTGACTTCATCGGCGAGACGCTTCTGCTCGGCCTTCAGCGCCTCGAATGCCGACAGCGGCACGCTGTCGTCCTCGGCGAGCGCGGACTGCGCGGCTTCGGTGATGCTGAGCTCGCCGCACAACAGATGCATCCAGCGAATCTCACGCTCGCCCGCCATGCGCGGCAGCCGGACGACGCGAGGCGGATCGTTCGCGGCCAGCTCGTCGAGAAACGCCTCGACCGACGAAATATCGGCGAAGCCATGCAGGCGCGCGCTGTTCAGGCGCAATTCGGCGGCCGTTTGCGCGCCGCGCAGCAGCAGCGTGGTCAGCAGCGCGATCGACTGTCCCGGCAGCCCGAGCACGCGGTTCATGTTGTGCTCGAAGCGCGGCACGCGGCTGCTGCTGCCCTCGAACACGAGGCTCAGGCGTTTCAGGCCGTCGACGGCGGTCAGCACCTCGGCCTCGGTCGCGCTCATCACCGGCGCGCGGCCGGTCTTCTGATTGCAGCCGAGCGTCAGCGCATTCAGCGACAACGGATAACTGTCGGGTACCGTGTGCTGTTTTTCGACGAGCACGCCGAGAACACGTCCTTCGAGCGCAGTCAGCGTGCGCAGCGAGGGTCGGGAAGGAGCGTCGGGAGTCGAATTCATGGGATTGCGAGGTCTCGTGGAAGATGCGCGCGCCGTTCGCGGCTGGACGGCGCGTTCTGTCAGGTGGGCACTATGATAAACGTGGCGAGCCCGGCGCGGCGAGCGAATCTGCGCTGCCGGCGAAGCGCGCACGCCGGCAAAACCCGCCACATCTGCTAGTGTGAGTTGATCGACATTCTGTTTCGCGGAGACGCCATGCGGTCCACAAGCTCGAGATCGAGCGAATCTGCCCGCCTGACCGACGCGCAGATCGCCGCCGAAGCGGCGCGCCGTCTCGCGTGGGATTCGGCCGTGCCGCCGCGCGCCGTGCGCGTGAAGGTCGCGCGGGGGCGCCTCACGCTGTCGGGCGAGCTTCAACGCGAAGCACAGCGCGCCGCGATGCTCGAAGACGTGACGCGTCTGTTCGGCGTCACCTCAGTCGCTGACCGGACCGTCGTCCGCCAGGGCTGACCTCAGTCAGGCGGGTCAGCTCCCGCCCGCTTGCAGCCGCGCCTTCGAGCAACAGTGTTTCGTCGTTGGCCGAGTGGGCGAACAGCCCGAACTTCAGCGATGACGACCCGCTGTTCAGCACGAGGATCGTCCGTTCCTGATCGTGGTCGTGCATGGCGCCGCCTCGCTCAGCCTTTCCACGTCCAGTTGCGGATTTCCTCCTTGTCGATCCCTTCCTCGTGCGCATACGCGAGATGCTCGATGATCTGCCCGCGCAGCCACTCCTTCGTATGATCGCCGACGCCGCGCAGCGACGGCACGCGATCGATCGCATCGATTGCCAGCGTGAAGCGGTCAACGCCGTTGATGATCGCGAGTTCGAGCGGGGTATTGATGTTGCCCTTCTCGTTATAGCCATGCACGTGCATGTTGCCGTGATTCTGACGGTTGTACGTGAGCTTGTGCACGAGCGCCGCATACGAGTGGAAGTTGAAGATCACCGGCTTGCTGGTCGTAAACAGCGAATCGAAATCGCGCTCGGACAGTCCATGCGGATGCGCATGCTCGGGCATCAGGCGGAACAGATCGACCACGTTGACGAAGCGGATCTTCAGCGTCGGGCAGCGCTCCTTCAGGATCTGCACGGCGGCGAGCGCTTCCATCGTCGCGATGTCGCCCGCGCACGCGATCACGACGTCCGGCTCGACGCCCTGATCGGTCGACGCCCAGTCCCAGATGCCGATGCCCTTGGTGCAATGCGTGACGGCCGCGTCCATGTCGAGATAGTCCAGGTGCGGCTGCTTGTCGGACACGATCACGTTCACGTAGTCGCGCGAGCGCAGGCAGTGATCGGCGACGCTCAGCAGACAGTTCGCGTCGGGCGGCAGATAGATGCGCACGACGTCCGGGCTCTTGTTGGTGACCACGTCGAGAAAACCGGGGTCCTGGTGCGTGAAACCGTTGTGATCCTGGCGCCACACGATCGACGTGATCAGCAGATTGAGCGACGGCACCGGCTGCCGCCAGCCGAGCTCGCGCTTGGCTTTTTCGAGCCACTTCGCGTGCTGGTTGAACATCGAGTCGATCACGTGCACGAACGCTTCGTAGGTCGCGAAGAGTCCGTGACGGCCGGTCAGCGCATAGCCTTCCAACCAGCCTTCGAGCGTGTGCTCGCTGAGCATTTCCATCACGCGCCCATCGGGCGACAGTTCGCCGCCGTCGGCGTCGCCCGGTTCGAGCGCGGCGAGCCAGGTCTTGCCCGACGCTTCATAGACCGCGTGCAGCTTGTTGCTCGAAGTTTCGTCGGGGCCGAACAGCCGGAAGTTCGACATGTTGTTGCGCATCACGTCGCGCAGGAACGTGCCGAGCACCGCGGTCGGCGACGTATACGCCGCCGCCGGTTTCTTCACGGCCACCGCGTAGTCGCGGAACGGCGGCATGTCGAGCATCTTGCACAACAGCCCGCCGTTCGCGTGCGGATTCGCGCTGATGCGGCGCGCGCCCTCGGGCGCGAGCGCGCGCAGTTCTTCGACGAGCCGGCCGTTCGCATCGAACAGCGTTTCGGGGCCGTAGCTGCGCAGCCAATCCTCGACGATCTGCAGACTCTTGCGATTGCTCACCGCATCGGCCACCGGCACCTGATGCGAGCGCCACGAGCCTTCCACCTTGTGACCGTCGACTTCCTTCGGCCCGGTCCAGCCCTTCGGCGAGCGCAGCACGATCATCGGCCAGCGCGGCCGCGTCGTGTCGTTGTTCTGCCGCGCATGCTGCTGGATCGCGCGAATTTCGCCGATGCACTGTTCGAGCGTCGCGGCCATCTGCTGATGCATCGTGTCGGGATCGTCGCCTTCGACGAAATACGGCTTGTGCCCGTAGCCGACCATCAATGCTTCGAGTTCCTCACGCGGAATGCGCGCGAGCAGCGTCGGGTTGGCGATCTTGTAGCCGTTCAGATGCAGCACCGGCAGCACCGCGCCGTCGCGGATCGGGTTCAGGAATTTGTTCGAATGCCACGACGTGGCGAGCGGGCCGGTTTCCGCTTCGCCGTCGCCGATCATCACGGTGACGATCAGCTCGGGGTTGTCGAACGCGGCGCCGTAGCCGTGCGACAGGCTGTAGCCGAGTTCGCCCCCTTCGTGAATCGAGCCCGGCGTTTCGGGCGTGCAGTGCGAACCGATGCCGCCCGGGAACGAGAATTGCCGGAAAAAGCGCCGCATACCGGCTTCGTCCTCGCTGCGGTCCGGATAAATTTCCGAGTAGTGGCCTTCCAGGTAGCAGTTCGCGAGGCTCGCGGGGGCGCCGTGACCGGGGCCGGACAGAAAGATCACGTCGAGATCGTATTTGCGGATCAGCCGGTTCAGATGCACGAGCACGAAGCTCTGGCCGGCGTCGGAGCCCCAGTGGCCGAGCAGCCGATTCTTGATGTGCTCGGCCTTCAGCGGTTTGCGCAGCAACGGGTTGTCGCGCAGATAGATCATGCCGACCGACAGGTAATTGCATGCGCGCCAGTAGCGATCGAGGTTGCGCAGCGTATCGGGGTCCAGAACTTGCGGTGGGGTGGGATGCGAGGTTGCTTCGGCCATGGCGTCACTCCTCGAAAAGAACTGTCAGGCTGGTTGGCGGATGATGCGGCGCACTCGAAACGAAGCCGGGCGGTGCGAGTCGAATGTACTAAGCTGCTCAAACGGGGGCGAATGCTTTCTACCACTCGCAGTATGTCGCGCTGAATGTGGCATTCGTGCTGCCACTCCTTGCGCTGTCTGCTTTCTTTTTCGTGATTTTCTGTCTCAGGTCAATCGCCGCCATGTCGACATCTCCCAGTGCGCTCAAAGTGCTCGTGGTCCTGGTCCTTACGCTCGTGTTCACATGCCTGGCTGTCGCCATACCGATCGGCATATTCGGGCTGCTGGTCAAGCTGTTCAGCCACGTCTAGCACAGCGGCGCGGCTGCCAGCGTGCGAACGCGAGCGCCACGCAATGTGTATGCTCGCTGAAAGACCGGGCGCGGCATTGGCAACGCGCCGCTCATTCATCGCAAGGAGAGTGCCTTGACCGACCACACCGACAAGCCGCCCGCATCGCAACCCGATCCCGAATTGCAGGCGCTCGCGCGCGAAGTCTTCGACCTCGCGCGGCGCGGCGATGCGACGATGCTCGCGGCCGTCATCGAGAAAGGCGTGCCGCCGAATTTGCGCAACGAGCGCGGCGACAGCCTGCTGATGCTCGCGAGCTACCACGGCCACGTCGACGCGGTGCGCACGCTGCTCGAGCGGGGCGCCGATGCGAACCTGCGCAACGACGCGGGCCAGACGCCGATCGCGGGCGCCGCGTTCAAGGGCTTCGACAAGGTGATCGAAACCTTGCTCGCGCATGGCGCCGACGTCGAAGGCGCATCGCCCGATGGCCGCACCGCGCTGATGATCGCGGCGATGTTCAACCGCACCGCGATCGTCGATCTGCTGCTCGCGCACGGCGCGGACCCGCATGCGCGCGACGCGAACGGCGTCAGCGCGGCCGATGCCGCCGCACGGATGGGCGCGGCCGATACCCAGGCGCGCCTGCAAGCGCTGGGCGCGTGAGCCCGCGATTTCACCCATGAAACGGCGCCTGCACCACGCGCGCGGCGCCGCCTAGTTGCGCTTCGCGCTACGCAACAGCGTTTCCACGTCGAGCTCCGCCAACTCGCCGATCCGCCCGACCGTCACGTCCGCGGGCGGATTGCTCGCGATCTGCTTCGCATCGAACGCATAGTGTCCCTGGCGCGGAAACACGGTGGTCAGCTCCGCGCCCCATGCCTTCTTCATCGCGCTCAGAATTCGCAGCTTGTCGTCGACCATCACGTAATGGCGCGCCGGATAGCATTCCATCACCTGGTCGAGCATCAACTCCTTGTGGATGTAGATCAGCACGCGCCCGTCGACTTCGTCCCACAGGCCCGAGCGCGAAATCTTGCGCGGCTGGAACACGACGTCGCCATCCGACAGGATCACCGTCGGCCCGTGCTTGCCGAGATGCCGCAGCGCGTCGAGCGCACCCGGATAGAGCCGGTTCGCAAACGGATACTCGATCAGGAACGACGACATCAACAGCAGGCGCGTGTCGCGTGGATGCTCGGTCCGGTAGCGCTGCAGCGCGCCGAGGTAGTCGGCGTAACCGAGTTCGGTGCGCAGGTTCTCGAAGAGTTCCCAATAGCGCGCACTGTTCTCTTCGCCGAACTGGCCCATCATGTGCGCGCGCAGATCCTGCAGCACGTGATCGTTGTCGAGCAGCGTGTTGTCGCAATCGAACAGAAACACGACGTCGTGCGGCGTGGCGGAGGTGACTGGCATCGGGGTTCCTTGTGGCAAGTTCGGCGGGTCGGCGTGATAGCGCACGCGTGGATGGCCTCGGCTACTTCAGCCCGCCGTCCCGCGCAACGGGTTTTTCCGCGTGGCCGCCGAAATCGTGCCGCATCGCCGACAGCACGCGATTCGCGAAATCGGCTTCTCCGCGTGAACTGAAGCGCGCGAACAGCGCCGCGCTGAGCACCGGTGTCGGCACACCTTCGTCGATGGCCGCCGTGACGGTCCAGCGCCCCTCGCCCGAATCCGACACGCGGCCCGCGTAGCCTTTCAGTTCGGTGTCGCTGGCGAGCGAGCCGGCGATCAGGTCGAGCAGCCACGAGCCGATCACGCTGCCGCGCCGCCAGACCTCGGCGATATCCGCGAGATTCAGATCGTACTGATACAGCTCGGGACGGCGCAGCGGCGAGGTCTCCGCGTCGGCCTCGCGCGCGTGCCGGCCGGCGTCGGCGTGGCGCAGCACGTTCAGACCCTCGGCGTAGGCGGCCATCAGCCCATACTCGATGCCGTTATGAACCATCTTGACGAAATGCCCCGCGCCTTGCGGGCCGCAATGCAGAAAGCCCTGCTCAGCGGTGCTCGCGCCCGCCGCGCGGCCCGGCGTCGCGCTCTGCGTGCCCGCGCCGGGCGCCAACGTCGAGAAGATCGGTTCGAGCCGTTTGACGACCTCAGCCTCGCCGCCGATCATCAGGCAGTAGCCGCGCTCGCGCCCCGCGACGCCGCCGCTCGTGCCGACGTCCACGTAGTGAAGCTGGCGCGCGCCGAGTTGCTGGCCGCGGCGGATGTCGTCGTGGTAGTAGGAGTTGCCGCCGTCGATCACGACGTCGCCCGGTTCGAGCAGTGGCACGAGCTTGTCGAGCGTCGCGTCGACCACGGCGGCGGGCACCATCAGCCACACGGCGCGCGGCTTGTCGAGCTTCGCGACGAGCTCTTCGAGCGAGCTCGCGCCAGCCACGCCTTCCTGCTTCAGCCTGTCGACCGCCGCCGGCTGCACGTCGTAGACGATGCACTGCTGCTGAGCTCCCCTGGTCAGGCGCCGCACCATGTCGGCGCCCATTCGTCCCAATCCAATCATGCCTAGCTGCATGGCTCGCTCCTAAAGATGCTGCGTTGCGCTGCCCGATTTTCCGGTCATCGTGTTGCGGCGGCGTGGCTGCCCTTAAGCATAGGCGCTGTGTCGCGAGCTACGCCGCATGCACCGAAGCAAGCCGCACTTTTTTGCAGAGGCGCAGCGCGGCTCAAAGTTCCACGCAACGGGAGGCGCGCCGCATCCGCACGAAAGCGAACGCGGCGGGCCCACGTGTCATTCGCTGCGCTCGGGCACGCGGCTGCCGCGGCGGGCGGCCAGCTTCGCGTATTGCTCGGCCGCGAAGCGCTTGACCGCGCGCCACATCAGCGGATAGCGATAGCCGGGCACCGCGAACAGCACCAGCGCGCACAGCGCCAGCAGTCCGCAGAACAGGAACGTGCCGCGATAGCTGAACGCCTGCACGAGCAGCCCCGACAGCACGCCCGACAGGATCGAGCCGACCCGCGCCGCATTGAAGAACAGCGCGGTCGCACGCCCGGGCGAATGCGGCATCAGATCCTGCACGTAGGTCATGCCGAGGCACGAGGTCACGGCGACCACGAACGCGTTCAGCATCTGCATCGGGATCAGCACGCTGACGTTGCCGGCCAGCGACATCGCGACGAAGTACACCGCATGCACGGCCGCGCACGCGGCAAGCCAGTTCGGCTTGTGCAGCGACGACGACTTCGCGCCGAGCGCGAGCATCATCGGGATCTCGGTCAGCGCGCCGAGACCGAGCATCACCGACACGTCGAGATGCGTGCCGTTGAGCCCATGCACGATGTACAGCGGCAGTACGATCATCGTCGCGTTGGCGGCGAGGCCGAGCAAGGTCAGCGCGCTCACCGAGCGCAGGATGTCGTTCGCCGACGCGACCGGCAGTGTTTCGTGCGCGTCCTCGCCGGGCTGCCTCAGCGGCGGCACCGTGATCGACGCGGACGGCTCCGACGCGGTGTCCTCGACCGTGTGATCGCCGAGATGGCTCTGCGGCTCCTGCATGCGCCAGACGATGAAGCCGCAGGTCGCGAAGCTGGCGGCCGCGAACAGGAAGAGTCCGGTGAAGCTCGTCGCGGCGAGCACCAGCGCGCCGACCGCCGGCCCGAACACCCATGCGGCCGAGAGGATCGTACGCAGCGTCGCGCTCGCGAACACGCGCTCGGCAGGGTCGGGCACCGGCAGCGCCGCGCGGCTGAACGAGAACACCATCGAAATCGCCGAACCGCCCGCGCCGATGAACACGATGCCGACCACGAGCAGCAGCCGGTAATCGCGCACCACGCACAGACACAGGTAGCCGAGCGCGGCTGCGATGAGCGCCGCCAGCAATAACGGTCGATGCCGCCCGCTCCGGTCGCTCCAGCGCCCCGCCGCCGTGCTCGCGAGCACGCCGCTCGCGGCGATCAGCGTCATGAATACGCCGAGCCGGAACGGCGTCATGCCGGCGCGTTCGATGCCGAACAGAGACAGATACGGTGCGGTGAAGGACATCGCCACACCGAGCATCAGGGTGGCGGCGGCGAGCGGCTTGAAGCCAGGAATGCGAAGCAGGTCGAAAAAACGCGCAGTTTTCAACACGGGGCGGTGGGTCAGGTGGAGCGGACCTCGATACGCAGCGAAGCGCTCGAAGGCACGTTAGGCGTCGCAGGCAGGGGGCCGGAACGACCGGGGCATTATCGACCCGGAGCGCGGCTCGCGTAAACCCGCTAATAGCTGTCCCAAATCCGTGAGAAGCGTGTGGATGCATCCGGCGACTCGCGCCGCGCCGTGCCGATGCGTGCCGATGCGTGCCGTTAGCGGCACGCTGCTCGCCCGCTCAACGCTACTTGCCCTCAGTTGCGCGCATTTGCTGCGCCTGCGCCTTGTAGTCGTAGGTCGGATAGAACTCGGTGTGATAGTTGTTCAAAAGCACCAGTTAATTGTCAGGTTCCCGATGCATTGAGTTTGCGTGCGGGAGAATGGAAAACCACATGAATATCGACGGGCTTCTCGTCATTGGTCGTAATCCGTGCGTAACCGTTGCTATCGGTCCTGCCGGCCTGTCTGACACCATCAACGTTCGCGATGAATTCACGGCCAGATAAAGGCTCATCGGTTACGCTGTCGACGATGGCGAACCAGCGCGTATGCGTTGGCTCGACAAGCGGTGCTGGCGTGGTGGCGTGCTTCTGAGTGCTCGTTGCTTTAAGCTGTGCGTCGTCAGTGATCGACCATCGCGTTCCGTGAATCGCAATGATGCGCGGCGGGGTCGAGCAGTTGCAGTGAATCGCATCTCCACCGACAGCCTGGCGGCGAGCCCCTCGGCCAGATCAATCATGCGGCGATTCTCACTGATCCCCGCGCCGCCGACGATGACCCCTGTGCTTTGGCATGCACCACACCAGGCGCTATCGCCAATGTAGACCACACTTCGGGTTTTGCCGTCATCCCCTTTTACCGTGGCGGCGCGATGGCCTTCGCGCGCGATAACGTGACTGTCCTCGTGACTCGTCAGCGGATCTTCGTCCACAGCCGCATAAAAAATTCCCATGTAATCTCCTGCGCTATTTCGCCCTCAGATGAGTCGAGTGCAACCGAAAAAAAGCTTGCGCTCGATCACCTATAGGAAAGCTTTGAATTCGGTTACTGATTTTCTCGAAGAATCTGCGCCCTACAAGCCTCAAGGGACTTTGAGTCATTGAAAGTCAGACCGTATGCATATTTGCAAAAATCGGAAAGCTCTCTGCGAGCATTGGTTGATAGTTCATCCACGGAAGGGGCATCGCCTTCATTTGCAAATGGGTTGACAAATTTCCGTCTTAAAGTTGGAAATTTCTTTAAAAAATAGATCTCATGCTCATTATGATCGACATATGAATTGTAATACCCTACAAATACATTGAAGATGAGCATCCCCGATGCAAAAATCATAACGAAAACACCCACAAAAACTTTCTTTTTCATGGCAGATCACTTCCCGGCACAGATAGAGATAATCTCGAACGCAGCAATTTCACAACATCCATTCCAAGCTTGCCAGGACAGGCCCGCCCCGTATTCGTTGCCAATCTTTGATATTCCCTGTGTCCACCCAGTCTGGAAATATTAAATAAATCTTTTAAGACGCCACACAAAGCTGTGGCAGCTTGAATCTGAGTCGGGGTTGGCTTATCATGCCCTGAAATAGTCTGGTCGGTTAGAATCCCGCGAATATTTTTGAGCTTATCAAATATCGATAGGTTGCCGTATTCCTGTTCATAGGCCTCGCCTGCCTCAACCAAATCGGATAGAAACACAATACCGATTTTTCCCGAATTGCTTGCAGCCACATGCTCACCAACAAACCGAATATCGCGGGCCTCATATATCTCGCCCTGACATGAAACTGCGTAGTGGTATCCTGCATCGCCAAAAGGCGGCCTTCTGCGCATGTCCTCCGCCTGTAAGCGCTGCATTTCTTCAATAGAAGGTGCGCCACAAGAATAGCTGCGGCCCGCGTGGTGTATCACAATATCCTGATAGTCCCAATGACTTTCCCGCATCGCGCCACTCGGGGGCTTTGCGTGCCACGCTGAACGCTCAATCAGCCTGTAGCCTTTTCGCGCAAGCATATTGATAATCGCCTGCCGGGTGGCGGCGCGGTCATCGACCGATATTGCAATGGCGTTATGCTTGCTGTCATGCTTTTCTGTAGTTGAGGAGGTCCAGTAGTTGCTGCTGTTATAGTCAGCCATTATTAGGTTTCTGAGGCATTAAGTTTGCGTGCGTGAGGGGATACGCTGGGGATCACGCTAGCACGGAAGGAAATTCTGACGCAATCAAACGGATTCTGGTTTTTGTTAACAATGGTCAATTATCCGGGTGCATAGCGATGTCTAGCGTTGCTGCCCGCTCGGCGTAATCCGTTCTTAGGGCAGACAACCAGACAGCAGCGCGAGTCGTTCGCGACGGTAGGATAAGCAAGTGCCAGCAGTCGCTTTCGTCGTCATCGTTCAAGCCGCAGCCGTCATACGTTCGGCGGCACGGGTCAATCGAGCGACGAGCCTGAATGTGTTCGTGGGCAGCACATTCGCAATGCTCGGCCAGTTGCCGCAGCGTGAGGGCAAGGCCGGCGCGTCGAAAGCCGATCAGCGGAAAGACCAGCGACTGCCGATGCAATGAGCATGAAACGCCTCCATGACGGATTGAACTCAGCTTCGATCACATTCCTGCGCGCAGCAATCCCCGCTCCAGCGCGAACGCATCACACCACGACGTAGCCGCGCTGTTCGAGCGTCCAGCGGTGCCACCGGTTGCCATACGCGCCGCATGCGAACGCGAACACGATCGACAGCACGAAGCCGATCAGATCGGCCGTCTCGCCCCACAGACCGATGCCGAGCAGGATCACGTTGATGCCTAGCATCACGAACGCGGCGAACCACATTCGCTTGGACAGCGCCCAGATGAAGCCGAGCAGGCACGCGCCCCAGCTGAAGCCGGTCGTGACCGCGATAGCGTCTTTGTGTTGCGGATGTTGCAGATAGATTCGTGCGTTCATGTTTTGCGAGGTTCCGTGCGATGACGCGGCGCGTCGATCGGTCGAGCACGCGCGCACCGCTTTTTAACATGCCGCGGCGACACCGCGCGCATCGGCAGCATACGGCCGCTGCGCTGACGATCCGCGGCATAGCTGCTACCCTTGGCAGATCACGATCAGCAGCGGAGCACGCATGACCTCGCCGACAGCTTATTCCCCGAAAGGACCGACCCGTGCCGAGCTGGACTCGCTGCCCGGCGTCACCGTCGTCGAATTCGGCACCGACTGGTGCGGCTATTGCCAGGGCGCGCAGGCATCGATCCGGCAGGCGCTCGCGCCGCACGCGGGCCTGCGGCATCTGAAGATCGAGGACGGCCCGGGCCGCCCGCTCGGCCGCTCGTTCAAGGTCAAGCTGTGGCCGACGCTCGTGCTGATGCGCGACGGCGCCGAGGTCGCGCGCGTGGTGCGGCCACGCAACGCCGAGGATATCGACGACGCGTTCGCGTCGCTCTGAGATTCGAGCTCCGTCATGCGCCAGGTCATCCATCATCTGAGTATCCAGGCCCGCGGCCGCGGCCTCGTCGAGTTTACCGACGACGCGCGCCGCTTCGTCGACGAGACGGACATCCGTACCGGTCTGCTGACGCTGTTCTGCCGGCACACGTCGGCGTCGCTGCTGATTCAGGAGAATGCCGATCCGTCCGTGCGGCGAGATCTGCAGCGCTACTTCGAGACCCTCGCGCCCGAGGACGAGACGCGCTACGAGCACGACACCGAAGGCCCCGACGACATGCCCGCGCATCTGCGCACGGCGCTCACCCAGGTGCAGTTGTGCGTGCCTGTCGAGCATGGAAGGATGGTGCTCGGCACATGGCAGGGGCTGTATCTGTTCGAACATCGGCGTCACCCGCAGCCGCGCGATATCGTGTTGCATCTGCTCGGCGAATGAAGTCCGCTTTCGCACCCACTCGTCACGCAAAGGAAACTGTCACCGGCACTTCTCCGCACACCGCATCGAACGGAGCCTACCCAAGGGAGCACACCTCATGGACACCCGTAGCGAGCTGCAAGCCACCGTCAAGGCGATGGTTCAACCGGGCAAGGGTCTTCTCGCCGCCGACGAAAGCGGCCCGACCATCGCCAAACGCTTCAAGACGATCGGCCTCGAATCGAGCGAGGAAAACCGTCGCGCGTATCGCAACCTGCTCCTGACGACGCCCGGCCTCGGCGAGTTCGTGAGCGGCGTGATCCTCTACGAAGAAACGCTCGGCCAGAAAGCCGACGACGGCACGCCGTTCCCGCAGGTGGCCGCGGCAAACGGCATCGTGCCCGGCATCAAGGTCGACCTCGGCAAGGTGCCGCTTGCGCTCGCTCCCGGCGACGAGATCACCGAGGGCCTCGACGGTCTCGCCAAACGCTTCGTCGATTACAAACGGCAAGGCGCGCGCTTCGCGAAGTGGCGCGCGGTCTACAACATCACCGCGAGCCTGCCGAGCCGGCTCGCGATCGAGGCGAACGCCGATTCGCTCGCGCGCTACGCGGCGATCAGCCAGGAAGCCGGCATCGTGCCGATCGTCGAACCCGAGGTGCTGATGGACGGCGAGCACACGATCGAGCGTTGCGCGGAAGTCACCGAGGCCGTGTTGCACGAGGTGTTTCATGCGCTGCATCGGCATCGCGTGGTGCTCGAACATATCGTGCTGAAGCCGAGCATGGTGCTGGCCGGCTCCGAGCATCAGCAGCAGTCGAGCACGGCGCATATCGCGGCGGCGACCGTGCGCGTGCTGATGCGTACGGTGCCCTCTTCGGTTCCCGGTCTCGTGTTCCTGTCGGGCGGACAGTCGCCCGAGGAGGCTACCGCCAACCTCGGTGCGATGAACCGGCTCGGCGCGCTGCCGTGGAATCTGAGCTTTTCGTACGGGCGCGCGTTGCAGGAGCCGCCGTTGAATGTGTGGCGCGGACAGCCGGCCAACGTGAAGGAAGCGCAGCAGGCGTTGCTCAAGCGCGCTCGTCTGAACGGCGCGGCCGCGCTCGGCAAGTACGACGCGGCGATGGAAAAGGATTGACCGCTGGCGAGCGATTGCGAATCGCCAGTCATCACGTTTATGTACAAAACGGCAGGAGCCGACACGCCGGGTCACACCCCGACGCGCGACTCCAGCCGCCCTTCTGCCTTGACACCCTGCGCTTACTGCCCCTTCGTATCGCTGCTCGCGTCAGCGCCCGGCATATTCGTCGAGTCGGTCATGGGCTTTTTCGACTTCGAATGCTTCTTCATGTGATGGTGAGTCGAAGGCGTGGTCGTCCCGGTCGCGCCCGCATCGCCGCCCTCGCGTGTCGAGGTCGCGGCGTTGGTGTTCGGGTCGTTGCCGGCCGGCCCCCCGCCGCCGCCTGCGCCACCGCCGGCGCCTTGGGCCATTGCGAGCGACGAAGCCGCGAGCAAGGTGGAAACGAGCACTGCGTGTCTGATTTTCATGGCGATTCTCCTGGGTGTCGAGAGTGTCGAAAGGAAGTGGGCGCGCGGTGACCGCACGCGCAAACCTCGCGCTCTTTTCAGCAAGGGCTGTGCCGCAGCACAGCACGCCAGGAAAAGCCCATGGACGCGATAGACGAACGGTCCCGCGGCTTCAGGTGCCGCAAGCCACCAGCGCATGCAGTTCGTCGATATTGAACGGCTTCGCGAGTATCGCGATGCCGAGCCGACGCGCGCGGTCGAGCTCGTCGGCGTAACCGGTCATCAGCGCGATCTTCTGCGACGGCCACGCGCTACGGATCTTCTCCGCCAGGTCGATACCGTTCAGCTTGCCCGGCATCTGGATGTCCGACAGCACGAGCTCGAAGCGCTCACCGGCGCTCAGCACGTCGAACGCCTGGTCGGCGGTCGGCTCGTGATGCACCTCGCAGCCGAAGGTTTCGAGCACCGCGGTCACGCCGGCCGCGACGTCCTCGTTGTCCTCGACGAGCAGCACAGCCCCGGCCGCGGTCGGCAGCGGCTGGCGCGCATCGGCGCCGGCCAGCGCGGCGCCCTCAAGATAGCGCGGCAAAAACATCCGCACCGTCGTGCCGCTGCCCAGCACGCTGTCGATCTTCGCGGTGCCACCGGCCTGCTCGGACATCGACAGCACCTGGGCGAGCCCGAGGCCGGTGCCCGAGCCGCGCAGCTTGGTCGTGAACAGCGGCTCGAACGCGCGTCGCGCGACCGATTCGGGCATCCCTTCGCCGTCGTCGGAACAGGCGATCAGCACGTACTCGCCGTCCGGCAGCAGCGTATCGCTGCCGACCAGCCGATTGTTCTGGCAGCGGATCACGAAGCGTCCGCCGCGCGGCATCGCATCGCGCGCGTTCATCGCGATGTTCACGATCGCGAACTCGAGATCGGTCGGATCGACGAGCACCTGCCACAGGTTCTCCGGCATGCGCAACGCCAGTTCGATCGTGTCGCCGAGCGCCGCGTCGATCAGCGGCTCGGCGGCCGGCAGCCAGCGCGCAAGCTCGATGGGCTCCTGCTTCAGCGGCTGCTTGCGCGCGACGCTCAACAGACGCCGCGTCAGCGCTTCGGCCGTGGCGGTGGCACGCTCGACCGCATGCACTTCCTTCTCGAGATCGTTGTAATGCTTGAGGCGCGCGAGCTCGGTGTTCGCCGACACCACCATCAGCAGGTTGTTGAAATCGTGCGCGACATTCGCGACCAGATTGCCGAGCGCGCCCATGCGCTGCAGTTGCCGGCTCGACGCCTCGGCCGACAGACGCATCGCGACCTCGCCCTGCCACCGCTCCCACGCGCGCCGCTCCGCCTCGAGCTGACGCAGCGAATACAGCACGAGCCCCCAGATCGCGATGCACGGCACCGCCGTCAGCGCCGCGATCAACATAAAGTGCGTGCGCCACGCCGCCATGATCGACGACGTCGCGTACGCGCTCATCACATACAACGGATAGTCGCCGACGCGGCGAAACGCGAGCAGCCGCTCGACACCGTCGACGGTCGAATTCAGACGCACGTGCCCGAACAGCTCTTTGTCGCGCAACGCGGACATGAACGCGCTGTGCATCGACGGCCGCGCGCCGACCGGCCATGGCGGATAGCGCACCAGCAGATTGCCGTCCTGCCGGTACAGCGCGAGCGCGAGCGACGGATCGCCGTTGGTCAGCTCGCGATAGAAGCGCGAAAAATATTCGTTGCGCAGCGCCACCGTGACCACGCCGAGAAACTGACCGTCCGTACCCGTTCGGCCGATCGCGGTCGTGAACACGTCGACCTTCGACAGCGCGCCGAACATCGGCAGCGAGAAATACGGCTGCGGACGCATCGCCTTTGCGGCGAGAAAGTCGTCGCGCAAGCCGATCGTCACTGCCGGCGCCGGATACGCGAGGCTCGACGCAAGTAACTGGCCGTTCACGCCGAGCAGTGAGATCGACGCCACCTGCGGATAGTCGCCGCCGATGCTCTGCAGACGTTCGTGCAATTCGCGCTCGCGCGCGCGGATCTGCGCGTCGTCGGAATTGCCGAGCAGCTCGATCACGCGCGAGGCCATCTGCCGGTTCAAATCCAGCACCTTGACGGCCTGCTCCTGCGCCACGCGCGCGAGGCGGTCGAGCATATCGTTCGCATCGGAGATGCGGCGCTGGTAGTCGAAGTAGCCGTAGCCCACGAGGCAGGCCAACGGAAACACGATCGACACGGCCAGCAAGATCAGCAGCATGCGCTGCGTCGCCGCGAAGTTGCGTGACGGCATCGGCACATCGACTGCGACACGTTCTGCACGCTGCACGGTCACCTGCTCCATCAAAGTTGCATACGGTCAGGGAAGGCATTGCCTGTGAATTCGCACGCCGCTGTTCGCGCGCTAATTCCCCTGTCTCGAAATTTACCGCAACTCGGCCCATCTTCCCAAGCGGCTTCACGGCATCCCTCCGCCGACGCGTCCGGGCACGGCGATTGCTGCCTTATTGCTGTTTGATGGCAAGCCTACTTCCGTCACCGCTCGCGACGCGTTTGCGTGCGCTGCGCGAGTTCTTTCTTGCGCGAGGCCTCACCATGTCCACGACTGCCCGCCGCGTCGCGCGGCTCTCGGAATTACCAACGGACCGCGCGGTGCGCGTGATCGTGGACGGCACGCCGATTCTGCTGGTGCGCGATGGCGACGCCGTACGCGCGTACTCGCCTGATTGCCCGCATGCCGGGGGCCCGCTCGAAGAGGGCGCGCTGTGCCACGGCCGCATTATCTGCCCGTGGCACAAGGGTACGTTCGACGTCGCGACCGGTAACGTGCTCGAGCCGCCCGCGCTGCTGCCGCTCGATCGCTACCCGGTCACGCTCGATGGCGACGACGTGCTCGTGTCGGCGGAAAAAATCGCAGCGCCGGAACCGGCGGCGCACACATCCCCGCCCGATGCCACCGCGCAACGCAAGCACTACGTGGTAATCGGCGCGGGCGCGGCCGGCGCCGCTGCCTGTGCCGCGTTACGCGAGTTCGGCTTCGAGGGCCGCATCACGCTGATCGGCGATGAAGCGCACGCACCCTATGACCGCACCTCGCTGAGCAAATTCGTCCCCTCGTTTGAAATGACGCCCGCCGACGTGCCGCCGCTGCTGCCGCCCGACTGGCTGCACACGCACGGCATCGAGCGCATCGTCGCGAAGGTCGCGCGGCTCGACGTGCCTGCGCGCACGATCCATTTCGAAGCCGGCGCGGGTGGTAGCGAGCAGAGCATCGAGCCGCTGAAATACGACACCGCGCTGCTCGCGACCGGCAGCGTGCCGAAAGTGCCCGACATGCCCGGCTGCGAACTCGGCGGCGTGCATGTGCTTCGACACCTCGACGATGCCGCCGCGTTGATCGACGCGCTCGGCGACGATGCATCGCAAACCCGCGTCGCGATTCTCGGCAGCAGCTTCATCGGCCTCGAAGTCGCGTCCGCGTTGCGCAAGCACGGCGTGCCCGTCACCGTGATTTCGCGCGACAAGGTGCCGTTCGCGAAGCAGTTCGGCGAGCGCGCGGGCCAGATGTTTCGCGCGCTGCACGAAAGCAATGGCGTGAAGTTTTATCTCGACGCCAAGGTCGCCTCGCTCGAGGGCGAGGAAGGCAATGTGCATACGGTGATGCTCGCCGGCGGCGAGGCCATCGCGGCCGACGTCGTGCTGCTGGGTACGGGGGTTGCGCCGGCTACGGGCTTTGTCGAAGGACTGCCGTTGCAGAAGGACGGCGGCGTGGTCGTCAATGCCGGCATGAACGCCGCGTGCGGTCTGTATGCGGCCGGCGATATCGCCGTGTTCACGCTGCATGAGAACCAGGAGCCGGTGCGTATCGAGCATTGGCGCGTCGCGCAGCAGCATGCGCGCATCGCCGCGCAGAACATGTGCGGTGTGCGCAATCGCTATGCCGACGTGCCGTTCTTCTGGACCTATCACTACGGCAAGAACTTCGAATACCTCGGCCACGCGAGCGAGTGGGATGAGATCGTCGTCGATGGCGACTTCGATCGTCACCAGTTCATCGCGCTGTACGTGCGCGACGGCCACGTCGACGCGGTGTTCGCCTGCGAGCGCGAAGCGCTGACCGCACGGCTTTCCGACGCGTTGCGCGGCGGGCTGTCGCGGGCCGACGCGCTCGCGATCATCGGCGCGCCGGAAGCGGCGGCGTCGTGACCCATCGTGTTGCTGTTCAACCTTGACTAAGGAGTCACCATGACGACACACAAGGAAAAACATCCTCACTCGGAAAAGAGCGAAAAGCAGATCGACAAGCAGGTCGAAGACAGCTTCCCGGCTAGCGACCCGCCGTCGACGGGCGGCACCACGAGGATCGAGCCGGAGCAGGACGAGGCAAAGGCCGGGCACGACAAGCCCGCCGGTCAATAGCCGCGTGGCAGCGGTTCGCGCCGCCCGCGCTTGCCGAGCGCCCGCGGCCTCGCCCATCACTGTGTTCGCGGCGGCCGCGGATGGCGTCTATTGCACTCCCCTATTCTCAACCCACTGGAACGACGGAAACGACTCACCATGTCAGACGAGACCGGCTCGGCCAGCACCGGGCAGGAGGCATTCGGGCGCGATGCGCCGCACGGCGATGATCGCCGCGACGGCAACGACGAACGCGATGGCGTCGGCAAACGCGGCGACCAAGGCCGCGCTGACGGCAAACATGGCAACGGCAACAGCGACAAGGACAACGGCGACCACGGTCAGCAGAAAAAGACGCCCGGCAAGAAGCCGCTGATCATCCTCGGCGCGGTCGTGATCCTGATTGGCATCGTCGGCTTCGTCTGGTGGTTCGCGACGCGCAACGAGGTGACGACCGACGACGCCTACACCGATGGCAACGCGATCACGATGGCGCCGAAAGTCTCCGGCTACGTGGTGACGCTCGCGGTCGACGACAACCAGTTCGTGCACAAGGGCGACCTACTGCTCGTGATCGACAAGCGAGACTACCAGGCGCAGGTCGATCAGGCGAAGGCGCAGCTTGGTCTTGCAAAGGCGCAATTGAACGCCGCGCAGGTGCAGCTCGACATCGCGCGCGTGCAGTATCCGGCGCAGTATCGCCAGGCGAAGGCGCAAACCTCGTCGGCGGAAGCGAATCTGCGCGAGGCGCAAGCCTCCTGGCAGCGTCAGCACACGGTCGATCCGCGCGCGACCACGCAGCAGAACGTCGATACCGCCGACGCACAGCGCCAGTCGGCCAACGCGAGCCTCGAGCAGGCGCGCGCGCAGCAGCGGACCGCGAGCCTCGTGCCGCAGCGGTTGCGCGAGGCCGAGGCCGCCGTCGACGAACGCCGCCAGCAGGTGCATCAGGCTGAGGCACAGCTCGAACAGGCGCAGCTCAATCTGTCGTACTGCGAGGTGCGCGCGCCATCGGATGGCTGGATCACGCGGCGCAACGTGCAGCTCGGCAGCTTCCTGAGCGCGGGCGTGTCGCTGTTCTCGATCGTCACGCCGCAGGTGTGGGTCACCGCGAACTTCAAGGAGTCGCAGCTCGAACGCATCCGCCCCGGCGACAAGGTCGAAGTCGACGTCGACGCGTATCCGAAGCTCGATCTGCGCGGCCACGTGGATAGCGTGCAACTCGGCAGCGGCTCGCGCTTCTCGGCGTTCCCGACCGAAAACGCAACCGGCAACTTCGTGAAGATCGTGCAGCGGGTACCGGTCAAGATCATCATCGACGAAGGTCTGCCGCGCGATCATCCGCTCGGGCTGGGCTTGTCGGTCACGCCGAAGGTGTACCTGAAATGACGGCGTCCGACGCGCCCGGCGAGGCGTCGCCCGGCGATGCGTCGAACTGGAAGCCATCCGCGAATCCGTGGCTGATCGCGATCGTCGTCACGCTCGCCGCGTTCATGGAAGTGCTCGACACGACCATCGTCAACGTCGCGCTGCCGCACATCGCGGGCACGATGTCTGCCAGTTACGACGAAGCGACGTGGACGCTGACCTCATATCTGGTCGCCAACGGCATCGTGCTGCCGATCTCGGGTTTCTTCGGTCGGCTGCTCGGGCGCAAGCGCTATTTCCTCGTCTGCATCATTGCGTTCACCGTGTGCTCGTTTCTATGCGGCATTGCGACCAATCTGTGGCAGCTGATCATCTTCCGCTGTTTGCAGGGCTTTTTCGGCGGCGGACTGCAACCGAACCAGCAATCGATCATTCTCGACACGTTTCCGCCGCAGCAGCGCGGCCGCGCGTTTTCAATCTCGGCGGTCGCGATCGTCGTCGCGCCGGTGCTGGGACCCACGCTCGGCGGCTGGATCACCGACAACTTTTCGTGGCGCTGGGTGTTCCTCGTGAACGTGCCGTTCGGCGTGCTGACCTCGCTCGCGGTGATGCAACTGGTCGAGGATCCGCCGTGGAAACGCAAGGGCGATCTGCGCGTGTCGGTGGATTACGTGGGTATCTTTTTGATCGCGATCGGCCTCGGCTGCCTGCAGGTGATGCTCGATCGCGGCGAGGACGACGACTGGTTTTCGTCGAACTTCATTCGCACGTTCGCGGTGCTCGCGGTGTCGGGCATCGTCGGTGCGACGTACTGGCTGCTGTACACGAAGAAGCCGGTCGTCGATCTGCGCTGTCTGAAGGACCGCAACTTCGCGCTCGGCTGCGTGACGATCGCCGCGTTCGCGACGATTCTGTATGGCAGCGCGGTGCTCGTGCCACAGCTCGCGCAACAGCAGCTCGGCTATACGGCGATGCTCGCGGGCCTCGTGCTGTCGCCGGGCGCGGTGCTGATCACGATGGAAATTCCGCTGATCAGCAAAATGATGCCGCACGTGCAGACGCGTTTTCTGGTGGCCACCGGCTTCGGGCTGCTCGCGTGCGCGCTCGCGTATTCGCACACACTGGTGCCGGACATCGACTACTTCACGCTGGTGAAGATGCGCAGCGCGCAGTCGCTGGCGATCGGCTTCCTGTTCGTGCCGATCACGACGCTTGCGTATCTGACCGTACCGCCGCGACTGAACGACGACGCGTCCGCGCTGTTCACGATGTTCCGCAACGTCGCGGGTTCGATCGGTATCTCGCTGTCGACCGCGATGGTTCGCGAGCGCACGCAGGCGCGCATGGCGCATCTGTCGGAGTTCATGTCGCCGCTTTCACAAAATTACAACGATACGTTGCAACGCAACGCCCGGACGATCGCGGACATCAATGGCATGCCGCTTTCTCAGGCGTTGCAAACGGCGAACGGTCATCTGTACACCACGTACATCTCGCAGGCGACGTTCCTCGCCTATGTCGACGTATTCGCGTTCCTCGCGATTTTCTGCACGCTGTGCATTCCGATCACGATTTTCTTTTCACCGGCCAAGGCGTCCGGCGGCGGAGGACATTGAAGTGAAGCCTGGTTTGAAGCGCGGCCTTCCCGAACCCGCCACGTGTTTGATTGCCTGTGTCGTCGTCGGCATGTCCGCTCTGCTCGCGTCCTGCACCGTCGGCCCCGACTTTCATGCGCCGCACGCCGACGTGCCGGCGCAGTGGCACGATACGCAGCGCACCGCGGCGAATGCCGCCGCGAGCGACGCGTCCGTAACGAGGCCGAACGTCGCTTCGGTGCCCACCCTCGACACCGATCCCGACCCGCGCTGGTGGCGCAGTTTCAACGATCGGACGCTCGACGCGCTGATCGCGCGCGCCGCGCTCGGCAATCTTGACTTGCAGCAAGCGGTGCTACGCATCGTCGAAGCGCGCACCCAGGTCCAATCGGCGGCCGCGCAGGGTCTGCCGAATCTGCGCGCGACCGGCAGCTATCAGCGCGAGCAGCTTGGCCTCAAAGGTTTTCTGCAGGAGAACGGCGCCTACGACAAGGTCGATCAACTCGGCGCGCCCAATTCGCCCGTCAATGCGATCGCACCGGGCGCGGGCGCCGCGTTGCAAAAAGGCGCGAACAACCTGCTCGACCAGCTGAGCGCGCCGATCAATCTGTGGCAGGTCGGCTTCGACGCAACCTGGGAGCTCGATCTGTTCGGCCGCGTGCGTCGCTCGGTCGAGGCCGCGAACGCGCAAACCGAGGCCGCGTACGAGAGCCGCAACGACGCGTTGCTGTCGCTCGAAGCCGAGGTCGCGCAGACCTATATGCAGCTGCGCGGCGCGCAAACCTTGCACAACATCGCGACGAGCCTCGTCGAGCAGCAAGCCGAGACCGTCGAGTTGACGCAGAACAAGGCGAAGGTCGGGCTCGCGAGCGAGCTCGACGTGCAAAGCGCGCGGGCGCAGCTCGCGCAAACGAAAACGCAGTTGCCGCAATACGATCAGCAGATCGCCCAGTCGCTCAACGCGCTCGCGTATCTGATCGGCGAGCCGCCCGGCGCGCTCGAAGCGCAACTGAGCACGCCGCAAACCGTGCCGCCGGTGCCGCCCGTCGTGCCGATAGGCTTGCCGTCGACGCTCGCGCGGCGCCGGCCCGACATCCGCCGCGCCGAGGCGAATCTGCACGCGGCAACGGCCAGTGTCGGCGTCGCGGTCGCGCAGTTCTACCCCGACGTGTCGCTGACCGGCCAGGCCGGCATGCGCGCGACGAATGCCCGCGATCTCGCGCGCTGGTCGCACCTGTTCTATTCGTTCGGGCCCACCGTGTCGCTGCCGATTTTCCAGGGCGGCGCGCTGGTAGCCAATCTGCGCATGTCGAAGGCCCAACAGGCCGAAGCCGCGCTCGATTACCGCAAGACCGTGCTCAGCGCGCTGAGGGACGTCGACAACGCGCTGGTCGTCTATCGCACCGATCAGGCGCGGCGCGATGCGCTCGCGGACAGCGTCACCGCGCAGCAGACCTCGTTCGATCTGTCGCGCGATAGCTATCGCACGGGCCTGACGAGCTTCATCAACGTGCTCGATGCGCAGCGGCAGCTCGCGCAGGCACGAGAGCAATACGCTCAGGGCACGACCCAGGTCAGCACCGACCTGGTGGCGTTGTACAAGGCGCTAGGCGGCGGCTGGCAGAGCGATGCCGATGCGGCGGGAGCAACGGGCGCGGCGACGCCGTCAGGCAGCGGCGGATAGCCAGCCACGCTGCCGCAAGGCTTCAGCCATGCTCGAACTGGGGCTCCGCGATCACCGTTCGCGTCGCATCGATGAGACGGCACGCGGCCAGCATCTGCTGCAACGACGTCACGGCGCGCTCCGCTTCCACCGATTCCTGCTGTTCCGCGCTCCATTGCTGCAGTTCCTCGGGTGTCCAAAGGCCGACCACGATCGACACATTCGGCAAGCGCGTGCGGATGCGCCGGATCAGATTGCGCAGATGCGACGGAATGCCGTCGATCTGCAGATACAGAAGGCAGACGATGCCCACGTCGTCCGCCACGAGGCTGTCGATCGATGCGCGCGACACCGCCTCGTGCGGCAGCGAGCGCGCCGCGAAGCCGTGCTTGCCGAGCAACTGCAGCAGAATGATCGTCGCGAGTGCGTCGAGCGGGCCGCGGCCCGGCAGGCACAACACGCGGCTCGTCGGCGCATGCCAGGCGAACACGGGCGCGGCGGCGGACGGTTGGCTGAACGCCCCCTGCTCCGGGCCGTGGATCTGTTCGGGCGTGACCGCAGTGGTGCTGATGCCGCTGTTCGCGGCGTCGGCCGATCGTGGCATCGCCCGCGCGGCCTGCGTTTCGTCGGAGGACGCCAGCGGCCCCACCGCGCCAGGGTTCGCCTGCGTCGCGAGCGGCGCGGGCTCGCGATCCTCGTAGCCGTCGAGGCCGTCGACCAGGTCGTTGGTCGTCGACTCGATGCGCGCGAGTTGCGCGCTGGTCACGCTGCCGCGCGTGAGGTCATTGGCCGCGAGCCGCAAGCCCTTGATCGCGACTTCGTCGTAGTAGGCCGACAGCGAGCGGTCGCGCAATAGCACTTCGGCCTGCTCGATCGCTTCATCCGGATCGCCGGCGAGCGCGCGTTGATAGAAGTTTTCGACTGGCGTCAGCGCGGGCTGATCGCCGAGCAGCACGTCGAGAAACTCGAGACGCCGCACGTGCCGGCCGAGCACCAGCAGACACAGCGTCAACGGTGTCGACAGGATCAGCCCGATCGGCCCCCAGATCCAGCTCCAGAAGATCGCCGCGACCACCACCGAAAACGGCGACAGGCCGGTGCTGCGCCCATACAGCAGCGGCTCGACCACTTGCCCCACCGCCAGTTCCGCGACCACGAACAGCACCAGCGACCAGATCGCCATCGCCCAGCCGGGACTGACCGCGGCGGCGAGCGCGGTGGGCAGTATCGCAGCGATCCAGATGCCGACGTAGGGCACGAGCCGCAGCAGCGCCGCTAGAATGCCCCACAGGATCGGGCTCGGCACGCCGATCAGAAACAGCCCCGTCCCGATCACGACGCCGACGCCGGTGTTGACGCCGAGTTGCGACACGAAGTAGCGGCTCAGGCGTCGCGCGGTCTCGTCCATCACCGTGGTCGCGCGGTGCAGGTCGCGCGAGCCGAACAGCCGGATCGCGCGATCGCGCAGGTCGTCGCGTTGCAGCAGGATCACGATCGTGACGACGAAAACGATGAACGCGGTTTCCAACGGACTGATGGCCGGCGACAGCACGCGTCGCGCGAGCTCGAACGGCGTCGGCACGGGCTCGCGCACTTCCACCGGCACCGCCGCCGACGCCTGCGGACTCGCCGCGGCCGCCGCGCCGTTCGGCGCTCGCGGCTGCGGCGGCTCGATCGTCGCGCGCTGCAATGCCTGCCCTGCCTCGCTCGCGAAACGGTTCAGCTTGCCGATCGTCAGACTGTGCACGGTGTCGATCTTGTGCTGGATGGTCGCCTGATAGCGCGGCATGCCGGCCGCGAGATCGGTCAGCTGCGTGGCGATTACCGCGCACAGCAGCGCGATGACCGACACCGAGATCAGGACCGCCGCGCACACCGACGCGACATGGCCGAGTTTGAGCCGGGACAGCGCATCGGCGAGCGGTGCGACGAGAAAGCTCAACAGGATCGCGAGCGTGATCGGAATCATCACCGCGCTCGCGACGTACAGGCATGCGACCGCGATCACGCCGACGCCGAACGTGACGAGGCCCTCGATACCAAATGCGGTGGAGGCCGCCTGAATGCGCGCGGCGGTGCTCATGCCGTGCGGCTCGGGTGTGTCGTTCATGTTGCGGAGCGAAGATCGGGCATGGAAAAACGGTCCCTGAGCCGCACGCGGTTCGCCGGCTCGGAGTCTTATTACTCAATCCCGTTGAGGAATGTCTATTTCATCGAATCGCCCGACACCGGCCCGCTCTCGACCGGTGGTGCCTCCTTCTCGATCTCACGGCGGGCCTGCTCCCAGTATTGCTCGGGCGTGCCCTTCGGCTCGGCCGCCTGCTCCCACAGATAGTAGGCGCGAATGCGGATCTGCTCGTCGACGCTCGGTTCCTGTTCCATTTGTTCACTCCAGCTTGGCCGTTTGCGTGCGCGCGCCTGCCGTGGCGAAGATCGCAGACGCGTGCGTATCGTCAACAACAGAACGAGCAAACCTTGTACCTGTGCTGCGGCCCGCTTTTGCAACGGGACTGGCGTCGCTCGCCAGCGGGGACTAGCCTGGCGCGACGTCGCCTTCGTCGGAAGTCAACTGCACTTCGAGGCGGTCGAACACGCGCTGCGTCGCGCGGCTCGGCGCTTCGAGCGCGAACAGCAGCAGCGAGCGGCCGGTCACCTGGTAGGCATCGCCCGCGCTGAATTGCGGCAGCTCGGCGCGCACCGGCATGTTGGTGTCGACGAGGCAGGTCCAAAAATCGCCCTCGGGAATGTCGGGCAGCGTGAAGTTGACGACGTCGTGGTACGCGTTCAGCACCAGCAGCAAGGTCGCGTCGGACGCGAGACGGCGAATGCCGCTCGCCTGCGCACGTCCGTCGATCACGAGGCCGAAGCAGCGCATCGCCGGATCGGCCCACTGCTCGCCCGAGATGTCGGTGCCGTCCGGCGATAGCCAGCGCGTGTCGGTCACGTCGAGCGTCTCGTTGTATTCGCCAGTCAGAAAACGGCCGCGCCTCAGCACCGGCAAACGATGGCGCAACGTGGTCAGATTGCGCACGAACTCGGTCAGCGCGCGGCCGTCGTCGTCGATCGCATCCCAATCGACCCAGCTGATCTCGTTGTCCTGGCAATACGCGTTGTTGTTGCCCTGCTGCGTGCGGCCGAATTCGTCGCCGGCGAGGATCATCGGCGTGCCCTGCGACAGCAGCAGCGTCGCGAGCAGATTGCGCTTCTGGCGCTCGCGTTGCTGGCGGATGTCGGCGTCGTCGGTCGGTCCTTCGGCGCCCATGTTCCACGACTTGTTGTCCGAATGGCCGTCGCGGTTGTCCTCGCCGTTTGCCTCGTTGTGCTTGTCGTTGTACGAGACCAGATCGTTCAGCGTGAAGCCGTCGTGCGCGGCAATGAAGTTCACGCTTGCCCACGGCCGCCGGCCGCGATGATTGAACTTGTCGCCCGACGCGGTGACGCGCGTCGCGAGATCGGCGGCGGTGCCCTCGTCACCCTTCCAGTAAGCCCGCGCGGTGTCGCGGAAGCGATCGTTCCATTCGGCCCAGCCCGGCGGAAAACCGCCCACCTGATAGCCGCCGGGGCCGCAATCCCACGGCTCGGCGATCAGCCGGATGCTGGAGAGGACCGGGTCCTGGCGGCAGCTGTCGAGAAAGCCGCCGCCCTCGTCGAAACCGTGATCTTCGCGGCCGAGGATCGTCGCGAGATCGAAGCGGAAACCGTCCACTTTCATTTCGGTGACCCAGTAGCGCAGGCTGTCGGTCACCATCTGCAGCACACGCGGATGCGACAGGTTCAGCGTATTGCCGGTGCCGGTGTCGTTGATGTAGTAGCGCGGCTCGTCGGGCATCAGCCGGTAGTACGACGCGTTGTCGATGCCCTTGAACGAGACCGTCGGGCCGCGTTCGTTGCCTTCGGCCGTGTGGTTGTACACGACGTCGAGTATCACTTCGAGATCGGCCTGGTGAAAACGGTCGACCATCTCCTTGAATTCGCCGACCGACTCGGTCGATGACGCGAAAAAGCGCGGATCGGCCGCGAAAAAACCGATCGTGTTGTAACCCCAGTAGTTCGTGAGACCCTTGTCGAGCAGATGGCTGTCGTTGACGAAAGTCTGGATCGGCATCAGCTCGACCGAGGTCACGCCAAGGCTGCGGATATGGTCGAGCACCGGCTGCTGCGCCAGACCCGCGAACGTGCCGCGCAGACGCTCGGGCACCCGCGGATGACGTTTCGTGTAGCCGCGCACGTGCGTCTCGTAGAGAATCACGCGCTCCCACGGCAGCGCGTTGCGCTCCGGATGGCTCCACGAAAAATTCGCGTCGACCACCTTGCACTTCGGCACGAAAGGCGCGCTATCGCGTTCATCGAATGACAGGTCGAGCTCTTCCGAGCCGAGCGTATAGCCGAAGATTTCCGGCGCCCATATAAGCTCGCCGATGTGCGCCTTCGCATATGGATCGAGCAGCAGCTTGTTCGGATTGAAGCGATGCCCGTTTTCGGGCTCGTAGGGACCATGCACGCGAAATCCATAGACGGCACCCGGTTTCAGATTCGGTACGAACACATGCCATACCTCGTCGGTGTATTCGGGCAGCTCGATCCGTTCGAGTTCGTGTTGGCCAGTTTCATCGAACAGACACAGTTCGACTTTGGTTGAGTGCGCGGAGAACAACGCGAAGTTGACGCCACTGCCGTTCCATGTCGCGCCGAGCGGAAAAGGCGTGCCTTCGGCAATGCGCGTCGAGTAGCTGGCTGGGGATGACATAGGTGTTCTCAGTGGCTGCAAGGAGGTTGGTATCTCAGGGTCATGCATGTGTTTTTTTCAACTGCCTTTCCACGTGTTCTTTGCTGCTCATTGTTCCAGTGTAGGCATTCGAGGCCCGCGCGCCGGAGATTGCACCGCGCGCAAGCAGCGCGCCGGTGCGTGTAGCAACTTATGGGCCTGATCCGCCTCGCTTTCCCTCAGCTCAAAGTCGCGGCATGAGATTTGCAGCATACCGGCAAGGCGCACGCATTGCGCGCCGTCGAAACGCCACCACACCAAACCGGGAGAACAGATGATGCGCAACACGCAGATCACACCGCTGGCCGCTTGCGCATCGCTTCTCGCCGCCATGACGCTGATTTCCGCGTTGGGCACGTGCGGCAGCGCGTTCGCGCAAGGCGCGCCGCAGGCGATCACCGAAAAACGCACGGACGTCGTGCAGCTCGCGAGCGGCTATCGCGCGTCTAAGCTGTCGGGCGCGGACGTGTACAACCGCAACAAGGACAACATCGGCACGCTCGACGATCTGATCGTGTCGCCGGGCACCGAGCGCACCACGTATGCGATCCTGTCGGTCGGCGGCTTTCTCGGCATGGGCAAGCATCTGGTCGCCGTGCCGTTCAACGATCTGCAGATCGACAACCGGCGCGTCGTGCTGCCCGAGGCGACGAAGAAATCGCTCGAGGCGTTGCCGGAGTTCAAGTACGCGAATTGAGCGCGGCGTTGCCGCGTCGAATCGATCGACGCGGCAACGGGCCATCCATGCACATGCGTTCAGGGGCGTAGTCAGCCGAGCAGCTTGTCGGGCGTAATGGGCAAATCGCGGATGCGTTTGCCGGTCGCATGCCAGATCGCGTTGCACACTGCCGCGGCCACGCCCACCACGCCGATTTCGCCGACACCTTTGACGCCGAGCGGATTGACGATGTCATCGCGCTCGTCGACGAACAGCACGTCGATCTCGTGAATGTCGGCATTCACCGGCATGTGATATTCGGCGAGGTTGTGATTCATCTGTCGTCCTAGCGCGTGATCGAACTGGCCGTGCTCGTGCAGCGCCATGCTGATGCCCCACACGACGCCGCCCGCGACCTGATTGCCCGCCGTCTTCGGATTGACGATGCGTCCCGCCGCGACCGCGCTGACCACGCGCGTGACCCGCACGGTGCCGAGCGCTTCGTCGACGCGCACTTCGGCGAATACCGCCGAATGCGTGCCCATCGAATACGCCTGCTGCTTTTCGTGCGGCTTCACGCTGGCCTGCTCTTCGAGTTCGTCCAGCCCGGCGCGCTGCAACAGCGTCGCAATCGCGATCGAGTCGTCCGCGTGTGGGCCGCACACGAGCCGGTTGCGCTCGCGCCGCACGTGTTCGCGAGTCGCCGACGCGAACCGTGCCCCACCATGTTCGCGCGCCAGTTCAACCAGACGGTTGTGCAGGCGCGTACACGCGGCATCGACGGCGCTGCCCACCGACGACACCGTCCACGATCCGCCCTCGATCGGCGCCTTCGGCAGCCGGGTGTCGCCGAGTTCGAAACTGACGTCGCCGAGCGGCACGCCGAGCGCGTCGGCGGCGATCTGCGTCATCGCGGTGTAGGTTCCGGTGCCGATATCGGCGGTCGAGCTCGACACGCTGACGCGGCCATCGGGCGTCAACACCGCGCGTGCGGCCGCTTCGTTCTGCATCGCGTCCCACGCACCGGTCGCCATGCCCCAGCCGATCAACTCGTTGCCGTCGCGGCGTGCGCGCGCCTCGAGCGGCCGCCCCGCCCAGCCGAAGCGGGCCGCGCCTTCGCGATAGCAGTCGCGCAGCGCCTTGCTCGAAAACGGCAGATTCCTGTTCGCGTCGCGCTCCGCATAGTTGACGAGCCTCAATTCGAGCGGGTCCATCCGCAATGCCTCGGCCAGTTCGTCCATCGCGACTTCGAGCGCAAAGAGCCCCTGTGTCGCGCCGGGCGCGCGCATGTCGGCCGGTGTCGGCACGTCGAGCCTCGCGACCCTGTAGCCCATCGACACGTTGTCGCATCGATACAGCTGCCCCGCCCAGTTGACCACCACGTCGCAGTAGTCCTCGTAGCGCGAGGTTTCCGACACCGCCTCATGGATCACCGCCTGCAGGCGGCCATCCGCCGACGCGCCGAGCGCGACGCGCTGCACCGTTTGCGGACGATGCGCGAAGGTGAACATCTGCTGCCGGGTCAGTGTGACGCGCACGGGTTTCTTCAGTTCGCGCGCGGCCATTACCGCGAGCGCCAGATGATATTGCGGCCTCAAGCCGGAGCCGAACGCGCCGCCGACGAACGGCGACACCACCTGCACTTCGTCGTCTTTCAAACCGAACACACGCGTCAGATAGCCCTTCGTATTGACGACGCCCTGAGTTTTTTCGTAGACGGTCAAGCGTCCTTGCGCATCGGGCACCACGGTGCATCCGTGCATTTCCATCGGATTGTGATACTCCGGTGGTGTCGTGTAGAACGCGTCCACGCGCGCCTTTGCAGCGGCCAAGGCCTTGCGTGGGTCGCCACGCTCGGGCGGAGGCGGATCGAAGCCGCCCTTCTCGGCCGACGGCGGCACGGCGCTCGTCAACGCTGCTTCGATATCGGTCTGGTGCGAGCCGGCCTCGTAACGCACCAGCACCAGCGACGCCGCGTAGCGCGCCAGTTCCAGCGATTGCGCGACCACCAGCGCAACTGGCTGCCCGCTGTACCACACGCGCTCGTCCCACAGCGGCCTCAATGGCGTGCCGCCGGGCGCGACCATGTCCTTGAACGCGTCGACGTCCGACGGCAGCGCCGGGCGCTTGCGATGCGTGAGCACGAGCAGCACGCCGGACAGCGCCTCGGCGGCCGAGGTATCGATCGACACGATCTTGCCGGCCGCGATCGTGCCCGACACGACGACGCCATACACGAGCCCTTCGACGCAGAACTCGGCGGCATATTGCGCGGCGCCGGTCACTTTGACGGGCCCGTCCACACGCGAATGCGGCACGCCGGTGGCAGGCTTCGGGCTGCCTGTCGACGGCAAGGTATCGGCACGGTTCATCGCGCGGCCTCCTCGAACGAACGTTGTGTGGCCTCGCCGAAGGCGCGCACGATCACGCGCGCCGCGAGTTCGATCTTGAACGCGTTGTCGCGCTGAGGGCGCGCACCGCGCAGCAGCGTCGCCGCAAAGTCGCGCAACGTTCGCGCGTTCAGCATCGCGCCGCGCAGTGCGGCTTCGGCGGCGGGATCGCGCCACGGCTTGTGCGCGACGCCGCCGAGCGCGCAACGCGCGTCGACGATGCGCGACTCGTCATCGAGTTCGACGCCGACCGCGGCCGACACCAGCGCGAACGCATACGATGCGCGGTCGCGCACCTTCACGTACGCGTGATGCGCGGCAAAACCTTGCGGCGGCAGTTCGATCGCGGTCACGAGTTCGTCGTCGCGCAGGTTGGTGTCGATCTGCGGCGTAGCGCCGGGCAGCCGGTGAAAATCCGCGAACGGCAGCGTGCGTGCGCCGTCGTTGCCGATCAGATGCACGGTGGCACCGAGCGCCGCCAACGCGACGCACATATCGGACGGATGCACGGCGATGCAGTGCTCGCTCGCACCGAGGATCGCGTGAATGCGGTTCACGCCATTCAGCGCCGGACAGCCGCTGCCGGGTTCGCGCTTGTTGCACGGCGTGCCCACGTCGTAGAAGTAGTAGCAGCGCGTGCGTTGCAGCAGATTGCCGCCGACCGTCGCGACGTTGCGAATCTGCGGCGACGCGCCTGCCAGGATCGCTTTCGCGAGCAGCGGGTAGCGGGTCGCGACGGTATCGTCATACGCGAGCGCGCTATTGGTTACGAGCGCGCCGATCTTCAGGCCGCCCTGCGCCGACGCTTCGATCTGCCTGAGCGGCAAACGGTTGATGTCGACGAGCAAAGCCGGGCGCGCCACGTCTTCGCGCAGCAGGTCGACGAGATTCGTGCCGCCCGCGATGAACGCGGCGCCCCTGTCCGAACGATGCCGTTCGAGCGCATCCTGCACCGCATCGGCGCGCGTGTATGAGAAGCGGTTCATGGCCGCGCTCCAGATTTATTCGCGACCGCACTGTCTTGCCTTGCGTCATCGTCACCGAAATGCGCAGCGTCGAGAATCGCCGCGACGATGTTCGGATACGCGCCGCAGCGGCACAGATTGCCGCTCATCTGCTCGCGCACATCGTCCGCGCAGCGCGCATGTCCTTCTTCGAGCATCGCGTGCGCCGAGCAGATTTGTCCGGGCGTACAGTAGCCGCACTGGAACGCGTCGTGATCGATGAACGCCTGCTGCAGCGGATGCAACGTGTCGCCGTTCGCGAGACCTTCGATCGTCGTGATCGATGCGCCGTCGTACACGACCGCGAGCGCGAGGCAGGTATTGATCCGCTGGCCATTGACGATCGCCGTACAAGCGCCGCATTGACCGTGATCGCAGCCCTTCTTGGTGCCGCTCAGGTGCGCATGCTCGCGCAGCAGATCGAGCAGGGAGGTCCACGCTTGGACGTCGAAGCGCCGCGTCTCGCCGTTGATCTCGAACGTCAATGCATGCGACGCCGGCGCGTCGGCCCGGGCGGTTTCAGCATCGGGGGTAGCCATCGGATTTCCTCCTCACAAGGCATCGCGCAAGCGGTGCGGCGCGCGACGGAACTCAACGCAACTCAAACCAATGCAAAGCGGCGACAGCGCGCGAGCGCGATGCCGCCGCGGCGTCCGGCGCGTCGCGAGGCAGGCCGACGCGCTCGACGGATCGCTTATTGCCCCGCCCCACTACCCGCCCGCGGCGGCGTCGCGCCTTTGAAGCGCCGGTTGGTGGTTTTCCCATTGCCGCCGCCGGCGACCCCATTGGTGGCGCCCCCCGATTCGCCGACATTGCCGTTCGCGTTGTTCGCGCTGGTCGTGTCCGGCGTGCGCGACTCTTCCTGGCTTGCGCCGGGTTGCGCGGCAGACTTGCTGTGTTGCATGGACGGATTGGTACCGGTCTGCGCGAAGCCCGCCTGCGCAAAGCCTAGCGCGAAGCAGCCTGAAACGAGCGCGGCAGCCAGTTTGACGGATACATCGATCTTCATGGCACTCTCCCTTATGACGTTATGAAAACCCACTGCGCGAACCTCGTACGCAAGCGCAGGCGGCCATGCCGCCATCAATTCGACAACCTAAATAATCGGCGCGCCGCCCGTTACCGCAATGGTCGCGCCCGAGATGTAGCTCGCTTCATCCGACGCGAGCATCACGTACGCGGCGGCCAGTTCGGCCGGTTGGCCGGGGCGCTTCATCGGCACCTGCTTGCCGAACTGCTCGACCTTGTCGGCCGGCATCGTCGATGGAATCAACGGCGTCCAGATCGGTCCCGGCGCGACGCAGTTCGCGCGAATGCCCTTTTCCGCGAGCAATTGCGCGAGACCGCCGGTGAAGTTCTGGATCGCGCCCTTGGTGGTCGCATACGCGATAAGACCAGGATTCGGATGATCGGCATTGATCGACGACGTATTGACGATCGCGCCGCCCGGCTTCATATGGCGCACCGCCGCGCGCGTGATCCTGAACATCGCGCCGATGTTGGTATCGAAGGTCTTGTCCCATTCTTCGTCGCTGATCGCATCGAGCGACGGATAGCTCATCTGATACGCGGCGTTGTTGACCACCACGTCGAGCCGGCCGAATGCCTCGATCGCCTTGTCGACGATCGCATCGCAATGCGTGCGATCGCGGATATCGCCGCCGACCAGCACCGCCTTGCGACCCGCGTCCTCGACCCAGCGCGCGGTCTCGCGCGCATCGTCGTCTTCGTCGAGATAGGCGATCAGCACATCCGCACCTTCGCGCGCGAACGCGATCGCGACCGCGCGGCCGATGCCGCTGTCGCCGCCGGTCACGATCGCCGCCTTGCCTGCGAGACGCCCCGATCCTTCATAGGTTTTCTCGCCGTGATCCGGTTGCGGGTTCATGTCGGCCGTGCGGCCGGGCCTCTGGTCCTGCTGCTGTTCAGGAAACGGCGGTGCCGGACGTTGCGTGTCGCTCATGTCGGATCTCCCTCGGTGCGAATGACCATGGGCGGCGCGCACGAGCGCGCCGCATCATCGGTCTTTCAGCAACGAGTGGGCCTGCATGCAATAGCGAGAGGAAACTGCTGTGCGCCGGGCAGCGCAGCGGCACGCATGGCTTAAGAAACTGCGTTGGACAGAACGGTGGCGGACAGATGGCAGATTGATGACAAACGGATTCGCACAGCGACGAGTGCGATTTTCTGGCGACGACCGTGCAGAAATAACAGAACTGTCAGTAAGTTTTCGCTAACAACGTGATTCAGATGATGGCTCCGCCGCATGCAGCGCCGCCGCCGATTCGAGCACGCGCAGCAGACGTTCGGGTGTCAACGGTTTGGCGCAATGCGCGTCGAAGCCGGCGGCCTTCGCGAGCGCGCGATCGTCGCGCGACGCAAACGCGGTACACGCGACCAGCAGCATGTGTGAAGTCTGCGGATGCGCGCGCAGCCGCCGCGCGAGTTCGAGCCCGTCGAGTCCAGGCATCTTGATGTCGAGCACCACCGCGAACGGCTGCCATTCGCGCGCGGTCTCGCACACGGCAAACGGATCGTCGAGCGCGCGGCATTCGAAGCCGTCGGCCATCAGTAGCATTTGCAGCGCATCGGCCGCTTCCCGGTAATCGTCGACTACCAGCACGCGACGATGCGCGGCCATCGCATAGCGGATCGGTCGCCATACGAGCACGTCGTCGCTGCTGTCCACGTTGTCGTTGAACACTGTCATTTTTTCTCGCCCTTTTACATTGGCCCTGAAGGGCATCCGCGCCACACGCGCAAGATTCGATCCCATTGCTTTTGCCGGACTACGAGCAGCTTTTTGTTATTCCCGCTTCGCATCGGACAATGCCGCGGCCAGCACGCCTCGTCGCGCTTTCCAGCGTTTCAATCAGCTGGAATGCGGGATTCAGCGTGCCCATTCATCACGGCGTTTGAATGACGGCGCCTGCGATGTGCGCGCTGCGCAACATCGATTGACGCTCTGTCTTTGTGCTATCCGCCTCGTTCCGGGGCGTCGCGGGTTATCGGTAATTTCAACGGATTGGGGGGCCACGCAATGCATGCCGCTTGCGCACTGATGGCGCGAATCGATGACGCGGTCTTAACAAAGAATAAGCGACGATGCCGATAAAAAAATGCTCGACATGTTAGGGGTTTGTGCTCTGCGGGTTATCCCGCACGATTATCGATGAACCCTTTCAGCATCGCGAGCGTATCTGCGTCGTCGATGTGTTTGTCCGTGCGCCAGCGCAGCATGCGTGGAAAACGCACGGCCACGCCGGACTTGTGACGCGAACTTGCTTGTATCCCTTCGAAGCCGATCTCGAACACGAGCGTTGGCGTCACGCTGCGCACCGGGCCGAATTTATCGACGGTGGTCTTGCGCACGATCGCATCGACCCGACGCATCTCTTCATCCGTGAGCCCTGAATAGGCCTTCGCGAACGGCACCAACGTGCGCACGCCGTCGGCCTCGTCCCACACGGCGAACGTGTAGTCCGTGTAAAGACTCGCGCGACGGCCATGACCGCGCTGCGCGTAAATAAGTACAGCGTCCACCGCATAAGGCTCGATCTTCCATTTCCACCACGTGCCCGAGGCCTTGGTACGACCTACGCCGTACATCGACTCGCGCTCCTTGAGCATCAAACCTTCGACGCCGCGCGCGCGGCTCTCGTCGCGCAACGCCGCGAGCGCGGTCCAGTCCGCGGCAAGGACGAGCGGCGATACGCGCAGCAGACCACGCGCGAGCGTGCCATCGACGGAGCTGGCCAGCGCATCGAGGCGTGCGCGCCGTTCAGCGAGCGGGTTCATGCGCTGGTCCCGTCCGTTTGCTTCGAGCAGGTCGTATGCGAGTAGCGCGGCGGGCGAATCCGCGAGTATCTTGCGCGTCAGCGTCTTGCGCGCGATGCGCGGTTGCAGCCGCGCGAACGGCAATGGCGCTGCCGCGCCGGGCTCCCACGCGAGAATCTCGCCATCGATCACGTAGCCATCGGGTAATGACTCGCCCAATGCCGCGACTTCGGGAAAACGATCGGTAATCAGATCCTCGCCGCGCGACCACAACCACACGCGGCCGCCGCGTTTGACGAGTTGCGCGCGTATGCCGTCCCACTTCCACTCGATCAGCCAGTGCGCGGGATCGCCGAGCGTCGCCGGATCGGTCTGCAAGGGATGCGCGAGAAAGAACGGATACGGCAGGCCGAGGTCGCTATCGTGTTCAGACGCGTGCGCTTGCGGATCGTCGTCGGTCTGCGGCGCGATCAGACGCAGATAGCGCGCCGCATCGGGCTTCTGTTGCGAATCGGTCCAGCCGACCATTCGTTGCGCGATCCGCTTGTGATCGACGCCGGCCACTTCGGCGAGCGCACGCACCACCAGTTGCCGCGCGACGCCGACACGAAAGCCGCCGCCGATCAGCTTGGTCAGCAGGAAACGACCGCCCCAGTCGAGTTCGTCCCAGTAGCCGAGCAAACGCCTGCGCAACTCGTCGGGCGGCAGGCCGCGCAACGGCAGCATGCGTTGCTCGATCCATTGCGTGAGACCCAGTTCGGAGTTGCGCGACGCGGGCGGCAGGATATGCGCGATGGTCTCGGCCAGATCGCCCACCGCGTGATACGACTCCTCGAACAGCCACTCGGGCAAGCCGGCGCGCTCGCGCGCGATTTCGGTCAGCAAACGGGTCGGCACGAGTTGACGCGGCTTGCCGCCCGCGAGGAAATACGACGCCCATGCCGCGTCTTCGGGGTCGGCCACCGAGAAATAACTGCTCAGCGCCGCGAGCTTGTCGTGCGTCGACGTGGTCGCATCGAGCGCGGTGTAGAGAGCCGCGAAGCGTTTCATACGGTGCCCGTCATGATTCGCTCGACGCCGGCGCCTGGTCGGCGCCGGCCGCATCGGCTTCGACGGTATCGTCGCCGTATTGCGTTTCGAACGCGCTGGCGTGCAGGCCCTGTTCGTTGAGCCAGCGCACCATCGGTTCGATCGAACCATGCGTGACGATCACGCGGGAGGCGCCGCTCTCGCGTATCGCCGTTTGCAAACCCGGCCAGTCCGCGTGATCCGACAGCACGAAGCCACGATCGACGCCGCGCCGGCGACGCGCGCCGCGCAGGCGCATCCAGCCCGACGCGAACGCATCGCTGTAGTCGCCGAAGCGCTTGAGCCACGCGCTGTTCTGCGCGGTCGGCGGCGCGACGATCAGCGCCTGTTTGAATACCCCCTTGTCTTTCGCGGCAATCTCGCCGACCAGACCGAGCGCCGGCAGACGCACGCCCGCGTCGCGATACGCGCGATTGAGCGGCTCGAGCGCGCCGTGGCAGAAGATCGGCCCGATCGCCGCATCGACACTCGCGAGCACGCGTTGCGCCTTGCCGAATGAATAGCAGAACAGCACCGACGCGCGCCCTTCGGAGGCGTTGTGACGCCACCATGAATCGATCGAATCGAACACGCTTTGCGGCGTATCCCAGCGATAGATCGGCAGACCGAACGTCGATTCGGTGATGAACGTATCGCAGCGCACCGGTTCGAACGCGGCGCAGGTCGGATCGGCTTCGAGCTTGTAGTCGCCCGACGCCACCCACACGCGGCCCGCGCATTCGATCCGCACCTGCGCCGAGCCGAGCACGTGCCCGGCCGGATGCAGCGACACGCGCGCCGCGCCAATCGTCAGCGGCTCGCCGTAGTCGAGCGTGTGCAGCGCGATGCCGGGCAGCCGCGACAGCAGCACGCTCGCGCCCGCGCGTGTGGCCAGGTAGCGCTGATGACCGAAACGCGCATGGTCGGAATGCGCATGTGTGATCACCGCGCGTTCGACCGGCCGCCACGGATCGATGTAAAAATCGCCGGGCGGGCAATACAGTCCTTCCGGCCGCGCGATCACCAGATCGTTGGCTTGCGGCGCGGTGTCGGTCCGACGCGGCGACTGATCCATCGGCTGTCCTCGGCAAGGGAACGCGATCTTGCGAACGCGGCCAAGCAAACTATATGCCGCGCCATTGATGGCCCCGTATCTGCTTACGGTATATAAAGCACACAGGCGTGTCGAGAGCGGCTGCCATCCGGCAGTGCCCGGCGCGCACCGCGAGGCCTCATGCCGATCCTGCTCGACCAGCAAGCGCTGTCTATCGCCAGACATCCCTGGCGCTTCCTGCTGCAAACGCTGAAAGCGTTTCGCGCGAACCAGGGGCTGCTGCTCGCGGGCGCGGTCGCGTACTACGCGTTGCTGTCCATCGTGCCGCTGCTGATCCTGATCGTCATCGTGTTGTCGCGCGTGGTGCCGCAGCAGTTGGTGCTCGACGCGCTTGCGCATCTGCTGCGCTGGCTCGTGCCCGGACAATCGGCCGCGCTCGTGCGTGAGCTGTCGAACTTCCTGCTGCATCGCGCGGTAATCGGCTGGGTGCTGCTGCTGACGATGATCTTCTTCAGCTCGCTCGCGTTCACCGTGCTCGAAAACGCGATGTCGCTGATCTTCGTGCATCGGGTCGTCGTGAAGCGGCGCCACTTCCTGATCTCGGCGCTGCTGCCGTACTGCTACATCCTGTTTCTCGGCGTGGGACTGCTGATCGTCACGTTCGTGTCGAGCGCGCTCGACACGATCGGCGCAGAAGGACTCAGACTGTTCGGCCTGCACGTGTCGTTGCATGGCTTCTCGCGGGTGATGCTGTATCTGTTCGGGCTCGCCGGCGAAATCTTCGTGCTGACCTCGGTGTATCTGGTGATGCCGGTGGGACGGCCGTCGCTCAAACACGCGCTGATCGGCGGCGTGGTGGCCGGCGCGTTGTGGGAGATCACGCGGCACGTGCTGGTCTGGTATTTCGCCACGCTGTCGCAGGTCAGCGTCGTCTACGGTTCGCTGACGATGGCGATCGTGATCCTGCTCAGCTTCGAATGGCTCGCGACACTGCTGCTGTTCGGCGCGCAGGTGATATCGCAATACGAGCGCTTCGGGCACGAACCGCTCGACGCGCCGCAGCCGAGGATCAAGACCGGGTAGCAAGCCATTCGCAAGGAACAACCCTTGCTCGCCGATACCGACGACGGCCGCCCATTTCGCAGGGCGGCATCGACTGGCTATCGAGGAGCGAGGATCATGGCTGAAACCGTCGGCGATTTCATCATCGGGCGGCTGCATGCATGGGGCGTGCGGCGTATCTACGGCTATCCAGGCGATGGCATCAACGGCGTGTTCGGCGCGTTGAACCGCGCGCAGAGCGAAGCGAAGAAACGCCACAAAAGCACGGATCAGCCGGGCCCGATCGAATTCATTCAGGTTCGACACGAAGAAATGGCCGCGTTCATGGCCTCCGCGCATGCGAAATTCACCGGCGAGTTGGGCGTGTGCATCGCGACCTCAGGGCCGGGCGCATCGCATCTGCTGACGGGGCTGTACGACGCGCGCATGGATCACATGCCGGTGCTGGCGATTACCGGTCAGCAGGCACGCGCGGCGATCGGCGGACACTATCAGCAGGAGCTCGATCTGCCCGCGATGTTCAAGGACGTGGCCGGCTCGTTCGTCGGCTTTGCGACGATGCCCGCGCAGGTCCGTCATCTGGTCGATCGCGCGGTGCGCATCGCGCTCGCCGAGCGCGCGGTCACGGCGCTGATACTGCCGAACGATCTGCAGGACATCCCCTACGAGCCGCCGGGGCGCAAGCACGGCACGCTGCATTCCGGCATCGGTTACGCGCGCCCGCGCGTCGTGCCGAGCGACGAGCAGTTGCGCCAGGCCGCCGACGTGCTGAACGCCGGCCGCAAGGTCGCGATCCTGGTCGGCGCGGGCGCGCTGCACGCGACCGACGAAGTGATCGCGATCGCCGAGAAGCTCGGCGCCGGCGTCGCCAAGGCGCTGCTGGGCAAGGCCGCGCTGCCCGACGATCTGCCGTGGGTGACCGGTTCGATCGGCCTGCTCGGCACGAAGCCGAGCTACGACATGATGACCCATTGCGATACGTTGCTGATGATCGGCTCGGGCTTCCCCTACTCGGAATTTCTGCCGAAGGAAGGCGACGCGCGCGGCGTGCAGATCGACATCAAGGCCGACATGCTGAGCCTGCGTTATCCGATGGAAGTGAACCTCGTCGGCGATAGCGCCGAGACGCTGCGCGCGCTGCTGCCGCTACTCGAGGAAAAGAAGGATCGGCTGTGGCGCGAGCGCATCGAAGGCTGGGTGTCCGACTGGTGGAAGACGCTGGAGAAACGCGCGCACGAACCCGCGAAAGATGGCCTGAATCCGCAGCTCTCGGTATGGGAGCTGTCGAAGCGCATTCCCTCGAACGCGATCGTCACCAGCGATTCGGGCTCGGTCGCGAACTGGTACGCACGCGATCTGCAAGTGCAGCGCGGCATGATGTGCTCGCTGTCGGGCGGGCTCGCGTCGATGGGCGCGGCCGTGCCCTATGCGATCGCCGCGAAGTTCGCGTACCCCGAGCGGCCCGTGATCGCGCTCGTCGGTGACGGCGCGATGCAGATGAACAACATGGCCGAACTGATCACAGTCGCGAAGTACTGGCAAGGCTGGAGCGATCCGCGCTGGATCTGCATGGTGCTCAACAATGGCGACCTGAATCAGGTCACATGGGAGCAGCGCGTGATGGAAGGCGATCCGAAGTTCGAGGCCTCGCAGAGCATTCCGTCCGTGCCGTATCACCGCTTCGCGGAGCTGATCGGTCTGAAGGGCATCTATGTCGACAATCCCGATCAGATGGCCACCGCCTGGGACGACGCGCTCGCGTCGAATCGTCCGGTCGTGATCGAGGTGAAGGCCGATCCGAACGTGCCGCCGCTGCCGCCGCATGTCACGCTCGCGCAGGCCAAAGCGTTCGCCGAGACGTTGATGAAGGGCGACCCCGATCAGGGCAACGTGGTGGTCGAAACGGCGAAGCAGGTGCTCGGTGCCGTGCTGCCGGGGCATCACGACAAATGACGCGGTAGCGGCTCGACGACGCCTGTGCGCGCCAACGTTCGACGCAGAACGTGGCTGGTAAAATGGCGCGCGCTCCGTGCACGCGCTCATTGGGTCTGCTTCGCCGCAGGCCATCACGTCGGCCGTTATCTCATGCTCACACACGTCCTCGCCGTTTTCGCGGCGGCCCAGACTGCGTCATTCGCGCGAGTTGCATCATTCGCGTCATTCGCGTCATCAGGCATGGACGCTCTTGGCCATGCTTGACGAAACCCGCATCGCGCGCGCACTGACCGCGCGCGGCATCTCTGCCGATGCACGGCAGCGCGAGGCCACCGGCGCGCTCGTCGGGTTGGTCGGCGCGCAGCAGCGCGCGCGGCAGGCATGGTCCACCGCCGCGTTCGGGCCGCAAGGCGTCTACTGTCACGGACTGCCGGGCCGCGGCAAGAGCCTCGTCGTCGATACGCTGTTCGAGCTTGCGCCATGCCGCAAACGGCGCCTGCATTTCCACGAGTTCCTGCGCGAAATGAACCGCCGGCTCGTGCACGCGCCGCGTGGCGACGACCGGCTCGGCGACGTGTCGCGGCAATGGCTCGACGGTATCGAGCTGCTGTGCTTCGACGAATTCCATGTGCACGATATCGCCGACGCGTTCCTGATGGGCCGCTTTCTCGACACCGCGATCAAGCTGGGCACGCGTATCGTGCTGACGTCGAACTACGCACCGGACGATCTGTTGCCCGACCCCGAGTTTCACGAGCGCTTTCTGCCGACCATCGCGCAGATCAAACGCGGCTTCACGGTGATCCATTTCGACGGCGTGCGCGATTACCGCTTCGGCGGCGAAGCGGCCGAGGTGCGGCGCTTTTTCGCGCCGCTCAATGCGTCGAGCGAGGCCGCGTTGCGCGATATCTTCACGAGCCATGAACGCGACGCTGCGATCGAGCCGGTCAGGCTGAGCGCGGCGGGCCGGCCGCTCGAAGCGCGGGCAGCCGGCCGCGCGCTGCTGTGGGCGGACTTCGAGCAGTTGTGCGTCGCAAGCCGCTCGCACCTCGACTACCTCGATCTCGCCGAGCAATGGCAAGGCTTGATGGTCGATCGTCTGCATACGGAAGCGCTGAGGCAGCCGCATACGCTGCAGCGACTTGTCTGGCTGATCGACATCTTCTACGACCGCAAGCGCGCGCTCTTCATCGCCTCCGATCAGCCGATCGAGACCGCGTTGATCGGTCTCGAAGGCGCGCATGATCTGTCGCGTACGCTGAGCCGGCTTGCCGAGATGCAGTCGCGCGCATATCGCAGCACGCTTGAACGAGGCGGCGAGGACAACGCGCAAGACCGCATCAACGCCGAGGCTTGATGGCCGGGCATCGCACCCGCGCGAATTTCTGCAATTCTTGCAAAGCGACGGTAAAGCGTGCCAACGCCGTTTCGCGTCGACGCACGCGCCACGGCGCCGGGCGATGCATCGCCGGCCACCCGAAACAAGCCTACACTCAACCATGCCATGCCCCGCGGTACCGGAAAACTCGCCGCCAGATCCGTTCGATGGGCGTGGGCGAACATGTTCGTTCTTCATCGCGCCGCTCTTTCGCGGCAAAGGAGAAGCCATGGAAAAGATCCCCAAAGCCACGGCCTTGTTCATCGCAGGTTTTGGCCCGATTGTGATTGAAGCCCAGGCAAGCCGCGATCTCTACGGCCGGGCCTTCGGTATCCCCTTCAAGGAAGAGAACGGCGGCTATCTCCATACGGAGGGTCTGAACGGCGCAAACTCTTTCGCCTTGTGGCCGCTCTCCCACGCCTCCCAGTCGTGCTTCGGCACGGATTCGTGGCCTCGCGACGTACCCATCCCGCAAGCCTGGATCGAGTTTGATGTCGACGACGTCCCGGCGGCAACGGCGGAACTTGAATCGCAAGGGTACCGGATGCTGGTCAGGAACCGGAATGAGCCGTGGGGCCAGACGGTCAGTCGCTTCATCGGGCCGGAAGGATTGCTGGTCGGAATCACGTTTACGCCGTCGATGCGGGAAGAGAAATAATGGCGGCCGCAGTGGCCGTCTTGCGCGCGGTGACTGATAGCCTCGGATTGGGGACCAGCGCGCGTCAGGTTACCCGGTTAGCGCCGAAAATCGATATTCACCATTGTGAATAATGCGCGTAACTATCAGCCACCGCTTTCCTAAACTTGGCATTACGGGACCGCGACGGAAACGGTACGAAAGCATCGTTTGCGTCGAAATCGCAGTCCAACCAAGGAGAAGCGTGTCATGAACAAGGCAACCAGCACATTGATCGCGGCCGTCGCCGCACTCACGCTGTCGGGCGGCGTATCTGCACAAAGCAACAACACGCTGGCGACTCCGAGCACACAGTCGCCGGCCGCTGCAACGAGTGGCTACGGCACGCCTGGTGCCACCAACACGGACAGCGGCGCCGGGTCGCCGACCTCGGGCCAGCCGAATAGCGCGAACAGTAGCTCGACGTCCCGCCCCCCCGCTTACGGGGTTAACAACTCGCTGGCGACCCCAACCACAAAGTCGCCAGCCGGCCAATGACAGCAATCAAGGCTGGCAACCGGGCGCAAATGAGCGCAATGCGACCAGGCGGTTCAATTTCGTCGGGCGTAGCGTGACCGAATAGCCGCGACTGGCAACACAGATCGCGACGGTAGAAAAAAGTTGGTGTGACTGGCCGGTCATAACGCGCCAGAAGGCCGAGTTCGCCCCAACGGGTCGGCCTGTGTGCCAAGACGTCTCGATTGAGCTTCCCCCGAAATTTCGCCTTCCAGTAGGTCGTGTATAAAATCGACCCACGGCAAATTCAGTGCGACGAGACATAAGCCGTATCAGCGAATACTGCCGGGATCGCGAAGCTCTCGCGCATACGCTTAGCCTCTGCGGCAGGCGTCAAGCCAAACAGACGCCTGAATTCCCTGCTGAACTGGGACGGGCTCGCATAACCCACAGCGTGTCCCGCCGCCTCCGCGGTTAGCTCCTTGCGCACCATTAACAGGCGAGCCTGATGAAGGCGCGTCGACTTCACATATTGCATCGGCGACACCTGCGTAATTGCCTTGAAGTGGCTGTGGAAACTCGGAATGCTCATACCCGCTTCGTCGGCCAGTTGCCTCACGTCGAGGGGCTGCGCATAGCTTGCATGAATCAGGCGGAGTGAGCGGCCTATCTGGCCGAACTGTCCTCGCATCGCCAAAGCCTCGCGCAACGAGACTCCCTGGGCTCCGGTGAGCACCCGGAAATACAGTTCACGCAGCAGCCCGGCGCCCAACACGGCAGATTCGAGTGGCCGATGCATCGCCTCGAGGAAGCGCAGCACGGACGCTTGCATTGCGTCATCCATCGGCGTCGACATCATGCTTTGAGGTGCTGGTACGCACTCCCCTACGCCTTCGCGGTCGATCCGCTCCGCAAGTTCGGCGGCCAATGCGAAATCGAGGTGCAGATACAGCGCGAGCAGTGGGCGCTCCTCGGTTGCGTCGGTCTCCATGCTGAACGGCACGGGCACGGACACGGCCAGGTAGTGACGCTCGTCGTACAGGTAGAGCCGGTCGCCGAAATAACCTCGCTTGCGGCCCTGGCAGACGATCACGATACCGGGATCGTACAGAACCGGCGTGCGCGATAGCGCCCGGTTCGACCGCAAGATGCGGACGCTCGGCAGTGCCGTCAGGTTGTAGCCCTCGTCGGGCGCCAACGCGCGTAGCAGGACAATCATGCGTTTCCGGCTTCGAGAGGATAGAGCTGGATGCTGGGCCAAAGCGCGTATCGTGTTCATAGTTTTATGCAAGAAAATCAGCGGAATTCGGCTTAATTTGCCTCGCTGGTCAGATTAGTATGCACTCTCCAATCGACATTCGGGAGAAGCTTCAATGGCAACCAGCAAAACACTGCTCATCACCGGCGTCAGCAGCGGCTTTGGCCGCGCGCTCGCACAGGAAGCGCTGGCGGTGGGTCACAAGGTCGTCGGTACGGTGAGAAGTGTCCAGGCAAAGCGTGAATTCGAGTCCGTATCCGCGAATGCCGCTTGGGGACGCGTGCTCGACGTGACCGACTTCGACGCGATCGACGGCGTCGTGGCGGAAATCGAGGCTGACGTCGGACCAATCGATGTGCTGGTCAACAATGCCGGCTACGGCCACGAGGGCATCATGGAGGAATCGCCGCTCTCGGATATGCGCCGACAGTTCGATGTGAATGTATTTGGTGCGGTCGCCATGATGAAGGCCGTCCTGCCGTTCATGCGTGAGCGCCGCCGCGGCCACATTCTGAATATCACATCGATGGGCGGCTACATCACGATGCCGGGAATCGCTTATTACTGCGGGAGCAAGTTTGCGTTGGAGGGCATCTCCGAGGCGCTTGGCAAAGAGGTCAAGCCCTTCGGTATTGCCGTGACGGCCGTGGCGCCGGGCTCATTTCGCACTGACTGGGCAGGTCGCTCGATGACGCGGACCCCCCGCTCGATTTCGGATTACGACGATATTTTCAATCCCATCCGCCAGGCCCGCGAGGAAAAAAGCGGCAAGCAATTGGGAGATCCCAGCAAAGCGGCGCGCGCAATGCTGGCCGCCATGGCAAGGGATCGTCCGCCCACGCGTCTTTTGCTCGGTAGCGACGCACTCGGGCTCGTTCGAGACAAGTTGTCGGCATTGAAGGTGGAAATCGATGCATGGGAGGCTACCACCGTTTCGACGGACGGCTGATGAGAGCCGAGGCTGAGAAGCTGTCGAGAACCGTATCCCGCGGCGTCGGGTGCGAACGAAGCGATGCTTGCCCGATCTGAAAGTCCGTTGGCAATGCGTAGCAGCCCTTTATTCGTGACACACCGAACGACGGTTCGGGGCCGAACTGAGTCAGTCCGTCAAGCGTTTCGAGGGGGAAGCGCGAGGCTTCCAGGAAGGGGCGAGCCCCGCGTCCTCAGTGCCTTCAGATTGATGCTTTCGTCATAGCGTTACCTTGTCTGAGGTTCGCAGCACGCGCGCCTGTACTGAACAGGCGGACACGGTACCGTGCCGAATGAACAGAACACGCAGCAGTCGCCCGGCTTCGGACGCAGCAGCGCATGACAGGCCGGACACTCGTAGTAGAACTGGCATGCATCCGTGGGCATGGTTTCCGGCGTAGCGGTCCCGCATTGCGGGCAGGTCAGCACAGATGCAAGAACGACATTGCTCACGGTGACGGTCCTCCTGTCGAAATCAACCATCACCGCGCTGACGCCGGACGCCGTCCGACGAAGCAACGCTCCACAGTCGTTGACGTACCAGATGGTCGAGCGACAAGGCTCCGGCGCCCCGGCACAACAGGACGAGCAGCATGGCTGCCCACTGAATATGCGTCGGCCACGCCTGCGGGTACACAAACAGCTCTATTACGGAGGTCATCCCGAGCAGGACCAATGCGGCGGGCCTGACGCCCAGGCCGAGCACCAGCAACACCGGCATGCTCAGTTCTATCGATACGGTAATGTGTGCTGCCACATCCGGCGGCAACAACGGCAGCCTGTATTCGTCGCGAAACAGTTCGAGCGCCGCATCCCAGTTCGCGAGCTTGGTCATTGCCGAGTTCCAGAAAATCGTTGCAACCGCGAGGCGCAGCGGAATGGCCAGCAGCCAGTAAGGCACGTTTTCCAGCAACTGAACTGCGCACTGAAATACGCTACGGCCGTTTGCAGGGTTGCAGTGGCGAGTCATGTCGATGATCCCTGGTCGATCCGAATACGGCTGGCAATCTGCGACGTCCGGGCGAAGCATCCCCGTGCAAGGTAGGCGCCAATGAGTGCAAGACCATCCGCTTCCGGCGCGCGTGTCAGCGCCGCGCCGAGCCCCTCGCCCGCAAAAAGCGCCTTGCTGATGCGCCACTCTCCAGCGCTCAAGCGCAGGGTATCGACGCCTTCATCGACACGTTGCACGAGCAGATGCACAGGCTTATCCGCGAGGTCGATTGCGCGCAGCGCCGCGTCGTCCTGCTGGAGCACGGCGCGCCAGATCGCGTCAGCGGGAGCGTCGCAGCGCAGCAACCGCGTCGCCGGATGAGGCGATAACCGCAGCAAGCCGAGCGCGCCCTCATCAAGCCGTGCGAGACGTACTGGATCGAGCGGCGCGATGTCGGGTGCGTGCAGCACGCCATTCACCTGCCATTCGAACCGCGCGACGTCGACCACATATCGTACCGATGAGAGTTGTGGCATCCGCGCGAGGAAGCTCGGAAACTGTGCGCCGTAGTCGTCGAGCCATGCGCTGTGTGGCGGCGAAGCATGCATGAACAGGCGCACTGCGCCCTCAAAGAAGTCCCCGCCGACGAGGCGCTGCACGGCGGGAAAGGCAAGCCGCAGCGCATCGACCAGCACACCTTCCGCTGTGTTCCGATAAATGTTCAGGCGTGCTTGGGGATCGAGACCATCGGCCAGCACGGTGGCGGCGGCGCTTTCACTGGCGCCTTCGAGCAGGCTGCGGCGCATGGCCTGTTGAAGATCAGCCAGCGATGGCGTGTGCATGTTCATGGCGAACCGCCTCCAGTGCTGATTCCGCCGTTGCGGCTTCCTCGATGAGAACGTCGAGCGGCGGCACGTCGGTGTCCCATTCGATCAGTGTCGGCACCGGCCCGAAGCGTTGCAGCGCAGCCGCATAGAGCGCCCACACCTGCGCCGCGACGCGTGAGCCGTGATCGTCGATTCGCAAGACCTGGCCGCCCTCTAATTGCCTCACGCTGTGGCCGGCAAGATGGATCTCGTCGATGGCCGCCGGCGGCAGGGCGTCGAGATACGTGTGCGGATCCCATCCGTGATTGCACGCGCTGACGTAGATGTTGTTCACATCGCACAGGAGCCCGCATCCCGTGCGTTGTGCGAGATGCGCGAGGAACTCCCACTCCGGTATTGTCGAATGCGCGAAGCGAAGATAAGTGGACGGGTTCTCCACGAGAATCCGCCTCCCGAGTGCCGTCTGCACCCGATGGACGTTCCGGCACACGACGTCGAGCGATTCTTCGGTCATCGGCAACGGCAGCAGATCGGCGAGATACGTACCGCCCGTCACGCTCCACGCAAGATGCTCGGAGACGAGGCCGGGCTGTACGCGCGCGACGACCTCGCTCACGCGTGCAAGATGTGCGGCGTCGAGCCCATCGGCGCTGCCGAGCGAGAGGCCCACACCGTGCAGGGAGACCGGATAGTCGCGGCGAATCGCATCCAGATAGCGCGTAGCGGGCCCGCCGCCCATGTAGTTTTCAGTGTGCACCTCGAACCACGCCGCGGCCTGTCGTTCGTCGAGCACGGCCCGATGATGGCGAAAACGCAGTCCCACGCCGGCCCTCGAAGGAATCGGGCTGGCCGGCGCGCGCGTGCGGGCGACGGTTGCGCTCATGGCCGCAGCGCCCCTCAGCCTGCCTTCGTCTGGCCGCCCGCGATCTTGCTGCAATCGCCCGCGGGCAACAGCACGAATGACTTCGGGTCGCGCGCCTGAGCGGCCTGGCCGGCGCACGAGTGCGCCCCTGCTGCACAGTCGTTCTTCGCAACCGCGTTGATGCCGTAGCACTTTTCGAGGTGGTTCTGTGCCATTCTGGCCATGTTGTCCTTCACGACCTGCGGCGTTTTGCCCATACCCTGCGCCTGCGCGGGCAACGCCTGCATTGCAAGCGCCATGCCGACCGCGGCGGACAGCGACGAAATGGTCAAAGCGGACTTGCTCATAGTATCTTCTCCGAGGGTTGGGATCGCGAAGCTGCGATCTCCTAAGCAGATTCGGTCCGGCGCGGCCAAAGGTTACGCCGCGCACCAATTATTTTTTTGCGCAGATCGCCTCTTCCACTGACTGCAACGATGTCCAACTATCGACACCGCAGCGTCGCGCGCATGCTGCCCGAGCGGTCCACACCGCTTGGCGGCGAACCGCGCGGCGCCACGCTGGATGACGCAACGCGGCCCGACGGCACGCCCGACTGGTCCGTTTTGATGGCGCGCGCGCAGCAAGGCGATCGCGACGCCTACCGCCGGCTGCTGCAGAGCATGACGCCGTATCTGCGCAACCTCGCGGACCGTCATGGGGTGCATCCCAACGCAGTCGAGGACGTCGTGCAGGACGTCCTCGCCACCGTGCATCGCGTGCGCCATACCTATGACCCCGCGCGACCGTTCGGCCCCTGGCTGCTGACCGTCGCCATGCGCCGCATCGTCGATACGCTGCGCCACGCTGGGAGTCTTGACGCCCGCGAGGTGCCGCTCGACGATGAACATGAAACCTTGGCCGACCCCACAGCGAATCTGATGGAAGAGGCCACCGATGCGCGCATGCTGCGCGAGACGATCGAGCGTTTGCCGCCCGGGCAGCGCGACGCGATACGTATGCTCAAACTCGAGGAGATGTCTTTGAAAGAGGCGGCTGTGGCGAGTGGAATGACTGTTGCCGCGTTGAAGGTCGCTGTGCATCGCGGGCTGAAAAGCCTGCACAAGCTCCTCACGCAGGGAGACCGCAAATGAGTCCGCAAATGAGTCCGACCTCCGATCTGATCGAGTCGCTGGTTGCCGATGCAAACCCGGTGCGCCCGCTGCGCACGCCCGCCGTGCGGGCGGTCGGCTGGCTCCTGTTCGCAGCACTCGTGCTCACTCTGGTCGGCGTGGCGCACGGCATGCGGCCTGACCTCGCCGCGAAGCTCCATCAGCCGGTGTTCGTGACGGGCGTGGCGGCCGCCGCTGTGACGGGCATTCTCGCCGCCGTCGCGTCGTTCGTTGCCAGCGTGCCGGGAAGGTCGCTGCGCTGGCTACTGTTACCGCTGCCCGCGCTGGTGGCATGGGTTTCGACGATCGGCTACGGATGCTTGATCAACTGGGTGGAGATCGGCCCGGACGGCATGTCGCTGGGGGAAACCGCGCGCTGTTTTGCGACGCTCGGCCTCACGGGCATTCCGCTCTCGCTCGCCCTGCTGATCATGCTGCGTCACGTGGCGCGGCTCGCACCCGCTCCCGTGGTGATGACGGGCAGCCTGGCCGTTGCCGCGCTCACGGCTGTGGCACTGTCGATGTTTCATCCGCTCGACGCGACGGTCATGATCCTGGTCTGGAATTTCGGCGTCGCGGCGATGCTGTTGCTGGTCAGCGCGCGGTACTCACAGCGATTGTTCGCGTGGGTCACATCGCCTGTCCGATGACAGCATCGTCGGATCTTGTTGCATCAAGCGCACGGGGATGTGGTGAACCGTTCGAAAGACAGGTATCCCCGATATCCATCATCGGCATCAGCACTAGCTGTCCTCCGACGTCGTCATTTCCCCTGGGCGGCGCAGCATCTTGTCGACTTCGCCCGCGTGCATCTCCTCGACGTGGATCATCTGACGGGCGAACTCCTCGAGTGCAACCGAGCGGTCCTCGACGAGCGCCAGCAGGTCGCGATACAACTGCAACGCAAGATTCTCGGCTTGCAACGACTCGCGGAGGATCGAAGAGATATCGAAGGTGTGCGAGTCGAGCAGAGGACCGATCGCAAGCGACGGATAGGCACCCAGAGTCGTGATCCATTCGCCGGCCTGCTGTGCGTGCAACAACGATTCATCGGCCTGCGCGCGCAACCACGACCTGATCGGAATGCGTCCGAATCCGAAAACAAGGAACGAATAGTGCGTATATCGGACGACGCCGGCCAACTCGGATTCGAGAATCCGGTTCAGCACCGCAACAACGTCTTCCTTATTGATCTCGGCCATTTGAAGTCTCCTTTCATGGCGTGGCGAGGCGTCCGGCCTCGCGACTGAGTAGGCCGGCAAGCGGCCGCCAACCGTGGCCGCACGCCTGATCGAAACGGATAGATTCCGCCGGCCCACCGCTTTTCGCATCAAGCGTTCACGACGTCGTCGAGCGCCGCACGCTCAAGTGCCCTTCCCCTTCTTCACCCGCTCGATCTGCTGCTTCGCCGCCTGATACACGACTTCCGGCGTGAAACCGAATTTCTTCTTCAGATCCGCGATCGGCGCCGACGCGCCGAACGTATGCATGACGACCTGCGCACCGAGCCGTCCTGTATACCGATCCCAGCCGAGCGACGCAGCCTGCTCGACTGCGACGCGCGCCTCGACGTCCGCGGGCAGCACCGACTCCTGATACGCGCTGTCCTCGCGCTCGAAGATGTCCCACGACGGCATCGACACGACGCGCGCCGCGATGCCCTCGCTCTTCAGCTTCTCGTACACGTCGGCGCAGATCGATAGCTCGCTGCCGGTCGCCATCAGGATCACCTCTGGCTTCTTGCCAGCGGGGGCGTCGGCGAGCACATACGCACCGTGCCTGACGCCGCTCGCGGGCGCATAGCGGCTCCGGTCGAGCGTCGGCAGCGGCTGGCGCGACAAGACGATGCACGCCGGCCGATGCGGCTGCGTCAGCGCGACACGCCAGGCCTCGGCCGCTTCGTTCGCGTCGCCGGGACGCAGCACCGTGAGGCCGGGCACGCCGCGCAACGACGCGAGCTGCTCGATCGGCTGATGCGTCGGACCGTCTTCGCCGAGCCCGATCGAATCGTGCGTGAACACAAAGATGGCCGGCACTTCCATGATCGCGGACAGGCGGATCGGCGGCTTCATGTAGTCGCTGAAGATCAGGAACGTCGAGCCGTACGCGCGCAGATTCGATAGCGCAAGACCGTTGACCACCGCGCCCATCGCATGCTCGCGAATGCCGAAGTGCAGATTGCGGCCGGCATAGTTATTCGCCTGGAAGCTGCCCGCGCCTTCGAACTTCAGGTTGGTTTTAGTCGACGGCGACAGGTCCGCCGCGCCACCAATCATCCACGGCACGCGCGCGGCAATCGCATTGAGCACCTTGCCCGACGATTCGCGTGTCGCGATGCCCTTCGGGTCCGCGTTGAAGCTCGGGATGTCGCTGTCCCAGCCCTGCGGCAATTCGTGCGCCTCGATCTGCGCGAATTCGCGCGCGAGCTCCGCATACTGCTTTTTGTAGCTGTCGAACTTCGCCTGCCATTGTTCGCGCGCCGCCTTGCCGCGCGCGCCGATGCCCTGCGCGAAGCGCTCGTGCACGCCCTCGGGCACGTAGAAGAACTTGTCCTCGGGCCAGCCGTAGAACTTCTTGGCGAGCGCGACTTCCTCGACGCCGAGCGCCTCGCCATGCGCGGACGCGGTGTCCTGCTTGTTCGGCGCCCCCCAACCGATGATGCTGTGGACCACGATCAGCGTCGGCCGGTCGGTCACGCTCTTCGCTTCGACCAGCGCCTTTTCCAGCGCGGCGGTGTCGTTCGCATCGCCGACGTGCAGCGTGTGCCAGTTGTAGCCGTGAAAGCGGCTTGCCACATCGTCGCTATACGCGAGGTCCGTATGGCCTTCGATCGTCACGCGGTTGCTGTCGTAAATCCAGATCAGGTTCGACAGCTTCAGATGCCCCGCGAGCGAGGCCGCTTCGTGCGAGATGCCTTCCATCATGTCGCCGTCGCCGCAAATCGCGTACACGCGGTAGTCGAACAGCGGCGCGTCCGCGCGATTGAAGTGGCTCTCGTACCAGCGCGCGGCCATCGCCATGCCGACGCTATTGCCGAGCCCTTGCCCAAGCGGTCCCGTGGTGGTCTCGACGCCGGTCGTCATCCGGTACTCGGGGTGGCCCGGCGTATTGCTGTCGATCTGGCGGAAATGCTCGATGTCGTCGAGCGACACGGCCGGCGCGCCGGTCGGCTTGCCGTGTTCGTCGACGGCTTTCACGTTGGCCAGATGCAGCAGCGAATACAGCAGCATCGACGCATGCCCGGCCGACAGCACGAAGCGGTCGCGATTCGGCCACAGCGGCTCGTCAGGGTCGTAACGCAGGTGGTGTTGCCACAGGTGATAGGCGACCGGCGCGAGCGCCATCGGCGTGCCGGGGTGGCCGGAATTGGCTTTCTGCACGGCGTCCATCGACAGCGTGCGGATCGTGTTGATGCACAACTGATCGAGGGCGGAATCGTTTTGCATGGGACGCTCCTTGTTCGGCAATTCGGAAGACGGCCGACGCGCGCCGCGGAGCGCGCGGACGGATCGGCGCATCGTGTCGACATGGAATCGCGCGCGTCCGGGCATGTCGATAAGGACGCCAAGCCGCACGTGGAACCGCCCACGTGCCAGCGTCAGCGCCGAAAGCGCGCGGGAAAATCGCGGCAAAGCCCACAGATGATGCGCCTAACCGCGCAACCCTGCACGCCACGCCGCCGCAGGTCGGTTGCTTCGCGAACGACGAGGTTCAGGCCGACTGCAGCCAAAGCTCGACGACGGGACCATGCTTGCCGTCGATCGGATCGAGCGGCGGAAACGGCAACGCCAGCATCTCGGTGAGTTCCTGCGGCGTCAGCGCTTCGCGGCGAATGTCCCATTGCTGCCCCAACGGATAGCCCGCCACCACCTGAAAATGCCGCTCGAACGATTGCAGACAATGGCCGGTGCCGGCCGGCAGCAGCAGCACGTCGCCCGCGTGCACCGTCACCACGCGTCCGCCCGGCCCGCCGACGATCACCTCGGCGCTCGCGTCGGTCACACCGAGCACCTCGTGCGCGGTCGCGTGAAAGTGATGGAAGTCGAAGATGCTGTCGCGCCACTGCGCGGGCCATGCATTGCGCTCGAACAGGATTTCGAACGCGGCGGGCAGATTGCCGCTGCCGGGCGACAGCGCGCGCCGGTACAGCACGACCGGCAGCTTGCTGTTGTTCGGCACCCAGTCGTGCGGCTCCAGCATGAACGCTTCGTATTCGGTCTGCGCGGCGTCGAAGCCGTGCCTGGACTCGTTGAACATGGTTGCTCCTGGCTTGTGATGCGGTTGCCGCGAACCTGCGGACGAGCAGCCGGCTAGCCTCCGCCGATGCCCTGCAGCACCTTGCCCGTGCCGCCGCACACCGCGCAGCGAGCGCCCTCGACCTTGCCCGTACCGTGGCAGGCGGCGCACAGGTCTTCGCCGGCGCCCGGCGTGTTGGGCGGCGCTTCGTCGCCGGGGTTCATCGATTGGGTTGGATTGTCCGGTTGCATGCGCTTTCTCCGGTTGGGTGTTGACGGGTTGGACGCACGGGCTGGCACGCAACGCGCCGCGTCATTGCTCGCCCGGCTGCTTGTGATGCGATTCGCGCCCGCCGCCGCCCGGCGGCTCGGCGTGCTCGCCGCTGCCGAGCGGCACTTCGGCGCCCTGGCGCGGCCGCTCGCTCGACCGTGGCGGATTGGTCGCTTTGTCCACGCCGGTCTGCACGACCGGTTCGATGCCGAGCGGACTCGGCTCGACGTAGTGCGTGCCGCTCGGCTTGTTGCGGGCTTTGACTTCGTCGGACAGCGTGGGTGCGGCGCGGTTATCTGGCCTCGCGGACTGCTCGCCGCCCGGCGTCGCGCTCTGCCGCGGGGTGTCGGTCGATTGGGGATCTTGCATCGCGCCCTCCTCGTTTGTTCTGCCGTCGATTCGCGTCATCACGCGCCATCTCGAACGGGCACCTGGTTCATGCAGCAACATTCGAGCCTTGCCGGAGAAATCCGCGCGCAGCGCAACAGGCACGGCCATTGCGATCTCGAAGGCAGTAGCGCGGCACGTTCGCTTTGTAAAAAAGCGGCCCCGAAGGAGAACCTCATGAGCATTACGACAATTCGCGTATCCGATACCGAGGTGCAGGTCGAGCGCACGCTGTACACGTTCGCGCAAAAGAGCGACGCCGATGCGTTCCAGAACTGCCTCGTCGACGGTTCGGTCGACACCTGCTATCGCGATCATCCGCCGCTGTCGGCGCGCCCCACCGTGCCCGACGAACATCCGGACGATCCCGCGCGCGGCAGCACGATTTCGCCGTCGCTCGGCGGTATGCCCTGATGGCTCTGCGCCTCGCACGGAAGCACTGCCAAACCGGCTGCGCCCGCTCAGCCTTCGGGCGCGGCACGATCGGCCGCGACGAGCTTGCGGCCGTACGCAATCGCGGCGCGGCGTGCTTCGTCGGCGGTCGCATAGGGGCCGATCTGCGGTGCGCCCTCGAACGGGAACAGAATCCGCCGGTCCGCTTTCCTCACAACCTTCAGTCCACCTATGTATCGGCCGTCGCCCGTTCCGTGATAGCTGGCGAAAATCTCGAAGTCGTCGTCGGCAACGTCGGCCTTGTGTCGCGCCATATGCGCTCCTCGTCCTGTGCTTTGCGTGGGCGATGTCCAATGTGAGCCGGGCGCGCGCGGTCATCGCGATGCGGCGCGCGTGCCGGCTTCCAGCAATTGGCGTTCCACGCGAACGACATCCGTCGGCATGCGGCACGAGCATTGCGCGTCTGAACGAAGACTATGGGGAGAGGACTGATGGATTTACCTGATACGAGCCGGCAAGCGCCCAGTGCAATTGGCACATTCGACCTGATCGCGCCAACCCACGCGCAAATTTCGATGCAGCCGCTGCCGCTGCATCCGCATGCGCCGATGCCGCCCGAAGTCGACCCCGACATCGCGCCGAACATGCCGCCGCCGAAGATCGACCCCGATCCGATCCCGGACGATCCGGTCGACGTTCCGCACGAACCACCCGAAGGCGATCCACCTGCGGCGCCGCCGCCACAGCGTGCATGGCGCCGGCATGCGGCGCTAGCCCGCCGGCGGGCGCATCGTCGCGATCGGAATCAGGAATTCGGACACGCCGGTCAGAATGATCTGCACGCCGATGCATAGCAGCAGGAACGCCGACACCCGCAACGCGACCTTGGTGCCCTCGACGCCGAGATAGCGCGCGAGGATCGTCGCGCGACTGTAGATCAGATACACGCAGACGGCCACCGCGAACGTGATGGCGACCGACGCGATGCCCGACATCACGAACGCCGACAGCTTGTGCGTGCGATTCGCCGACAGCGCGATCGCGGTCGCGATCGAGCCGGGCCCAGTGGTCAGCGGCACGGTCAGAGGAAAGAACGCGCGCGATTTCGCGGTTTCGGCGTCGACGCGCTTGACTTCCGTCTGCTCGACCGCCGGCGTGTCCGGCGCATTGAGCATTTGCCAGCCGCCCACGGCAAGCGCGAGCCCGCCGCCGATGCGCAGCGCCTCCATCGAGATACCAAAGAAGTGCAGGATCGGCGTGCCGATGAAGAATGCCACCAGCAGCACAACGGCGGCGTTGATTGCGATCTTGCGGGCGAGTAGGGTGCGCTCGTCGAGGGTCAACGACGCGGTCCGATCCAGAAACACGAACGCGCCGCTAAAGGGATTGATGATGCTGATTAAGCCGATAAAGCCAAACATGATGTCCGAGATCAGACTTTCGACCATGTGCGTATCCGTGTGCCTGCTTGTCTGCGTGTGCTCGCGCGAGTTTCGCGCCTGGGCGCGCCGCCGGTCATGAGCCCGGCCGGAATCGCGCGGTCCGGAAAATGCTGCAATGCTCGCAGATCATATCGCGGCGCGCCAGTCGGCCTGCAGAAAAGCCGCGCGACACCTTGCGCGCCACGGCGCGTCCCGCTTTGCACTGCAGCAATCCGGGCTGGAAAGATGCGATTGCAGCGGTCGAAACTCCGACATTTATTTTGATCTGCTTTACGGGACCGAAGTATCCGGCATACAGTCCTCAGCGAAGCCGGAATTTCAACGACACATACCTACTGGTTCGAGGAGTTGTCCACATGCTGCTTCGTGTACTTGCCGCGTTGCCGTTCGTCGGCATCCTGGTCGGCATTTCGTTTGTCAATCGCGTCGAGCCGCTCGTGCTCGGCATGCCGTTCGTGCTGGCCTGGATCGTCATGTGGGTGGTGTTGAGCGCGATCATCATGGCGATCATCTACAACCTGGATCCGTCCAACCGACACGTCGCCGCCGATGGCGAGGAGGTTCGCCCATGAGCGCACTCGTCATCATCGCCGCCGTTACGCTATTCGCGCTGTTCCTCGGCGTGCGCGCAAGGCGCGGCCACGACATGAGCCTCGAGCAGTGGAGCGTGGGCGGCCGCAGCTTCGGCACCGCGTTCGTGTTCCTGCTGATGGCCGGCGAAATCTATACGACCTTCACGTTCCTCGGCGGCAGCGGCTTCGCGTACGGCAAGGGGGCGCCGGTCTACTACATCCTCGCGTACGGCACGCTCGCGTACATCCTGTCGTACTGGATGCTGCCGCCGATCTGGCGCTACGCGAAGACGCACCGCCTGGTCTCGCAGCCGCACTTCCTGGCGCGCAAATACGAGAGCCCGGCGCTCGGCACGCTGGTCGCGCTGGTCGGCGTGGCCGCGCTGATCCCGTACCTGGTGCTGCAATTGAAGGGCCTCGGCATCATCGTCTCGACCGCGTCGTACGGTGCGATCTCGTCGACGGCGGCGATCTGGATCGGCGCGATCGTCGTGACCTCTTACGTGATCGTGTCGGGCGTGCGCGGCTCCGCCTGGAACTCGGTGGCCAAGGATCTGCTGATTCTCGCGATCGTGCTGTTCCTCGGCATCTATCTGCCGCTGCATTACTACGGCGGCATCGGCGCGATGTTCCGCACGATCGACGCCGCCCGTCCCGGCTTCCTGACCTTCCCGGCGCGCGGTTCGAGCGTCGTGTGGTTCCAGTCGACGGTGCTGCTGACCGCGCTCGGCTTCTTCATGTGGCCGCACACGTTCGGTTCGATCTTCACGGCGAAGGACGAGCGAATCTTCCGCCGCAATGCCGCGATTCTGCCGCTCTATCAGCTGATCCTGCTGTTCGTGTTCTTCGTCGGCTTCGCGGCGACGCTGCGCGTGCCGGGCCTGAAGGGCGCCGACATCGACCTGTCGTTGTTCCGCCTGTCGCTGCAGACGTTCGATCCGTGGTTCGTCGGCGTGATCGGCGCGGCCGGTATCCTGACCGCGCTGGTGCCGGGCTCGATGATCCTGACCTCGGCGTCGACGCTGCTCGCCAACGACGTGTATCGCGGCATGGTGAACCGCAACGCGTCGGATGCGTCGGTCGCGGTGATCGCGCGCTTCCTCGTACCGGTCGTGGCGCTGGTCGCGGTCGCCTTCACGCTGAACGGCGGCGAAACCATCGTCGCGCTGCTGCTGATGGGCTACAGCTTCGTCACGCAATTGTTCCCGGCCGTGCTCTGCAGCCTGTTCCCGCACAACCGCGCGACGAGGCAAGGCGCGTTCTGCGGCATCGTCGCGGGTGTCGCGGTGGTCACACTGACCACGACGCTGCACTGGAGCGTCGGTCACCTGATGCCGTTCCTGCCCGATGCGCTGAAGGACGTCAACATCGGCTTCCTTGCGCTCGCGGTCAACGTGATCGTGTTCGTGATCGTCAGCGCGGTGACGCAGCCGAGCGCAGCCGAGCAGGAGAAGCACGCGTCGGTGCATTGAAAGACTGGCCGCGGGCGTGATTCGGGGCTTGCTGTTTCGAGCGCCCGCATTTGCGTACGCTGGCGCCTGACGCATCTGAAGGGGCTGTTCGTTTCGGCGACAGCCCCTGATTCTTTCTGTTCACGGCTCGACCGCGCTCTCGACGATCCACGGAGCCCCGAATGTCCTACGTTCTCTACTACTCGCCCGGCGCGGCCAGCATGCCCGTGCACTGGATGCTGCTCGAAATGGGCGTGCCGTTCGAAGCGCGCCTCGTCGATATCGACGCGGGCCGGCAGCGCGATCCCGAGTATCTGCGTCTGAATCCTGCCGGGCGCGTGCCCACGCTCGTCGTCGATGGCGTGCCGCGGCATGAATCGGCCGCGCTGCTGATGCTGCTCGCCGAGCGCCACGCCGAGGCCGACCTCGCGCCCGCGCCCGGCTCGGCCGCACGCGCGCAATGGCTCGAATGGATGATCTACCTCGCCAATACGCTGCTGCCCGCGATGCGCGACTGGTTCTACGCCGGCAGCGACGGCGACCCCGCGGGCGCCGAGGCGGTGCGTGCGCTCGCGCAACGCCGCATCGAACAAGCGTGTGCGCGGCTCGACGGGCATTTCGCCGACGGCCACGCCTACCTCGCGGGCGGCAAGCTCAGCACCGCCGATCTGCTCGCGCTCGTGCTGATGCGCTGGACCCGCAACATGCCCCACCCCGCGACGGTGGGCTGGCCGCATCTCGCGAGCTATATCCGCAGGCTGCGCGCACGGCCGGCGTTCATCGAACTCAACGAGCGCGAAAAGCTGACGGAGTGGCGCAACGAAGGCCAGTGACGTTCAGGCGGTTCACAACGTCGCTTCCCTGCCCGTCTGCGCCGCGAACGCGAAGCCGTTCTTGCCGTCGCGCTTGACCTGATACATCGCGGCATCGGCGGCGGCGACCAGACGGCGGTGATCGTCGACGTCGTCGGGATAACTCGCAATGCCCACGCTCGCGCGCACGACGCCGATTCCCATCTGTTGGTCGGTGTCGACCACGCAGGCCATCAGCCGGCGCGCGATCTCGGCGAGCTCGTCATCGCCCGCAAAGGTGCGCACCAGCACCGCGAACTCGTCGCCGCCGATGCGCGCGACCAGATCGCCTTTGCGCACCGACGCGCGAAACCGGGCGGATACCGCGGCGAGGAATTCGTCGCCGGTGCGATGCCCGAACGAATCGTTGACCTGCTTGAAACCATCGAGGTCGATATACAGCACGGCGAAGCGCTGCTCGACGGCCGCGGTCCGCGCGTGCCTGGCGGCAGAGTCGAGCGCGGCCAGCAGCTTGCGGCGGTTCGACAGGCCCGTCAGCGAATCGTGCAGCGACGCCAGCTCGAACTCGTGCGACTGCCCCGCGAGCTGGCGGGTGCGCTTCGCGTACATGCCGAGCGCCGTGATCAGCATGCAGAACAGCAGCGCGGCGAGCGCGATCAGCGTGCGCGCGACGTGCGCGACGCGCAGCCGCACGTCGGCGCTCGACGCGTCGCGTTGCGCGCGCCAGTAGGCCGACACGCTGCCGAGCGCCGCCGCGACGGCTTCGGGCGTTGGCTGTGTCGGTGACATCGACGGAATGGGCGGCGCCGGCGACGGACTCGCGTTGACGAGCGCCGCGAGCGCCGCGAAACGCCGCGCGAGTTCGGCGCGCGCCGCGTCATAGGCCGGCACGAACGACGCGTCGTGACTCGCCGGGGTGTCGGCCATATGCTGCCACGCGGCCAACTGCTCGCGCGCGCTGTCGACGCGCCCGGCGGCTTCGAGCACGAGGCCCGCGTACTCCTGCTTCAACTGATCGGAAAACACCGTGCGGATCTGCATCGCCACATACAGCAGGCCGAACAGCAGACACAACAGCGCGGCCACGCCGACGCTCGCGGGCCCCGGCCGGAAGCACCACACCGGCACGCGCGTGCGTGCGGCGCCGCGCAGCCCTGCTCGCCCCGCTGGCCCGACGACCGCGTGCTCAGGGATGGGAGTAGATATCTTGTTGCCGTCGGCCATTGTCATGTTGACGATAGCTCACGCGTCGAAAGAACTGTCCGATCCGCGCAAACAGACCGCCCTTGTGCTGCGACGACGCGCGCCGCTCCTGCTGTGCGAGCCGCGTTTCTTTCGCGTCGTGACCGGCGGCGGGCTTCGCGGTGGAATTGGCGGCATTGGCGACGTGCCGCGTGTAGCCCGGCGGTGGCGTGGGAACAATGGGGGCTGTGGGTGGGTTGGCCGACATATCCGCCGAAATATCCGCCGAGGTGTCGACCGGCGTATCGGCCAGCGTGGCGGAGAGATTCGGGTCAGGCGTACTCGGGTGGATCTGCCCGGACCACACGGCCGGGTTGGTGTCCTCGAAGCCGCCGTTCGCGCCGGCCGCTTCGAGCGCGACCTCTGGCGCGGCGGGCTGCCTGGCTGACGGCATGGCGAAGGGCGCGGCGGCCTCCTGCGGCGCGTGCGCGACGGCCACCGTCGGCACCCGGGCCGATGCCGACGAGCCGAGCGCCTGGCGCGCGCCCGCAATGGCATCCGCGTACGTCTGCTGATCCTGGTTGAACCAGACGCCGTAGGCGACGGTGCCCATCACCCCGAAGGTCAGCGCGCCGGCCGCCGCGAGGCACAGGGCGAGGCGGCCGAAGCGCGGGGGCGGCACGCCCGATTCGTCAGGGCCGTCGGGTTCGAAGGAGGACCGGCCGTCCGTTGTGGAATGACGCAAGTCGATATCGTCGGGATCGGTAGCCATCGCAATACGCTCCGGGTATGCCACTTCTTGCAGACAAGCTGGCGCGCTGACGAGCCGGTGCGTAAACCGAGCTCGCGGACTGCCGCTGCATGCAATGCTCAATGAATGTAATCCTGTCGCGAACGGCCGACAACATAGCAGCGTTGCGTTTCCGCCTCGCTTCGGCGGTGCTATCAAACGACGTCGCCAGATGCCGTGTGAGTTGGCAAAAAAGCGTGCAAAGCCGGTAAAAACTCCAACCCGGCACAGAGCCCGACAGACAGCCGTGCGCCTGCCGTGGGCCGCTACGCTCGATGCGACGCGGATTCTGCGAAACGCGCCAACGCGGTCGCCGTTTCGCATGCAACAACCGGGCCTGGCGACGAAACGCGCGCGCGACGCCGAAACCGCCGCTTGAAACCCGCGTTGGACTGCGCGCGCCGCGCGCCTCGAGCAGCATTCCGCGAACCTGCTGCCGTGCGAATTCCCGAAGCCGTCCGCGCCGGATGGTAAGGTCACGTGCGCGCACGTCGCGAACGCCGCGCCGTGCCGTGCCGGGCCCAGCGGTGCCCGGCCCAACGTCATCGGTCAGCATAAAAATCATGTCGAACAGGTATCAGCACCAGCCACTCACGCCGTTGCGCCGCGCGCTCGCGCGCTTTTCTCTGTCGGAAACCGCCAAGTACACGAAGCTGACGCTCGGCCTGTGGATCGGTTTCGGCACCCCATACCTGCTCGGCTTTCCCGACGCGGCCGTGCCGCTAGCCGGTTCGACGATGCTGACGCTGGCGCTCGGTAGCTCGATTTCGGCGGCCCGAAGCTACTTCTACAAGCGGGTGTTTTCGAACGTGGTGGCGATGCCGATCGGCACGCTGCTGATCTGGCTGACCGCGCCGCACCTGTGGATGGGTGCGGCGCTGCTGCCGGTCGTGATCTTCAGCATCGTCGCGCTGCGGCCGTCGCTGTTCCAGATGACCAGCATCACGGTGCCGATCACGCTCGTGCTCTATACCGGCGAACATCTTCCGCTGCTCGAACAGCGCCTGATTGGCGTGGTACTCGGCATGTTGCTCGGCTTCGTCATCCAGCAGATCGCGTTTCCGCCCGATCACGGCTACTGGGCGAACACGCTCGTCAACGACGGCAACGAACAGGCCACCGATGTCGTCGCGCAACTGGCCGCGGGACAGCTCGACAAAGCGCAGATCAAGCCGGCGGCCTCCAGGCTGCGCACGCTGAGCACGAACCTGAAGCAGGCGCACCTGCTGCTGAAGACCGACCTCGAGCAGGCGTGGGTCTCGCCACATCTGAAGCGCAACGCGGCACGGCTGCCGGTGTTCGCGAGCTATCAGGAGACCTTCGATTCGCTGGTCAATTTTCTTGAAACGATGGACACGTTTCACGATCAGTTCGCCGCGCTCGACGCCGCGTGGCGCGAAATGTTTCTCGCGCGGCTCGCGCGGCTCGTCAACGCGCACCGGCAACTGGCCGGGGCGGCGGACCTGCGCGTCGAGCGCCCGCCGCTCGACGCGCCGCCGCTGCATATGGAGGAGCTGCGTCAGCTGACCGAGGACCTGCCCGCGTCGGACGTGTTTACGAGCGTGTACCTCGGGCATCTGACCGGCTATGGGATTCTGCTGTGCCGGTTGAGCGAGCTGCATACCGCGTGAGCGGCGTTCCGTACGGTCAGCACTACCAGGACCGCAACACGATGCACGATGGACAACTTCCAGTCGCGCACTACCTGTGTTGACAGTTTTCCACGATGTTCCAGGGTGCAGGAATTCGTCGAGCGGTGCCTTCCCGTACCGGCCAAGGCTTGCTATCGCATTCGCGGCGGCCTCAGGGACTCATTCTTTTTGCGGTACGCAATTCGACGCCATGATAGGTTCGCTGGCGGATCTGACATGTACATGGAAGACAGATGGCGATCGATTTCAAAGTCGGAAACCACCGGAGCTGCACGCTCCATACTCGGCAGGAATATCGCGGCAACGTCTTTAGCGACGAGGTGGGTACCGGGCGCCGTCTCATTATCTCGGCAAGTTCATGGGAGCTTACACACAACACGCGCCAGCTAGCGCAGCTCGCCGAGTTCATGCGCAATTCGCCGGGCCGCGCATATGCGAGCGGCGCTGCTCCGGAGCAGATCGCCCGCACGCTACAGACCGCCGTCGAGCGCGGCGATGTGATTGCGGTCGCGCCCTCGCTCCGCACCTCGCGCGGAGGGAGCGCACCCATCCAGCAGCAGATCCGGTCGTACTACCCAACCATCACGCCGTCACAGCTCGTGCGAGGCGCACTGCCCGTAGTGCGTGCCGCGCGCTCGGTCGAGCGCCCCAAATTGCCGCGGCTGCCAGCCGAAGATGGCCTGGCGATCTGGTATGCCCGCCCCGGCGACGTGCTGCCGGACGGAACCATCGCTACGCCAGTATCAACGCCACTCGGCAATGAGCGGCCGTTTGAGTACACTGAAGATCCGCAGTTCGGCGATGCGCAGGAACTGGCCGCGCGTGGCGTCAGTGAAGTGCATGAGGCAAATTGTTTTGCCGAGTACGAATTTGATTTGGAGCAATGCAACTTCGTACGAGCGATGACCCAAGACCCCCGTGCTTATGCCATGTGCAAACAGACGGCATTTCAAAATTACCAGAGCTGCAGAGGTTTCTGAGATGACAAAGCGCCAGCGTGCCACCGTGATTTTTTATAACGAGGATGCCTGTGAAATCCAGGTATGTACCGTGTCGCGCGAGGAAGTCGAGGGGGCAATAGATCGGCAGATAGCGCGCGGAATGGCAATGACTGTGCCTCTGGGTTCGGACGATTGCCGCGCGCCGATCACGGACGAAACCTTGCGTCAAATCGGAGGCATGGCTGTTCTCAACCAGGCGTCTGTCCATCCCGAATTGCGCGATCGTCTGCAGATTTCGCTGCACCACCCCGTCGACTGGGGGCAGGCCAAGCCGCCTACGGAATAACAGTGCTCGCGATCCAGGGTTGAGTTCGGAGCAAAATCCGAACTGCCCTTGCTGAGCAAGGGCTTGGCGGCAATTGGATCATTGCACGGTAATGGTCGCCTTCATGTACGGATGGATGCCGCAAAAGATCTTGTACACGCCCGGTTTATCGAATTTGAACTGATAGGTGTCGTCCTGATCGAGCGCGGCCGAGCGGAACAGGCCCGCGTCGTTGACCACGCTGTGCGGCTCGCCGTCGAGATTCTTCCATGTGACCGTCGTGCCCGCCTTGATGGTCAGTTCCATCGGCGAGAACATGAAGTTCTTGATGACGATCGCGTTAGGCGTCGACGCGACGGTCTGTTTCTGCACTTGCATCGGCATCGTCGTTTGCGCAAAACCGAGCCCCGCCGACACCGCCAGAATCGCGACACTGCCGAGCAGAATCGCGAGCGCGCGGCCCATCATCCTGGTTAGCATCATTGATCTCCTCGAGCGTAAAAGTAGCGCGTGTCGTCAGGCGAGCGTCGTGTCGTCGAGCGTCGTCTTCAGCGGATGACGCGCGATGCTGACGCTCGTCACGCCGAGCATCTTCGGCAACTGGTCGCTCGCGACCTTCAGCGGCCCAGGGCCATCGCCCTGGCCGGCGGTCGGCTGCGGATAGGCGGTCGAGCGCGCGGTATGGAACGTCACGTTGCCCTCGACCTTCGTCACGATCTGATGAATGTGGCCGTTCAACACCGTCACGGAACCGAAGCGCTTCAGATAGCTCATCGCCTGTCCCGCGTCGCCCGTGCCCCAGCCCCACGGCTCGTAGATGGTCCACATCGGCATGTGCGCGAACACCACGACCGGGGTGCTCGACGAGCGGCCTTTCAGATCGTTTTCGAGCCATTCGAGCTGCTCGTCGCCGAGCCCGCCGAGGCCGTTCGGCTTGAAATGCATCACGTTGACGAGCCCGACGAAATGCACGCCCTGGTGATCGAAGCTGTAATAGCCGCGGTTATCCGAAGCCTTGCCGAAGCGGCTGAAGTACTCCGTGCCGGGGCCGTCGGTGACGTCATGCTCGCCGGGGACCGTGTGCAGCTCGGTGATCTTCAGTCCCGACATCAGCTGCGCGGCCAGATCGAATTCCGCGGGCTTCGACAGATGCGTGATGTCGCCGGTGTGAATCGCGAGCGGCGGACGCGCCGGCATCGCGTTGACGTAATCGATCGTCTGTTTCAGCGTGCCCGCGACATCGGGATTCGCCTCCTTGTTGAAGCCGATATGGGTGTCGCTGATCTGCAGGAAAAGCGGCGTGCCAGCCGCTGGCGTCGCGGTGTTCGCGTCGGCCGCGAGCGCGAGTTCGACCGGCGTCAGCACGCCGCCCGACAGCATGAACACGGTGCCGAGGCCGCCGAACGCAAGACACTTCAGCGCGCCGCGACGCGCCGGATCGAATGAATGATGTGACGACATGATGACCTCACGATAAGGATTCGCCGAACCGAACCCGGTTCGTGAGGCATGACTGGCGTGTGGCGGGTTTTATTCCCGTGTCGTGCGGCGTTGGTGGGAGGCGGCACCTGTATGCGAATAGCAAGCGGCAAGTAGTCGCCGTGATGGATTGCGCACTGGATTGCGCATCAAGTCAGCCGCCGACCGCCGCGATGATCCGCGCGCGCATCGCGTCGTCGGGTAGCGGTCCCGATCCCGCGCGCACGTTGTCCGCCATGTATTGCGGCCGCCCGGTGCCCGGAATCACGACCGTCACCGCCGGCTGCGCGAGCACGAATTTCAACAGAATCTGCGCCCAGCTCGTGCAGCCGATTTCGCCGGCCCATGCGGGCAACGGCATTTTCATCACGCGCGCGAGCAAACCGCCGCCGCCGAACGGTTGATTGATCACGACGCCGATGCCGAGATCGGCCGCGAGCGGCAGGATGCGCTGCTCGGCCGCGCGATCGTCGGCGGCGTAGTTGATCTGCACGAAGTCGGGCTTCTCGCTGCGCATCACCGCCGCGACTTCGTCGAACGCGCTCGACGTGTAATGCGTGATGCCGAGATAGCGAATCCGGCCGCGCGCTTTCCAGTCGCGCAAGGTCGCGAGCTGCGTGCGCCAGTCGAGCAGATTGTGGATCTGCATCAGATCGACATGCGGCTGCTGAAAACGCCGCAGCGATTCCTCCATCTGCGCGATGCCGGCCTCGCGTCCCTCGGTCCAGACCTTGGTGGCGACGAACGCCTTGCGATGCGCGTCGAGCTGCGTGAGCAGCGCGCCCGCGACCGCTTCCGACGAACCGTACATCGGCGAAGAATCGATCACCGAGCCGCCCGCTTCGAACAGGATGCGCAGCACCTCGGCGAGTCGGGCGCGGGCGGCGGCATCGTCGCCGACGTCGAAGGTGCGCCACGTGCCGCAGCCGATCACCGGCAGCGCTTCGCCGGTGGACGGGATCGCGCGGCGGCTCATGCGGGGTAAGACGGTGCCGGATTGCGCGTGCGCCTCGGTTTGCGCGGACGTGACGCGCGACAGCGCAAGCGCTGCCGGCAGCCCGAGCGCCGTGCGCAGAAAGCGGCGGCGGTGATCGTGGTTCGACGCATGTGCCATAGCGTGTATGGTGCCCTCGTGCATGAAAGTTCGACCACCGTCCACGCTGGCCTGGCTGTCGTCGATGAATGCGTGCAGCCTGCGATCGCCGCGAGACGCTCGACGCGAGCGGCGCGGTCGTGCCAGGTGAAACAGAAGCAGCATGACGCGTCGCGCTGCGCGCCTAGCGCGCGCTCTGCCGCAACGGCCTGAAGAACTTTCGAATCTCGGCCGCGAGCAACGCGGGCTGTTCCATCGCCGCGAAGTGCCCGCCGGCTGGCATTTCGCTCCACTGCGCGACGTTGAAGGTTCGTTCGAGCCAGCTTCGCGGCGGATGATTGATCTCCTTCGGAAACAGCGCGAAGCCGACTGGTGTGTCGATGCGCTCGCCGTCGGAGAAACGCATCGGCTGCAGGCGGTTTTCCCAATACATCTGCATCGCCGGGCCGATGCACTGCGTGAACCAGTACAGCGAGATATTGGTCAGCAGATCGTCTTTCGAGAACACGCTTTCCACCTCGCCGCCGCAATCGCTCCACGCCCGAAACTTCTCGCCGATCCATGCGGCGAGTCCCACCGGCGAATCGTTCAGCGACGCGGCGAGCGTCAGCGGTTTGGTGCCGTGCTGATGCGCGTAGCCGCCTTCGAGTGCGGCCCAGTCGTTCTTCTCGCGCAGATAGTCCTGCTCGGCCGGCGTCAGCTCCCGCTGCGCCGCGCCGATCGCGGGCTCATAGGAACTCGGCAGGAAGTTCAGATGGATGCCGTCGACCACCCGCGGATGATGCGCGGCCAACGCGATCGACACGCCCGCGCCAAGATCGCCGCCCTGCGCGCCGAAGCGCTCGTAGCCGAGCCCGCGCATCAGTAACACCCACAGGTCCGCGACCTGGAACGCGGACATGCCGGCCTGCGCGGGCGCAGGCGAAAACGCGAAGCCGGGCAGCGACGGCGCGACGACGTCGAAGGCGTCGGCGGGATCGGCGCCGAACGCGACCGGATCGCACAACTGATCGAGCAGCGCGTGAAACTCGAAGAAGGAACCGGGCCAGCCGTGCGTGATCACCAGCGGATAAGCCTGAAAGCCGGGCGCGACACTGGCGGCGCGCCGATGCGCGAAGTGCACGGTCTGGTCGTTCACGTCGGCGAGAAATTGCGGCAGCTGGTTCAACCTGCGTTCGGCCGCGCGCCAGTCGAATTGCCCGGCCCAATAGCTCGCGAGTTCGCGCAGCCAGGCCGGGTCGGCGCCCTGCTGCCAGGCGGGCGCGGGCGTCGTGGGCGCCCAGCGGGTGGCGTGGATGCGGCGGCGCAAATCGTCGATGTCCGGATCGGCGATCGCAATCTCAAACGGGTCGATCTGCATGACGGGTCGTCCTGGGTCGGTTGGCGGCTCACCGTCATCGTACGCGCGTCGGACGGAAGCCCGATAATGGGCGTCCCTTCCCTACGATTCATTCACCGAGCCACAGGAGATTGACGCGATGTCCGCTTACGAATCCAAGCTGCCGCGGGTGCTGCTGACGAACGACGACGGTATCGACGCGCCCGGCCTCGCCGTGCTCGAAGCCGTGGCCGCCGAGCTCGCGCACGAAGTCTGGGTGGTCGCGCCCGAGCACGACCAGAGCGGTACGTCGCATTCCATCAGCCTGCATTCGCCGCTGCGCGTGAGCCGCCAGGGCGAACGCCGTTTCGGCGTGACCGGCACGCCCGGCGATTGCGTCGTGATGGGCGTGCGTCATCTGATGCGCGAGGCGCCGCCGTCGCTGGTGCTGTCCGGCGTCAATCGCGGCGGCAACCTCGGCATCGAAACGATGTTCTCGGGCACGGTCGGCGCGGCGATGACGGGTCTGCTTCTCGGGCTGCCGTCGTTCGCGCTGAGCCAGGCGTTCAGCGATCGCGAGCGCGTGCGCTGGGACACCGCGCGCACGCTCGCACCCGGCGTGATCCGCCAATTGCTCGCGATCGAGCATGCGGCGCCGACCTGCCTGAACATCAACTTCCCCGACGTCGATGCCGCCGACGCAGGTCCGCTGACGCCGACGCGCCAGGGCGTCGGGCTCGTCAGGGACATCGAGGTGCTGCCGGAAGTCGATCCGCGCGGCATTGCGTATCACTGGCTGCGCTTCGATCGTGGCCCGCGCGAGAACGATGCCGACAGCGAAACGGCAACCGTCGCGGCAGGGTGCGTATCGGTCACGCCGCTTGCGTTCGATCGCACCGACGAAACCACCTTCGCGCGGCTCGCCGCGTCGTTGACCTAACGGTTGCCGGGGACGCGGCGCAAGGTCCGCTTCAGTGCGCCCCAGGTCCCGATGGCTCGGGTCTGCCGAACGCGGGCATCGTGCCGTTCTCACGCGCGCGCACGAGTTCGGCCTCTACCTCGGCGCGGGTTTTGGGGCCGTTGCTGGCGACCGCCTGAGTTGCGGACGGGCTGGTCAGCCCCGCGCGCGGCATCGACCATGGCGACTCGACGCCTTGCGTTGCATATTGCGGCAACGGCCGCGCCTCTGGCACGACGCTGGCCGCTTTCTTCCCAGACCGCTCAGCAGTAGAACTTTTCCGGTGGCTGCCGCCCCGCGCATGACTACCCGATGTCGTCGCAACACTTTGCGCTGAGCGAGGTTTCGTCGTGGTACCCGACGCAACGCGGCTATGGTGTGCGTGCCCGGTCTTTGCCGTGGGTGGCGCCTGGGTCCGGTTCGAAGTCACCGCAGGCTGCGGCGGCAAACTCGTCTGCTGCGGCTGCGGGCGCGGGAGCTGCTGTTGCTGTTGCTGCGCCTTGTTCGACTCCCGCGCGAACTGCAGCGCCGCGATGGCCAGAGCGTCGCCCGCCTGCGCTCCAATCGACGCGGCCGGCTGAGCCCGCAAGGCGGTCACGTCGTCGCGCAGCGCATGGCGGCGCGTTGCCGGCGCGACCGTCGCCGCGCCGGGCCGGCCTTCGCTCTGCCCCGCCGCCGCCGTCGCGCTGACACCCCGTTCGCCGTCGGCGACGAGACTCACGTCCCGACCGGACGACCAGTCGTTGTCCATCTGCGACACATAGGCCCCAATCGTCACCGCGCCGAAGACGAGGCCCATCAACACGATCATTCTCGGTTCGCTATACAAGGCACGCTCCCCATTCCAACCGATCGACCGACCCATTAGTCAAAGTGTGGGCGATCCGAATGACAGTGTTTTCCTTTTAGGCCCAACAACTGACGAATCGGCGGATCTGGTCGGGGATGTGTCCGAAACCGACGGGTATTCCTCCGTTCAAACGCGCGCCTTGATCGGAGTGCCAAGCGGTTCTTGCTGCGCCGCCTTCGACCCTGTTTTCAGCGACGCAAGCGCAGCTCAGACGAGCGGCCCTTCCTCGGGCTTGCGGCGCATCGCGACGGCGATCGAACTGCCGACGATCAACGCGATACCGAGCATCGATATTGCGCCGATCGTCTCGCCCCACACCAGGTAGCCGAACAGCGCGGCCCACACGATGCTCGTGTAGTTGTACGGCGCGAGCGCGCCGGCATCGGCATCGCGGAACGCCATCGTCATCAGCAACTGGCCCGCCGTCGCAAGCGCGCCGAGCAGCGCCATGATCGCGAGCGCATCGAACGACGGTGTGCGCCACGCGAAGACCAGCGACGCGCCCATGACGGCCGTGCCGACCAGCGTGAAGTACAGCACGGTCGTGCCCGAATCGTCGCTGGCTTTGATGCGCTTGATCTGGATGATCGACAGCGCGCCGCACAACGCACTCGCGATCAGCAGTGCAGGCCCGAGCCAGCTCGCATGCGAGCCGTCAGGGCGCACCACGAGCAGCATGCCGGCGAAACCGACCGCCGCGGCCAGCGCGTCGCGCGGCTTGAGCGTTTCGTGCAACAGCAGCGGCGCCAGCACGATCACGAGCAAGGTCTCCGAATAGACGATCGCGACCGCCTCGCTGAGCGGCATATACGGCAGCCCCGCAAAGAACAGACCCGATGCGCCGAGCAGCGTCAGCGCGCGCAGGGTCTGCCCGCGCACGTCCAGTTGCCGCAAGCGCGTGGCGAGCGGCTTGCCGCGCAGGCACATCGCGACGGCCGGGAACAGACCGAACAGCATGCGGAAGAACGTGACCTCGTTGGCCGGATAGGCGAGCGCAAGCGATTTCGCGAGGGCGTCGACGAGCGCGAAGCAGAACATCGACACGAGGATCAGCGCGACGCTGCGCAACGGTACGGCGCTCGGGCGGACGGCGGCGACGGGCGGCATGGACGGTTCGGTGGGCGTGGGTGATGGCGGCTGCGAAGAGCCCTGGTGTGTTGAAGATCGTGCCGTCGGATTCTCTGGTGACGTCGAGCTGATAGGGATGGTTGCGGCGGGCGGCGCGGTGGGGTTGAAACCGCGCCGCCGCGCCGGCTTTTAGCAAGCCGAGTGTTAATCCTTCAAACTAAAAACCCGTTTTAATGCCGCTTCAACTCGCACAAATTTCCCGATTATCCGCAAGCGGCAAGAAGTTACCGGTCTTGCCATCGAGCGCAAGCATTTCACCGCTTTCGATATTGAAGATCCAGCCGTGCAGGCGCAGCGTCTTGTTCACGAGTCCGACCGCCACCGACGGATGCGTGCGGATGTTGCTGAGCTGCGCGATCACGTTGTCCTTGACCAGCGCCTCGAGACGCTCCGCATCCGAGCCGTAGTGGCGCGACGCGTTGATCGCCTTCGCCGCATCCGCGTGACGCAGCCAGCTCGCGACCGCCGGCATGTGCTCCAGATTCGTGCAGCACGAGATCGCCGTCATCGCGCCGCAGTTCGAATGGCCGCAGATCACGATGTCGGTCACGCCGAGCACGGCAATCGCATATTCGACGGTCGCCGACACGCCGCCCGGCTCCGGGCCGTACGACGGCACGATGTTGCCCGCGTTGCGGATCACGAACAGCGACCCCGGTTCGGTCTGCGTCAGCAGTTCCGGCACCACGCGGCTGTCCGAACACGTCACGAAGAGCGTGCTGGGATTCTGCGCGGTCGACAAACGCTTGAAGAGCGCGCTTTGCTGTGGAAAGACCTCGCGTTGAAAGCGGATCAGACCTTCGATGATTTCCTGCACGATATTCTCCAGAGAATCGAAGAGACGGATTTAAAGTTGCCGCGACTATACCGCAGCCTTTCAATCGTCGCGCGAATCACCGTGCTAATCGTCGCACGCTCCTGCCGCGAATTGGCAGCGAAATAATGGCGTGCTCGCACGCGCCATAAAAAAAGACCCGGCTGCCGGCAGCCGGGTCCAACTCTCTCGCTCACACGCGTTAAGCGGTGTGTGCGTCGATACTGTAGCCGCGTCGACGTCGCGGATATAGTCGCCGCGATGGAAGAGTCCTTTCCACCGCGGCACGAATCGCTTGACCCGATACAAGCAAGCGGGTCGCTCAATCGAAGTCGCGCGTCTCGAGCTCCACGGACCGTCCCCCGTTGCGTTCGAGCACCCGCCGCGTAGCATTTTCAATGCGGGCGCGGTTCGCCTCGAACGCTCCCACCAGATCGTGAGCAGACGGGGCGCCGTTGCCGAGGCTGCCATTGCCGAAATGGTCGTTGAGCGCGTCGAGCGACACGCTGCACCATACGTCCTTCCCGTCCACATTGGCCTCGTAGGCGACGCGCGCAGCAGCCACCACTTCCCGGCGTCCGGTGAATTCGATCCTCATGATTGTCCTCCGTGTGTCAAAGGGAAATCCGAATACGCAACGGTCGTGCCCAATCCGGCCGGCTCGCCGGCTGCCCGGGCGCGAGCGCGCATTCTCCGCAAGGTGCATACTCCTGACCGGCCGCCACGCGCGGCGGCGCCGATGCGTCGCAGCAAGGCCTCCTCCGGGCCGTCGACGCATTCAACATATCGATACTACGCCCTTCATGTCCCGCAATACTCAATCTTCACGCCCGCTCGTGATCGCCGCCGTGATGGCCTCGATGGCGATGGTCGCGATCGAAGCGACCATCGTGTCGACCGCGATGCCGCAGATCGTCTCGCAACTCGGCGACCTGCATTTATACAGTTGGGTGTTCTCGTCGTTCCTGCTCACGCAGACCGCGATGACCGTGGTGTTCGGCAAGCTCGCCGACCTCTATGGCCGCAAGCCCGTGATCCTCGCGGGCATCGCGATCTTTCTCGTCGGCTCGGTGCTCGCCGGCTTCGCGTGGTCGATGCCGGCGATGATCGTGTTCCGCCTGATCCAGGGAATCGGCGCGGGCGCGATCCAGCCGGTCACGCTGACCGTCGTCGCCGATCTGTACCCGGCGCGCGAACGCGGCAAGGTGCAGGGTTATCTCGCGAGCGTGTGGGCGATTTCGGCGGTCGTGGGTCCGATGGTCGGCGGCTTCATCATTCACAACCTGTCGTGGGCGTGGATCTTCTGGATGAACGTGCCGATCGGGCTCGCGTCGGCGGCGGGCTTCATCGCGTTCCTGCGCGAATCGGAACGGCACGCGCGGCCGTCCATCGACTTCGCCGGCGCCGCGCTGTTCATGGCCGCGATCGCAGCGCTGATGATGGCGCTGACCTACGCCGGCGACGACGCGTTGGCGCCAGCCTCGTTCGCAGGCGGCGTCTTCGTGCTGTGCGTGCTGCTGTTCGTGCTGCAGGAGCGTCGCGCGGCCGAACCGATGATCTCGTTCGCGCTATGGAGCCGCCGCCCGATCGCCGCATGCAACGGCGCGACGGTGCTGGCCGGCATGATCCTGATGGGCGCGACCACGTTCCTGCCGATGTACGTGCAGGGCGTGCTGCATCGTTCGCCCGTGGTGGCCGGCCTCGCGCTGACGATGATGATGGTCGGCTGGCCCACCGGCGCGACGTTCGCGGCGAAGTCGTTTCACCGGCTCGGTTTGCGGCGCATCCTGATCTGCGGCAGCGCGTTCGTGCCGCTCGGCGCGGTGCTGCTGCTGTTGCTGTCGCCGGGCGCGTCGCCGCTCGTCGCCGGATTCGCGTCGCTGATCATGGGCTTTGGCATGGGGACGTCGAGCGTCAGTTCGCTCGTGCTGATCCAGGAGATCGTCAGGATGGACGAACGCGGCAGCGCGACCGCGTCGAACCTGTTTTCGCGCAATCTCGGCAGCACGCTCGGCGCGACGCTGTTCGGCGCGGTGCTGAACTTCGGGCTCAGTCATTCGCAGGGCGTCGCGACGGTCACGTCGGATCAGTTGAAGGCGCTGCTGCAGAACCGCGCCGCCGATCTCGGCGACAGCGATCCGGTCCGGCTCGTGCTGCACCAGTCGTTGCATCTGACCTTCGTGTCGATGTTCGTGATCGCGCTATTCGTGGTCGCGCTGCTCGCGCTGGTGCCAACGATCCGATTCGGCGACGACAAGCCGGCACCACTCAAGGCCTTGTCGCCGCTCGAGGACTGAGTCGCGCGGCGTCGCGAACCACGTGCGTTCGCGAGCGCTATGAGCCGCCCGCCGGCAGCGTCGCCGCGAAGAAATCACGCACCTGGGCCGCGGTTCGCGCATGAATCGCGGCGCGATCCACACCCGGCCCGTCCTTGCAGATCGGCGCCAGACGCTCCATCGCCTGGGGCTCGCACACATCCATGAACGTATAGTGCGAGGCGCCCGGCACCATCGTCACCGTCGCTTGCGGCATGAAGCCCGCGATGCGGTGAATGTTGGTGTTGACTGGCGCGGTCGTGTCCGCCTCGCCCGCCAGCAGCGCGACCGGAATCGTCACTTCCTTGAACGACGAACTGTTGAATGCCTCGCCGAGCGCGGGTGCAATCGCGAACGCGGCTTTGACGCGCGGATCGCGATACGAGTCGCCCGAGCGCGCGCGCGATGCGTTCGTTTCCGCCGATAGCCCCTCGACCGTCAGTGCCGGCGTGCCCGGCGCGTGCGCGAGATTGGCGGCTTCGGGCGGCAAGCAGATCGCATCGGCTTCGGGCGACGTGCAAAAGCGCTCCAGCGCCGCCCGATCGGTCCGTGCGCCCGCGACTTCGAGCACCGTATAGCCCCCGAGCGAAAAGCCCAGCGCGCCGATCCGCGTCGTGTCGACGCGCGGACCGAAACGCGGGTCCGCGAGCACCCCGTCGAGCACTTCGCTCAAATCGGTCGCGCGCTCCCACCAGAGGATGAAGCCGTCGCGCGTGCGCGGCTCCAGCGCGTTGTTACCCGGATGATTGACGCCCGCGACGATATAGCCCTGCGCGGCCAGCGAGGCCGCGAGCCAGTCGAGACTGTCCGCGCTGCCGCCGGTGCCGTGCGATAGCAGCAGCAACGGGTATTTGGGCTGCGCGGCGGACAGCGGGGCATCGTCGGCGGCCGCGTGGCCGACGAACATCGGATGGCCCGGCGCGCCGATATCGTGAGGCGTCTCGGGTTGCGCCGCATCGGCCGGGTACCAGATGCGCGTGATCAGCGCCTGCGTTTGCGCGCCGCGCCAGTTGCGGGCCACGGCGGGGTGAAATACGCGGCTCGTTTCGCCGACATGCCAGCCGGCGGAGGCGGTTTGCGCGATGGCGTTCGCCGGCAACGAAGCCCACATCGCGCCGGACAGCGCCGCGGTCAATGACACCACCACCGCGCTCGACAGCGCGGCACAACCTCGACGCATCATGGTTAGTCCTCGCAAATGGGAATCAGCAGATCGGTGACGCAGGGATGTTGCGCGCCGCGATCGTGCGTGCTTCGATACAGTTCGAGCCCCGGCCGCTGATCGCGCCGGTAGCCGCTGCGCGGCAGCCAGCCGCTGTACAGCGCCCTGAAAGTGGGCGAGATCAGCGCATAAGGGCCGACGAGGCGGTGCACCGCATACAGCCCGCCTTCGAGCCGCAGCGGCTCGATGCCCGGCGGCGGCCCGGCAACACGCGGGCGTTGCGCGGCTTCGTCTAGCCGCTCCATCGCATCGCTCAACGCCGCCTGCGAGCCCGCGACAATTGCCGCGTGATAGCAAAACCCGCCAGCCATCGACGGATCGCGCGCGCAAATGCCGACGCGCTGTTGCAACAGCGGGTTCTCGTCACAGCGCAGCGTCGTCATCAGCGTGTGGAAGGTCTGGCCGATCGTCGCGATCGGGCCGTCATGGCGAAGGCACAGCACGTCGAGCGGCGCGAGCTCGGTGACTTCGACGGACGGCAGCGCAGGCGTGCTTCGGCTTTCGGTGCTTTCGTCACGGTTATCGTCGACGCCATCGTGAATGCGGGCGCCGTCGCCATCGCCGTCGCCTCGCTGCGCGATGCGCGCTTGCGCCGTTCGCAGGCTCCGCGCCGAAGCTGTCGAAACCGCCGGATGCGCCACCAGATGCCGCTGCCGGGTCCTGAATTCGCTCGGCGACACACCGGTGAAATCGCGAAACGCGCGCGCGAATGCTTGGGGACTGTCGTAGCCGGCGTCGTGCGCGACCGCGGTGACCTGCGCGGCGTCGGTCAATCGCTGGGCCGCCTCGGCGAGCCGCAGACGCTTGACGGTGTCGCCGACGCTCTCGCCCATCAACGCCCGATAAATCCGGTGGAAGTGATACGGCGACATATGCGCGACGGCCGCGAGGCTGTCGAGCGTGTGTCGCGCGCCGGGCTCGACCAGAATGGCCTCGACCACGCGAGCGATCCGTCGACGGTAATCACGTTCGGTGCTGGGCTTCATCATGGCGCCACGATAGCGGTCTGCGCGCCGCGAGGCGGTGCAGAACTTGCGGATTTTCGCGTTTTCGCGCTTCGCGTTTTGCCGGCAGACGGGCGGCCAGGCTCGCGCGCTGCGTCACATTATGATCGACAATCCAAGCGGCTTCCTGACGCCAGAAAGGCTTTCACGACGCCGTCAACTGCCCTTCGCATACAGCGTCGAATCGGCGAACCCTTCGGCGGCCAGCACCTGGCCGACCAGAACCAGCGCGGTGCGCTCGATCGCGCTGCCCTGCACCTTCGCGACGATATCGTCGAGCGTGCCGGTGATCTTTTCCTCGTCGGGCCAGCTCGCGCGATAGATCACCGCGATCGGACACGCGCCGCCGTAATGCGGCCGCAACTCATCGACGATGCGCGCGAGATGCCGCACGCCGAGGTGAATCGCCAGCGTTGCGCGATGCCGCGCGAGATCGCCCAACCGCTCGCCTTCGGGCATCGACGTTTTGCTCGCGTAGCGCGTGAGGATCAGCGTCTGCGACACGTCGGGCAGCGTCAACTCGCAGCCGAGCGCCGCCGCGCATGCGGCCGTCGCGGTCACGCCGGGCACGATCTCGTAAGGAATGGCCAGCTCGCGCAAACGGCGGATCTGCTCGCCGATCGCACCGTACAGCGACGGATCGCCCGAATGCACGCGCGCGACATGCTGGCCCTTCGCGTGCGCCGCCGCGAGCAGCGCGACGATCTGGTCGAGATCGAGCTCCGCGGTGTTGATCACCTGTTGCGCGCCATGACCTTCGAGCACCGCGGCCGGCACCAGCGACCCCGCATACAGGATCACCGGACAACTGCGCACGAGACGCTGCCCTTTGACCGTGATCAGTTCCGGGTCGCCCGGACCCGCGCCGATAAAAAACACTGTCATTCAGTACTCCAATTATTTGCTCACTTACCCGAATCCGCATTCGCCTGCGCGGGCAACGCATCGAGAAGATCGGCAACGCCGGCGAACTCGCGATCGACCTCGGGCAACACCGGCCGTCGCAGCATGATCACCGGCAAGCCGCGCTCGCGCGCGACCTCGAGCTTCGCCTCGGTCGCGCCGCCGCCGCTGTTCTTGCTGACGACGACGTCGAACGCCTGCAGTGCGAACAGCGCGCGTTCGCCGTCGAGCGTGAACGGTCCGCGCGCCGCGAGGACGCGCGAGCGCGCCGTGTCCGGATGCGAATCGAGCACGCGCACGGTCCAGAATTGATGCGGCGCAATCTCGTCGAGATGCGCGAGCGGTTCGCGACCGAGCGTGAAAAGCGGCCGCCTGAACGGCGCGAGCGTGTCGATCAGTTCGTTCCAGTCATCGACCATGCGCCAGTCGTCGCCGGCTTGCGGCTGCCACGCTGGACGCCGCAGCGCCCAGCACGGCACCTTCGCCACGCGGCACGCGTCTACGGCATTCGCGCTGATGCGCACCGCGTACGGATGCGTCGCGTCGATCACGAGGCCGATCGCTTCGCTCGCGAGGTAACGCGCCAGACCCGCGCTGCCGCCGAAACCGCCGACGCGCACCGCGCACTTCAAGTCGTCGGGGACCTTGCCGAGTCCCGCGAGACTGTACACATGCGCGGGACCGAGTTGGCGCGCGATCTTCAGCGCGTCGCCGGTGCCGCCGAGCAGCAGGATGCGCGTCATCGCGCGACTCCGACGATGTTGCCCTGCCGGTCGATCGCGAAGATTTCAACGCTGACCTGCGGCGGCACGATATCGCGAGCAACGGCCAACGCGTGCTGACAGACGATATCGCCGAGCGGCACCTGCCGCGCGTGAGCGAGCGCGAGCGCCTGCTGGCTCGTGTTGGCCGCGCGCATCGCCGCTTGCAGCGCGGCGTCGGCGCCATGCGCGGCAGCCCAGCCGGCGAGTTGTTCGAGATCGATGCTGGAGTTGCGGCTATGCAGATCGAGATGGCCGGCCGCGAGCTTGCTGAGCTTGCCGAAGCCGCCGCAAATGCTCAGTCGTTCGACCGGCGCGCGCTTCACATGCTTGAGCACCGCGCCGACAAAATCGCCCATTTCGATCAGCGCGATATCGGGCAGGCCGTAGTGCGCGCGCATCGCGTCCTCGCTCGCGTTGCCGGTGCAGGCGGCCACATGCGTATAGCCGTTCGCGCGCGCGACGTCGATGCCCTGATGGATCGACGCGATATACGCCGAGCACGAAAACGGCCGCACGATGCCGGTGGTGCCGAGTATCGATAGCCCACCGACAATCCCGAGTCGCGGGTTCATCGTTTTGAGCGCGAGCGCTTCGCCGCCTTCGACGCCGACCGTCACTTCGAAGCCGCCGCTATACGCATGGCGCGCGGCGAGTTCGTCGAGGTGCTGCGTGATCATCTGGCGCGGGACCAGATTGATCGCCGGTTCGCCGACCGGCAGCGTGAGCCCCGCGCGCGTGACCGTGCCGACGCCCGGCCCCGCGCGAAAGATCACACCGGGCCCGGGCACGAGGCGTACGCGCGCGAACACGAGCGCGCCGTGGGTCACGTCGGGATCGTCGCCGGCATCCTTGATCGTGCCGGCTTCGGCGATCTGCTCGCCGTCCGTCGCGGCAAGGCGGCAAAACGTGAGCCGCATCGGCACATGCTGGCCCTTCGGCAACACGATCTCCGCGACCTCGCTAACCTCGCCCGCCAGCAGTAGACGAGCGGCCGCGAGCGACGTCGCGGTCGCGCAACTGCCGGTCGTATAGCCGCTGCGCAGCGGCGCCGGCTGTTCGGGAGTCTCGTCGCGCATCACGAATCGGCCGATGGTTTGGCGGGTTTGGTCGCGTCGAGCAGTGTGATCGGCAACGCCTGGCGCCACGTATCGAAGCCGCCGAGCGGTTGCGCGTGAGCGAGCCCGATGCGCGTCAGCGTACCGCCATACCGCTCGCGCCATGCGGCGAGCACCGCCTCGCCTTGCAGCGTCACCGCGTTCGCGACGAGCCGGCCGCCCTCGCGCAGTTGTGTCCAACAGGTGTCGAGCACGTCAGGCTCTGTCACCCCACCGCCGATGAACACCGCGTGCGGCGCCGGCAGTCCCCGCAACGCGTCAGGCGCGCGGCCGGCCACGAGTTGCAGCCCGGGCACGCCCAAAGCATCGCGATTCTGTTCGATGAAGCGCTGCCGCGCTTCGTTCGCTTCGATCGCGATCGCGCGACACGTGGGATGCGCGCGCATCCATTCGATTCCGATCGAACCGCTGCCCGCGCCGACGTCCCACAGCAACTCGCCGGGCGCGGGCGCGAGGCGCGCGAGCGTGATGACGCGCACGTCGCGCTTGGTCAACTGGCCGTCGTGGATAAAGGCGTCGTCGGGCAAACCGCAGGTCAGCGGCAGACGCGGCGCATGCGCCGACGCGCGGCACTCGAGCGCGATCAGATTGAGCGCGGCCATCTCGCCGGCCGGCCATTGATCCGCGCGGCCATCGACACGCCGTTCGCGTGCACCGCCCAGATGTTCGAGCACGGTCATGGCAGTCGCGCCGAAACCGCGCGCATCGAGCGAGGCCGCCAGTGCCGCGGGCGTGCGCCCGTCCGCGCTCAGCACGAACAGGCGCGCGCCGTCACGCAGATGCGCATTCAGGGCGGCAAGCGGTCGGCCGACCAGCGAGACGGTCGCGACATCCTGCAACGGCCAGCCGAGCCGTGCGGCCGCGAGCGACAACGACGACGGCGCCGGCAGCACGCGCAACTCGCCGGCCGGCAACTGCCGCGCGAGCGTCGCGCCGACGCCGAACAGCATCGGGTCGCCACTCGCGAGCACGCACACCGCGTGCGGACGCTCGGCGAGCAGCGGCGCGAGATCGAACGGACGCGGCCACGCGGCACGGCGCGCGGCGAGCCGCGCGGGCAGCATCGCCAGATGGCGCTCGCCGCCGTACACGACCGACGCGCCCAGCAACGCACGCCGCGCGGTCCGCCCCAAACCGGCGAAGCCGTCGTCGCCAATGCCCACTACGGTCAGCCATGCCGGCATGCATCCATCCTCATCAGTTGCGTCGATTCTTTAGCGATTGCACCGGCTCACGCATGCGGCTTTGCGCAGGCTCGGAGCGCGGGTTGCGAAAGTCCGCATGATACCGCCGCCATCCGGCCCGCGGCTTCGCGACGGAGCGCCATGCTACCGGGATCACCGGCATCGCGCGATGGCCGGCAAACAGGCGCTGCGGCCACAGCGTAAAGATATAATGGCCGCTTTCATTGCCCACGGTCAGCCCGAAGCGCTTTTCGGCCGCACAGTTCACGCCGGCCCTCGTCGGGCAGCATGCAGCGAGGCCGCAGCCATGCCGTCGCGCGACGCTAAACCCGGTGCCCCTTTGAATCGAGCTTCGCCTCCCACCGTTTCGTCCCACGCGGTCACGACACCGCGGCCCTCGGCATGTCCGGGGTTGCTGCGCATCGTCCCCGCGCGCGACGGCGGCATCTGCCGCATCAAACTGCCCGGCGGCGTGCTGAGCGCGGCGCAGGCACGCGCGATCGCCGATGCGAGCACGCGGCACGCGAACGGCGTCGCCGAGCTGACCAATCGCGCGAATCTGCAACTGCGCGGCGTGCGTAACGGACACGAAGCGGCGTTGAGCACGGCGCTGATCAGCGCGGGGCTTGGACCGGCCGGCGCGCTCAGTTCCGCCGACGACGTCCGCAACGTGATGATCAGCCCCGCCGCCGGCCGCGATCCGCACGCGCTGATCGACACGACGCCGCTGTGCGGAGAACTGCTGACGCTGCTGCAAGGCGATGCGCGTTTCGTAGCGTTGTCGCCGAAATTCGCGCTGCTGCTCGACGGCGGCGAACAGCTTGCGCGGGTCGATCATCCGCATGACGTGTGGCTCGCGGCGTCGGCTGACGGAGAAGGCGTGCGCTTCGTGTTCGGCCTCGCGGGGTGCCCGGCTCCGGCAGGCGAGAACTCGAACCCGCGCGGCCATCGCGATTCCAACGGCACGGGCGCGCTCGCGGCAGTGCCGGCGTCGCGCGTGCCCGCGCTCCTGCGCGCGTTGCTGCACACGTTCCTCGACCTCGCCGCAGCCGACGCGACCCGCATGCGCGACCTGCTCGCCACGCATTGCGCCGACGCGCTGCTGCGGCACGCACAGCGCTACGTCGATTTCCCGCTCGCGCGCGACGCATCGCTGAGCCACTGGCAACGGCACATCGCCGCCGACCCATCGCTGCGGCTCGGCGCGCACGCGCAGCGCGGCGACGGCACGTCGCATGTCGGCGGCCAACCACCGCTCGGCCGGATCGATGCGGCCACGCTGCGCGCCCTGGCTGCGCTCGCGCAACAACACGGCAACGGCAGGTTGCACGCGACGCCATGGCAAAGCGTGCTGCTGCCCGACATCGCGACGACGGCGGTGCCCGCCGTGCTCGCGAAGCTGATCGCACTCGGTCTCGCGTGCGATCCCGCGCAGGCCATCACGCACGTGATCGCCTGCGCCGGTTCGGCCGGCTGCGCGAAGGGCCTCGCCGACACCAAGACCGACGCGCTGCAGCTCGCCGAGCGCTTACCCGCCGGCGTCGACGTGCATCTGACGGGCTGTCCGCGCTCCTGCGCGGCCGCCCATCGCGCGCCCTACACGCTGCTCGCCGCCGCGCCCGGCCTCTACGACCTTTATCGACGCGACGGCCGCCCCGGCTTCGGCCAATGCGTCGCGCCCCAACTGACGATCGACGAGGCCGCCGCGCTGCTCGCGCGCCTCGCCCGGAGTACTCCACATGCTTGATTACATTCGCGACGGTCAGGAGATCTATCGCCAATCGTTCGCGACGATCCGCGCGGAGGCCGACCTCGCGCGCATCCCCGCTGACCTCGAAAAGCTCGCGGTGCGCGTGATCCACGCGTGCGGCATGGTCGACGTGATCGACGACCTCGCGTTCTCCGACGGCGCCGGCAGCGCGGGCCGCCGCGCGCTCGCGCAAGGCGCGCCGATCCTGTGCGATGCGGGCATGGTCGCGCAAGGCATCACGCGCGCGCGGCTGGCCGCGAACAACGAAGTGATCTGCACGCTCACGCACCCGGACGTGCCCGCGCTCGCGCGCGAAATCGGCAACACGCGCTCGGCCGCCGCGCTCGAATTGTGGCGCCCGCATCTGGCGGGCAGCGTCGTCGTGATCGGCAATGCGCCGACCGCGCTGTTTCATCTGCTCGACATGCTCGATGCCGGCGCGCAGAAGCCGGCGCTGATTCTCGGCTTTCCGGTCGGCTTCGTCGGCGCGGCGGAATCGAAAGCGGCACTCGCGCAAAACAGCCGCGGCGTCCCCTATGTGGTCGTGCACGGACGGCGCGGCGGCAGCGCGATGGCCGCCGCCGCGGTCAACGCGCTTGCGACGGAGGTCGAATAAATGGCGAGCCAGCTAACGAGTCGCGGACGGCTGTACGGCATCGGCGTCGGTCCCGGTGACCCGGAATTGCTGACGTTGAAGGCACTGCGGCTGCTCAAAGCGGCGCCGGTGGTCGCGTATTTCGTCGCGAAGGGCAAGAAGGGCAACGCGTTCGGCATCATCGAGGCGCATCTGCACGACGCGCAGCAGCATCTGCCGCTCGTCTATCCGGTCACCACCGAAGCACTCGAACCGCCGCTGTCGTACGAAGCGATCATCGCGGACTTCTATGACACCGCCGCCGAAATCGTCGCGGGCCATCTCGACGCGGGCCGCGACGTCGCGGTGATCTGCGAAGGCGATCCGTTCTTCTATGGCTCGTACATGTATCTGCACGACCGGCTCGCGGCGCGCTACGACAGTGAGGTGGTGCCCGGCGTGTGCTCGATGCTCGGCGGCGCGGCGGTGCTCGGCTCGCCGCTCGTGTATCGCAACCAGAGCTTGTCGGTGCTGTCGGGCGTGCTGCCCGAAGATGAATTGCGCCGCCGTCTGGCCGACGCCGACGCGGCGGTCATCATGAAACTCGGCCGCAATTTCGACAAGGTACGGCGCGTGCTCGACGAACTCGGACTCGCGCAGCGCGCGCTGTACGTCGAACGCGCGACGATGCGAAATCAGCGCATCGTGCCGCTCGCGGAAGTCGATCCGATGGCGTCGCCGTATTTCTCACTGCTGGTCGTGCCGGGGCAAAAATGGCAAGGATGAACGCGCCCGCCATCGTGATTCTCGGCACGGGCGCGCTTGCGACCGCGCGGCGGATTCAGGCGTCGTATGTCGAGCGTGGCGCGCATGCCGCGGCCGGCGTTGCCACGGACTGCCAGGTCCATGCGCTGCAGGGGCGCGTCGACGCCGACGTCTCGTACAGCGAACTCGGCGCGCATATGCGCGAGCTGTACGCGCGCGGCACGCCGATCGTCGCGCTGTGCGCGGCCGGCATCGTGATTCGCTGCCTCGCGCCGCTGCTGTCGAACAAAGGCGCCGAGCCGCCGGTCCTCGCGGTCGCCGAGGACGGCAGCGCGGTCGTGCCGCTGCTCGGCGGCCTCGCGGGCGTCAACGTGATGGCGCGCGACATCGCCGCGGCGTTGGCCGTGCAGCCCGCGATCACGACGAGCGGCGAGCTGCGCTTCGGCACCTGCGTGCTCAATCCGCCCGATGGCTATGCGCTCGCCGACCTGGGTCAGGGCAAGCGCTTCGTGTCGGATCTGCTCGCGGGCGAAACCACGCGCATCGAAGGCGACGCGCCGTGGCTCGACGACGCGCAACTGCCGCGCTCGGCGTCGGCGCGTCTCGCGATTCGCGTGACGCCGCGCGCGTGGGATGGGCGTGAAGACGAACTCGTGATTCATCCGCGCAGTGTGGTGGCGGCTGTCGCCAGCGACGATGCCGATGTCGCCGACGCGATCGTCGCGCGCGTGCGCGCGGCATTGAACGCGCAGGGTCTCGCGATGCTTTCGCTTGCGGCCTTGCTCGCGCCATCGACGAGCATGGCCGACCCGGCGCTCGCGCAAGCGGCAAGGCTTCTCGAGGTGCCGCTGCGCTTCGCCGATGCCGGCGCCGAACCGGGCGAATCGAGTGCCGCAAGGTTGCTGCATACCGCGCTACGCGTCCCCCACGAAACGCTGCACGACGACGCACACCGCGGCGTCGCGCTCGCCCTCTTCCCCCTCGCCATCGACCCCGCGACGCTCGGCCGTGCCCGCGGCCGTCTGACCGTGATCGGTCTCGGTCCCGGCCGGGCCGAGCTGATGGTCCCGGCCGCGCGCAGCGCGTTGAACGAAGCGACCGACATCCTCGGCTACGACACCTACGTGAAAATGGCCGGCCCGCTGCGTGCCGGTCAGCGCGTGCACGGCTCCGACAATCGCGAGGAAATGCAGCGCGCGCGGCACGCGTTCGAGCTCGCGAGCGAAGGCCGCTCGGTCGTGATGGTGTCCTCGGGCGACCCCGGCGTGTTCGCGATGGCGGCCGCCGTGCTCGAAGCGCTCGAAGCTTCCCGGAACGACGCATGGGCGGCCGTCGAACTATCGATCGTGCCGGGCGTGTCGGCCGCGCTCGCGACCGCCGCGCAGGCCGGCGCGCCGCTCGGCCACGACTTCTGCATGCTGTCGCTGTCGGACAACCTGAAGCCGTGGACGATCATCGAAACCCGCCTACGCCATGCGGCGCTAGCCGATCTCGTGATGGCGTTCTACAACCCGATATCGCGCGCGCGTCCGTGGCAACTCGACAAGGCACTCGACATCGTGCGGGAGTATCGCGTGCCATCGACCCAGGTGGTGCTCGGTCGCGATATCGGCCGGCCCGGCGGCACGCTGCGCACGCTGACGCTCGGCGAGCTTCGCTCGGCCGATGTGGATATGCGCACGATGGTGATCGTCGGGTCGTCGCTGACGAGAAGATTCGCTTGCGGTCATCACGGCGCGCAGTGGGTGTACACGCCGCGGTGGTACGAGTAAGCGGACCGTACCGGGTGGTACCGGCCCGCCCCGCTCACGCCACCTTCAGATCCTGCACCGCCCGCTGCCTGACGCCCAGGTCGTCCCACAACTCCGGATGGCACGTGAACACCAGAATCTGATGCCGCGTCGCCGCGTCGATCAACGCGCGTTTGAGCGCGTCGCGGCGCGCGGCATCGGTGTGTACCGCGGCATCGTCGAGCATCAGCAGAGTCGGCCGGCCTGAGGCCTGCAAGAGATCCGCATACGCGAGCCGCGTCAGGATGCCGAGCTGTTCGCGCGTGCCGAAGCTGAGCGCATCGAGCAGTTCCGCGCGGCCGTCGCGATCGAGCATCGCCGGAATCAGATCGTCGCCGAGCGCGAGGCTCGACTGCGGAAAAAGCCGCTTCAGGTAGTGACCGACCCGCTCGGTCAACGGCGCACGCAGTTGGGCGAGCGCGGCGTCGCGTTCGTCGACCAGCACTTCGTCGAGCAGACTCAGCGCGCTCGCGCGCAGGCGCAGTTCGTCGTTGCGACGCGTGGCCTGCTCGACCTGGGCTTCGAGCGCGGCAAGCCGTTCGCCGAGGCCCGATGCGCCCATCGTTTCGAGCTGGCTACGCAGCTCCGCGATCCGCAGTTGACGCTCGTGCTGCTCGTTGCGCGCGAGGTCCGCCGATGCGCGATAACGCTTCGCCTCCGCCACGGGGTCGTCCAGACGCGCCGCATCGAGTTCGCGCTCGCGCTCGCCGCGCTGGTTCTTCAGCGCATCGACCTTGACGCGTTGCTCGACGATATGCGCCTGCCACTGCGCGCGGTTGCGCCGAAACGCTTCGTCGTTCAGCTGCGCTTCTTTGCGCTGCAACTGCGCCGTGAGCGAATCGGCCTTCGCAACGCCGCTGGATTGCGCGCCCGCCGCCTGCTCGAGCACCTTGCGCGCGGTCTCCAACGCGTCGCGCGCGATGTCGGCGTTGCGGCGCGCGTCGTCGAGCGGTGGCGCCGCGGACACGTCGGGCAGACTGGCAAGGCGCTCGCTCGACGCCTGCAAGCGCGCCGCCGTCGATGCCAGCGCCGCACGCAACGCATCGATGCCTTGCGGCGCATGGACCTCGAGAATCCTCGCCTGGCTCTTCTGTTGCGCGACCAGCGTTTTCCATTGCTCGTGACGCGCCTGCGCATCGCCCACCGACGCGACGCCGAGCGAGCGCAGCAACTGCGCGTGCTTCGCCTCGAGCGACGCCAGCTCCGACAACCGCGCCGACAGATCGGACACGCCCGGAATCACGCGCAATTCGCCGAGCTTGCCGAGGCCGATGCGCTTTTCATCGTCGACATGCAGCACGCCCGTGCCGCTGATCGTCTGATCGCCGACGCTCAACTCGCCATTCAAGCTGTACTCGATGCGCGTCATCGCCGCTTCGGTCCGCGCGCGCAACACGGTCAATTCGCCGTCGAGCGCGACGAGGCGCTTGAACTGCGCGTCGTCGAGTTCGAGCGCCGCCGCGTCTCGCGCGGCCTGCAACACCGCCGCGTTCGCCTTGTCCGCCTCGCCGATCGACGCTTCGAGCCGCTGGCCCTCCGCCCGATAGAAATCGACCTGGCTGCGCAGATCGGCGGCGGTCACGGCTGCGTTCGCGAGTTCGAGCGCGCGGTTCGCCTCGACCGATGCCTGCTCGAATTGCGCCGCACGGCTTTGCGCCTGCGCATGCGCGGTTTGCGCGGCCGCGACCTCGACGCGCACCGCGTCGAGCTGCTCGCGTTCGCGCGCGATGGCCGCCTCCAGTTCGAGCGCGCCCTGCTCCTGCTGCACCGACAACGCGAGTTCGGCCTCGCCGATCTTCAGCGACTGCGCGAGCCCTTCAAGACCGCGTTCGAGTTGTTCGACAGCCGCGGCACGTTGCTGCGCGAGCGCGGCCTTCTGCTCGTGAAGCTCCCACGGACGCCTGCGCTCGGCGTCGTCGAATGCCTGCTGTTGGGCGGCGAGGCGCGCGATGTTGTCGTCGAACTGCTGGCGCTGCTGTTGCAGCTCGTCGCGGCTCGCGATCAGCGAGGCGAGCTTCTGCTCCGCCTCGGCGAGCGGCCCGGTCGACTTCTGCGTGCGCGCGGTCAGCAGTTGCCGCAGTTCGCGCTGCACGGCCGCGATCAGCGCGTCCTCGCCGCCCGCTTCGCGGCCGCCCGACAGTTGCGTGAGCGCGTCGCGCAGATACTGTGCCGCGTGCCCGGTCGAATCGCGCATCTCCTGCGTGCTGCCTTGCTGCACCCACAACAGACCCGGCACGCCGGCGTTCTCGGCTTTCATCGGACCGCGCGCCGCGCGCGAGAAGCCGAGCAGCGCGGCGAGCTTGTCTTCGGCTTCGTCCTCGCTATACACGGCCTGGGCGATCCTCAGCTCGCAACGCTGACGCGACACGAACTGCTTCGACAGACGGCACGCCACACCATCGAGCTCGAAGCTGACCTCGACCGACGGCTGCCCGCTCGCGAGCCCCCACGGCAACAGGTCTTTCAGATGCGACGCCTTGTAGCGTTCGAGGAACACCGTGCGCACCGCCTCGGCAATCGTGCTTTTGCCGGCCTCGTTGGGGCCGATGAACAGATTGAGACCGGGCTGCAGATCGTCGATCACGATCTGCCCGCCGAACTGCCTGAATTCCTGAATCGCGATACGTTGCAGCTTCATGCGGGGGCTCCTTCACGCGGCGCTTCAGGTTGCTGCCGCTCGCGCGTCTGCGCGGGTGGTGCGGCCTGCGAATCGCGTTGCCGCTGGTCGCGCTGAAAACGCGCCAGCAGCAGCAACGCCTCGGCCGCGCGCCGCGCCTCTTGCGGATCGGCCTGCGCGTCTTCCTGCAGGCCGCGCAGCCGCGCCACCACCTTCGCGAGATAGCCGCTTTGCGCGCCGAGTTCGGCGAGATCGTCGGCGGTCGGCAGCACGTGCAGGCTACCGAGATCGGCACGCAACGCGCGCACGCGCGCGCGCGCCTGTTCGACCGCGACATGCAGCGCCTCGGCATCGGCGAGCGCCGCGGTGCCGCCGACTTCGATGCGCAGCACGTCATTCGCGCCGAGTTCGGCGAGGCGGGTTTTCAATGCATCGACATCGGTCGGCACCGAAATCGTCTCGTCCCAGCGATGCCACCGGTATTGCCCGACCCGCACCGCGTCGACCTGCGGCACCGCGCCGGGATCGCTGACGGTAACGTCGAGCACGAAGCCCGGCTCGTTCGCGCGGAAACGGTCCTGCTCGTGCGTGCCCGCGTACCACGTGCGTTCGTCGACGCGCAGATGGCCGTGCCAGTCGCCGAGCGCCAGATAGTCGAGCCGCGCACTGGCGGCGCGCGTCGGCGCGATCGGATTCGAAGAATCGATGCCGTCTTGCAGAATGCCGCCGACGCTGCCATGCGCGAGCCCCACGCGGTGATAGCCGGGCGGAGTATCGGTGGAATCGAAGAACGCGGTGGTGTCGTCGTAGGTGATGCGCTGCGTGAGCGGCGCGCACAGCAGCGCGCACCGGCACGCGTCGAGCAGCACGACGCCGGCTTCGAGCACGAGGCGCACGTTCGGCGGCACGCAATCGAGCCGCTGCGCGCGGGTCCACACGCTTTCGACGAGCGCCGCGTCGTGATTGCCCGGCAGCATGATCCACGCTCCGGAAAACGCTTGCAGCGCGGCGAACAAACGCCGGATCACGGTATCCGACACCGTCTGCAGATCGAACACGTCGCCCGCGACGAGCACCGCGTCGACGTTGCGCGCAGCCGCTTCTTCGGCGATACGGCGCACCGTGTCGAAGCGCGCCTGAGCGAGATGCGCGGCCTCGTCCGGTTCGAACTGACCGAATTGCGTGCCGATCTGCCAGTCCGCGGTGTGCAGAAACCTGATCACTGTGCCTCCATTGCGATTGCGTTGCGTCCTCTTGCGTTGATTTCGCCGAGGAGCCCAATCGCGAATGTTACCTTGCCGAAGCGCCGGCGCGTATTGCGCGCGCGTATCCAGGCTGGACGCGCGCGCGGGCCGTACCGCATCATTGCAACCGAACCGGCCGAGCCCGCCGACTTTCCAGCCCCCGCCCGAGACGATCAACCGCGCCCGATGGACAAGACCACCGAACTGAAGAAGGCCAAGCGCACGCCTTTACTGCTGCTGCTCGCGGCCGCCTGCGTTTTCGTCGTCGCCGCATTCCTGCCGCGCGGCCTGTGGGTCGACGGCATCAAGGCCGTCGCCGAGGCCGCGATGGTCGGCGCGCTCGCCGACTGGTTCGCGGTCGCGGCGCTGTTTCGCCGCGTGCCGATTCCGCTCGTGTCCGCGCACACCGCGATCATCCCGCGCAACAAGCACAAGATCGCCGACAACCTCGCGCACTTCGTGCAGGACAAGTTTCTCGACGTGCCGTCGCTGGTCGGTCTGATCCGCCGGCATGATCCGGCGCAGACCATCACCGCGTGGCTCAGCGAATCGGCCAACTCCGCGCGCCTCGGCGACTACGTGGTGCGGCTCACCGGCGGCATCCTCGACGTGGCCGACGACGCGCGCATTCAGAACTTCATCAGGGACGGGTTGCGCGACGTGCTCGCGAAGGTCGATCTGTCGCAATCGCTCGGCGCGATCCTCGACACGCTGACGCGCGACGGCCGCCATCAGGAACTGCTCGACACCGCGATCGATCAGGTGATCGAGGTGCTGCGCGAGGCGCCGGCGCGCGAATTCATTGCCGCGCGCATCGTCGATTGGGTGAAAAGCGAGTATCCGACGATGGAGAAGTTTCTGCCGTCGGTATGGCTCGGCGACAAGGGGGCGGAGGCGATCGCGAGCGCCGCGAACCGTATGCTCGAACAGATCGCGCAGAACCCCACGCACGAGCTGCGCGACAAGTTCGACCACGCGGTGCAGAAGCTGATCGTGCGGCTGAAGACCGATCCCGTGTTCCTGCAGCAAGGAGAAGCACTGAAGCGCTATCTGGTCGAAGGCGAGGCTTTCGGCAGCTACGTGAAGGACATGTGGGGGGAGCTGCGCGCGTGGCTCAAGCGCGATCTGCAAAGCGCCGATTCGGCACTGCATGCGCGTGTCGCCGCGATGGGCGCGTGGGTCGGCCGCGAACTCGCGCGCGATCCAGCGCTGCGGCAATCGCTGAACGATCACCTCGAGGAAGCGGCGCGCGCAATGGCGCCGGACTTCGCGCGGTTCCTCACGCGCCATATCAGCGATACGGTGAAGAACTGGCCCGCGCACGAGATGTCGCACCAGGTCGAGATGAATATCGGCAAGGATCTGCAGTACATCCGCATCAATGGGACGATCGTCGGCGGATTTATCGGCTTGTTGCTGTATGTGAGTTCGCTGTTGCTGGAGATGCTGCGGGTGCATGTCGGCTAGCATGCGGATTGGCGGCCCCTACCGGTAGTCTTCCATGCCGTCGATCGGCCGAAGGACGTCGCACTGTTTGACTGATGCGGTTTCGATCGCAGTTTTGATCAAGGAGTGCGCATCGAGCAATTCTCTGACTCGTGCATGCCGCGTTCGCAAATCACTTCGCATTTCGTCACGCGCAAATCGGACAATGGTCTGTACGAAACGGAACTCATTCATCTTCCGACGTGCCGTATCAAGTCGAAGCAACCTGCGTCCATGTATTCGGGGCCACGTTCCCTCGCCGCTTGCCCGATGTATTATCAGCCATCCTACTTACGTCGACTGGCTATGTCCGAGAACCTGACACGCAGTGTCGAGGGGAGAGTTGGAGCCACCGGATTCCTCTTCGTCGTCGCGTATGCGGCACTTTCGTTGACAGCGATAGCGCTGGTCGGCCCTTATGGCTGGGACGACGGCGCCATCACTATTGCCTATGCGCATACACTCGGGCGACACGGGGTATTCGCGTTGACATCAGCTTCGGCGCCGGCCGAAGGTACGTCAACTTTGCTCATGACGGCAATGTTGGCGATAGGGCAGTGGATGATGCATCCAGGCTTTCTGGATGCGATCATGACGGCGCAGTTGCTCTCCTTCATCGCACTGAGCGCTACTCTGGTGCTCGTGTGGCGCGCACTTGAACCGTGCCTGCCGAGCCCAACGCATCGCCTCATTGTGGTGTGCTTGCTGGGGCTGTTGCCAGCCTGCCAGGTCGAGATCATCAATGGCATGGAAATGCCGGTCTTTGCGTTGCTGTTGTTTGCGTTCGTGCTCTCCTGGCGCGCGCGATCGACACTCGCCTATGCACTGTTGCCGCTTCTGATGCTGACTCGCTTCGAGGCGGTGTTCTATCTGGGATTCGCGCTTGGCTGGATGGTCGTGTTTTGCCCGCAGGATAGGCCGCATGCCATTCGAATGTGCGTCTGGCTCATGCTTTGCTTTCTGCTGATGACAATCTGGAGGTATCGTGTCTTCGGCACGCTATTGCCGAATACCATCCTGGCCAAGCTGCAAATGCCCTACAGTAAAAAAGGCTGGGACGGCGTATTGGTAAAGCTGCGCGGTCTCAAGGATTTCCTTTTCGTGAATGCCGCGTTTCTGGCTGGCATGTACCTGAGCCGGAAGGGAGAGAAAAAGCGCCGTCTGGATCCGATGCCTGTACTTCTAATATTTTCTTTTGCCGTATTCGCGCTCGTATCGGGAAAAAATTGGGGCTATACCGGGCGGATGTTCATGGCCGTGGTTCCCCTTTTCGTCCTTTCTCTCGCAGAACGCTTTGCGAATATGCGTCACCCATATGTATTTCGTGGACTTTTGCTGTGCCTTTCTGGAACTTTCCTGTTCAACATTGCGTTGCTGCGCGACAACGTCGACACGGTAATCCTTGGTGCGGCGATGCGTGGCGTGCTGCCCGCTGCGCTGAATGCGGCGGGAGAGGCGGCCCGAAAAAGAGCGTGGCACGATTTCCCCGGTGACTGGCGCGGAATTACGCCAGCGAACTACGCGATGACGGGCGCTTCGGTTGATCATCTGCGCGAGTATCTGGGGCAACCGACGCTCAAGTTCATGACGCCAGACGTTGGTGGCGCCGCACTGTGCTGCGAACATCTGGACATTCTGGATTCGGCGCTGTTGACCAACCCATCGCTGGCGCGTCGCGGGTATGCAGGGTTTGCGGACTATCTGAGCAAGGAACGTCCGGAAGTCATCGAAACACATGGCCTTTGGAGCAGCAACAGCGGGATATACTCCGTCGCCGAATTCCAGACGGACTATCTGCCCGCGATTTACAATGGGACGCTTTTCTGGCTGCGTCATGACGTCCTGGAGCGTCTGGTTGCTCGCGGCGTGGCGGCCGATCCTGTTCGCCCGGGGAGGTTGCTTGATATTCGCTATGTGGGAGACAGTCGAGACGCCTGGTATCTGATGCGGTTTCCCGCTGTGACGGTACTCAGTCGGTGAACTTCTGTCGGCTTGGAAGCTGTTGCGAGCGCCGCCGCGGGTAGCAACGGTTCGACGAGGGACCACAGTTCGTCGGGTATGCATTCTCTGAGCTTCGCCTCATATCGCAACAAACCGAGACAGAATAGTACAGAAGGTCTGCTGAACCCGTTTCCTGACCGCTCGGATGCTGTTCAGCAACTTCCCGCCAATGCGCGCTCTACACAACTAGAGGCTCGGTTATCAATAAAGTGAGCGCACCGGACCTATCTGTCTCTTGATAGCGATCTCATGCGATTCTCTACCATATAGGCCAATATCACTCTATTTTGGGCCGCTATCCCTCGAGATTCGATCGTCTCTCACTATCCTTAGTGCAACCCTGACCGAATCTGCGGCTCGAAAGACTTCCAACACGCCGGCGTTTTATTAAATCATGCCTGTATTCGGACCAACCGGCGCAGTGCGTTATGAAGGATGATCGATCGAGGTTCCACATGGCTGCTATACCTCTGTGTGTTGACCTGGACGGCACACTGACGTACAGCGACCTTCTCATCGAGTCGTTCCTGGCGCTTGTAAAAAAGAACCCCCTCTATCTGTTTCATTGCATTGGATGGCTTCTGCGCGGAAAGGGTTACCTGAAAGCACAAATCGCTGCACGCGTGGCTATCGATGTATCTTTACTTCCCTATAACACGCGCCTGATTGATTTCCTGAAGCGTGAGCGATCGAGCGGTCGCGGCCTTTACCTGTGCACGGCAGGCGATCAACGCTTTGCAGAACAGATCGCTTCGCATTTCGGCTTCTTCAAAGGCGTGATGGCGAGCAACGAGCTGCGAAATCTATCAGGCGCTAGCAAAGCCGGCGCCTTGACGGCCGAGTTCGGCGTACAGGGTTTCGACTATTGCGGCGATTCCCGCGCTGACGTGCCCGTGTGGAAGCAGGCCCGCAAGGCAATCGTCGTTGGAGGAAAAAGCATCCAGGCTGCGGCCTCCAAAGGCAATCACGCAACGGTCGTGTTTGATAGCAAAAGACCGCTCCTTTGGCTCGTCATCAAAGAGATGCGCGTCTATCAATGGGTGAAGAATCTCCTTATCTTCGTGCCGCTTCTCGCCTCGCACCGGTTTGCCAATGTCGAGGCACTGAGCGCCGACGCAATAGCCTTTGTTTCTTTCTCTTTCTGTGCGTCGTCCGTGTACCTGCTAAATGACATGCTCGACCTCGATGCAGACCGGCGTCATAGCCGAAAGCGCGAGCGCCCCTTCGCATCCGGTGAACTGCCGCTTGCCGCGGGCATCTTTCTGATGTTCGTTCTGATGCTGGCATGGGCAGCCCTTGCCGTCCTGCTGCCGGTAGCGTTTCAACTCGTGCTGGTCGGCTATGTGGCGATGACGCTCGCGTATTCATTCCGCCTCAAGCGGATCATGCTGGTAGACGTGTTCGTGCTGGCTGCACTGTACACCACCCGTATCGTGGCTGGAGGAGCTGCCGTTGATGTCGTACTCTCCGACTGGTTGATCATGTTTTCGGTCATGATTTTCCTCAGTCTCGCCATGGTGAAGCGTTATACAGAGCTCGACAAGATGCAGCGAGAGGGCAAGGGCTCCACAGCGGGCCGGGGCTATCTGACTGCTGACATGAACATTCTTCGCTCATTCGGATCGGCCTCGGGCTATGTTGCAGTGCTAGTCCTTGCGCTTTACATGAAATCCACCGACGTGACGGTGCTGTACAGCCATCCCCATCGGCTGTGGATACTGTTTTGCCTGCTCCTGTACTGGATCAGCCGCGTCTGGATGGTTGCATTTCGCGGTGAGATGCACGACGACCCGATCGCCTACGCAATAAAAAACCGCTCCAGCCTTCTGACCATTGTGCTGTGCGTAGTTGCAGTGCTCATTGCGATCTAGCCCGCGACGCATGATGCGTGACCGGCGCACGCGTTCATCGTGTCGCATGTCGGAATGTGTCGATAAGTTCGACAGCCGCTGACGCCATGTTGCCTTTGGTGACCCTGGCATGCGTCGCCCTTCGCTCACGGTCTCGCCGTTGGGTGTTGGCGTTCTCGAGTTCGAGCGGCAAACGGTAGCCAATCCTACTGTGCAGGCGGCGTACGTAGTACCAGCCCTCCTGGAACCAGACGATGCGCGGCCGGCGATCTGAATCGGCCTCTTACCGGTCGCCGCGACGTGGCAAAGCACCCCCACCCCACCAAACCACCTACAATTCGGGCATCTGTCTTGCTGACGACCAGTGCTCCGCTCGGTCCTCAACGCGTCTCAACCGGAATTCTGCTTACATGAAAATATCGCTACCGCCGCCGCAAGGGCGGCCCAACCGCGTTTACCCGCCGGGCACGCCGGGGCTGCATGGCCTCGTGTCGCTGATCACCGGCGTGGTGGTCGTGTGCGGGCTGTACTTCGGGCGGGAGGTACTGATTCCGATCACGTTATCGGTGCTGCTGAGCTTCCTGCTCGCGCCGCTCGTGCAGATGCTGCGGCGTCTGCACATGGGCCAGTTGCCGTCGATCTTCATCGCGGTGCTGTTCGCTCTCGCCTCGCTGCTCGCGGTCGGCGCGCTGATCGGCGCGCAGCTCGTGCAGCTCGCGGACGCGCTGCCGCAGTACCAGGAAGCGATCGAGCAGAAGATCGAAACCGTGCAGGAAAAGACCGTGGGCCGCGCCGACGCCCTGATGAGCAGCGCTGCCGGCGCGCTGCAGCGCGTGGCGCCATCGCGCCCCGCGCCGCCGCGCCCGACCGGCCGGGCCGCGCGCAACGCGCCGCAGGTGCCTCAACAGGTCGAGGTTCATCAGCCCGCGCCGACGCCGGTGCAACTCGCGCAGCGCGCGCTGACGCCGGCCATCGCGCCGATCGAGACGACCTTCATCGTGCTCGTCGTGACCATCTTCATCCTGTTGCAGCGCGAGGATTTGCGCGACCGTCTGATCAGCCTGTTCGGTTCGCGCGACCTGCACCGCACGACTACCGCGATCAACGACGCCGCCGGGCGCCTGTCACGCTATTTCGTCGCGCAGCTCGGCGTGAATCTGAGCGCGGGCGGCATCATCGCGATCGGGCTCGCGATCATCGGCGTACCGGGGGCGCTGCTGTTCGGCGTGATCGCCGCGCTGCTGCGCTTCGTGCCGTACATCGGCATCTGGATCGCGGCGATCCTCGCATTCTTTCTCGCGGCCGCGATCCAGCCGCAATGGACGATGGCGGTCCTCACGCTGATCCTGTTCATCGTCGTCGACGTGGTCGCCGGGCAGATCGCCGAGCCGCTGCTGTACGGTCATCGCTCGGGCCTGTCGCCCCTCGCGGTGGTGGTCGCGGCGATTTTCTGGAGCTGGCTGTGGGGGCCGATCGGCCTCGTTCTCTCGACGCCGCTCACGCTGTGCGTCGTCACGCTCGGGCGCTACGCGGACCGGCTGAACTTCCTGACCGTGCTGCTCGGCGATCAGCCCGCGCTGACGCCCGCGCAGAACTTCTATCAGCGCCTGCTCGCCGACGATCCGCACGAGGCGATCGTGCAGGCCGAACGGCTGCTGCGCGAGATGTCGCTGATCGACTACTACGACAAGGTCGCGCTCGAAGGCCTGCGGCTCGCGCGCAACGACGCGCAGCGCGGCGTGCTGATGCCCGACCAGTTGCAGCGGATCAACGACGCGCTCGTCGATATCGTCGAGAACCTCGATATCGCCGAAGGGCTGCGCGATTCGCTGTCGCCTGCCGAACCGGCGGACGCGGGTAACGCGCTGCTTGCCGGGACGCCGGATCTGGGGTCGCCGGGCGCGGGTGCCACGCAGCGATACCGCAGCGATCTGCTCACGCGCTCGCAACAGCCGGACGGAGCGGGCAAGGCCGCGGTGTTGTGCGTGCCCGGCCGCGGCGCGTTCGACGAAGTGACGACCGCGATCGCCGTGCAACTGCTGAACCGCCAGGGCTTCGCGCCGCTGATGGCGACGCACTCGGGCTATCGCAGCGCACGCGCCGACGAGCCGAGCTTCAAGGACACGTCGATCATCTGCATCGTGTCGCTCGACGCGCCCGAGTCGCCGCTGTACCTGCGCAACATGCTGCTGCGCACGCGCGAATGGCGGCCACGCGCGACGCTGGTGGTTGGCGTCGGCGACGCGCCGGACGGCAGCGTCGAACTCGATGCGGGCGGCGAGCTGCATGCGTCGCCGACGTTCCGCTCGATGATCGAGGCATGTCACGCGGCGACGGCTGGGCAGCCCATGCGGCAGCCGTCGCAGACGGCCAGCGCCGGCTGAGGCTGGGTAGGCTGACGCCGTGACCGCAGTGGTAAAAATCTGCGTCGTGATCGCCATTTGCCGGTCACTGCGCTCGAGTCTGATAACCGCTCTTCAATGCGTCCACTACAAGCTCGACTGCCCGGGACGATTTGCGGCGACCAGGGTAATAGACGTCATGTCCGACGAACGTGGGACACCAGTCTTCCAGCACCCAATTCAAGCGCCCGGCCCGGACATGCGCCTCAGCCAGGCGAGTTGCGTGACGTGATAGAAACCCGCCATGTTCACGTTCATCACCGCCGCGTAGTTTTCGGCGGTGTATTGAGTGAAAGGCTTTCCAATGCAAATGCCGGCGTCGTTGACCAGCGTGTCGATCCGGCTCATGCTTTGCCCAGGAAATTTTTCGCTCGGCTTCAACGCCAACCGAGTCGATAGCCAATATCAAGCAAAACGCAGACATGTTGATTCTGCTTTCGCATCGACCTGAAATCACCCCTTTTCAGTTTGCGCCAGCCACTGGTCCAGACTCACGCGGCCGATCCGCGCCTCGCCGAGCGGTACCAGCGACTGTTCCTCGACGCGGCCGCCGTAATAGCGCGCACCCTGATCCGTCACAACAGGGCGCGGGTCGCTGACGGACTTCAGATAACGTCTGATGATGGCGGCAAACGGTTCACGGTCCGGGCCCGCGATATCGACTGTGCCGTTCAGTGGCGTGGCGAGAGCGACCTGCGCGAGGATCGCTGCGACGTCGTCCGCGGCTATCGGCTGGAACAGTCCGTCCCCAACGCGCACCGTCCCGCCTTCTGCGCCGGAATCAGCAATCGCGCCGATGAATTCCATGAACTGGGTCGCGCGCACGATCGTATAGGGCACGCCCGCCGCTTCAATCGCCTCTTCCTGCGCGACCTTGGCAACGAAATACGCATTTTCCGGCGTGCGGTCGCAGCCGACGATGGAAAGCGCGACGTGATGGCGTACCCCTGCAGCCACTTCGGCTTTGCCGAGGTTGCGCGTCGAGGTGCGGAAAAAGTCGAGCACCGCCTGAGGCTCCCAGGAAGGGGCGTTCGCCACATCCACTACGACGTCCGCGCCCGCTAGCGCGTTGCTCAGACCTTCCCCCGTCACCGCGTTCACACCGGTACGCGGCGACGCAGCAAGTGCCTCATGACCCGCCTCGCCGAGCAGCGTGACGAGGCGCGAGCCGATCAGGCCGGAACCACCGATTACGACGATCTTCATGGCACATTCTCCAGATGAGAGTTAGTTGACACGGGCAGGCGGCTGGCGGCGGTTGCATCGCGGGAAAGAACTCGCCGCCGTCGCATCGTGTGAGGCTATTGTGAGAACATCATGAACTATCGAAAAGTGCCAAGAATTGTCGATCGGACTAGGACATCCTGATTCCGGTCTGCTTGCCGGCAAGACCGTGATGACCGTATCGCCTACCGCATTCACCGTCGATATCGATCGGCAGCTCCAGTTGCCGATCTACCTGCAGATCTGCGCGCGCTTCAGAACCGCGATCGCCGCAGGGCATCTGCGTCCAGGCGATCGCGTGCCCGCGCTGCGCAGCCTCGCTACGCAACTGAACACGGCGCGCGGCACGGTTGAACTGGCATATACGGTCCTCGTCGACGAAGGCTACCTCCAGATGCGCGGTGCGGCTGGCACGTTCGTGTCGCCCTCGCTGCCCGCTTCGGTGACGCGCTCGCGTACGCAAAGCACAAAGAGTTCGAACGGCACGCAGAGCGTTAAAGCGGCTACCGCAGCTCAGACGCCAGGCGAATCGCACGGCGCTCGACCGGCGCCGCGCCAGCTTGCCGTTGCCGCCGCCATGAGCGGCGAGCCCCGGCCGTTGCAACCCGGGCTGCCCGCGCTTGACGCGTTTCCGCTCCAGGTTTGGAATCGTCTCGTTTCGCATCGCGCGCGCAGCGGCGAGCGCGCGATGCTCGCGTACCCGGATCCTGCCGGCTACCGGCCGCTTCGCGAACACATCGCCACGTATCTTGGGCTGTCGCGCGGGGTGGCCTGCCTGCCGGACCAGGTGTTCGTGACGGGCGGCTACCGTGCGACGCTCGAGCTCGTGTTGCGCAGTCTCGCCCGCCCGAACGACAGCGTGTGGTACGAAGATCCGGGCTATCTGCTCGCGCGCGGTTTTCTCGCCGAAACCGGCGTGCAGCTCGTCGCAGTGCCGGTGGACGAAGATGGGATCGACGTCGAACTCGGCATACGGCTGGATGCGCAGGCGCGCTTCGCGCTGGTCACGCCGTCGCACCAGAGCCCGCTCGGGCACACGTTATCGCTCCCCCGACGCATGGCGTTGCTGGGCTGGGCAGAGCAAGCGTCCAGCTGGATCGTCGAAGACGATTACGACAGCGAGTTCCGCTATCTGGGCCGGCCATTGCCGGCATTGAAGAGCCTCGATCGTCACGATCACGTGATCTACTGCGGCACATTCAGCAAGGTGATGTTTCCCGGCTTACGGCTCGCGTATGCGGTGGTGCCGGAGCGGGCCGTCGAGCGCGTCGGGCGGGTGGCGCGCAGCATGAACGCCGGATCGCCAACCCTGTTGCAGGCCGCTTTGGCCGACTTCATCGAGCGCGGGCATTTTGCGCGACATCTGAAGCGCATGCGTGCGTTATACGCCGAGCGGCGCGTGCTGATCGTGCGCGCGTTGGAGCAGGCGTTCGGCGAACGGCTGAGCGTCGAACTGCCGCCAGGGGGAATCCAGTTCGCGGCACGGTTCGTCGAGGGCCCTGATGGCCCGGTCGACGACGTCGCGGTTGCGGCGCGCGCCCGCGAAGCGGGGCTTGCCGTTCTGCCGCTCTCGGTCTGGTACGCGAATGGTCGCGCGCGTAGCACGCCGCGTGGCGTTGTGATGGGCTTCGCAAACATCGCCAATGCCGGTGAAGCGGGCCACCTCGCGCGGAGCTTGCGCGCCTGTCTGGACGGCTAACGAGCGGCGAAGGTCCAGGTCTCTACCACTCCTCACGCTCGCGCGCGGCGCCGTACCCAAAATGAGGACAGCCGCGCGCGAACGCTGACGCATACTGCACCGATAACGCAAGCAAACTGGAGACACGCATGACCCGCCCGTTCAAGCCCTATCCGTTCGCCCCGCGCCGCTATCCGGCCGTGGTGCCGCCGCTCATCGACGGACGCGATCCACAAGCGCGCGCCGTCGCGATCGTCGGCGGCGGTCCGGTCGGCATGACGCTCGCGCTCGCGCTCGCGCGCCAGGGCGTGCGCTCGGTGCTGATCGAGGCCGACGACAGCGTGTGCACCGGCAGCCGCGCGATCTGCATCTCGCGCCGCAGCCTCGAAATCTTCAAGCGGCTCGGCGTCGTCGACGGTTTTCTGCAAAAGGGGCTGGCGTGGACCGGCGGGCGCAGTTTCTATCGCGACACCGAGGTGTTCCGCTTCGCGATGCATCAGGACGACGAGCAGTCGCTGCCGCCGATGATCAATATCGCGCAGTATCAGATCGAGCAGTTGCTGCTCGACGAGATCGAACGGCACGCCGATCTGATCGACGTGCGCTGGCAAACGCGTGTGACGGGCGTCGAGCAACGGCCGCAGGGCGGCACGACCTTGACCTTGCGCAGCGCCGATCCTGCCGATCCGCAAGGCAAAAGCTGGCAGATGGACGCTGCGTGGGTCGTTGCTTGCGACGGCGGACGCAGCACGATCCGCGAGCTGCTCGGGCTGAAGCTCACAGGCACGACCTACGAAGGCCGCTACGTGATCGTCGATATCGAACTCGACAGCACGCGCGCGACCGAACGGCTCGCGTACTTCGATCCGCCGTCGAATCCGGGCTCGACGGTGCTCGTGCACAAGCAGCCTGACAACGTGTGGCGCATCGACTATCAGTTACGCGACGACGAAGACCCCGACGCCGCCGTGCGGCCCGGGAACGTGATACCGCGCGTGCAAAACTTGCTCGACTCGATGGGCGAAACCGGCGCTTGGTCGCCGATCTGGATCACGATCTATAAGGCCAATGCGCTGACGCTCGAACGCTATCGGCATGGCAGCGTGCTATTCGCGGGCGACGCCGCGCATCTGGTGCCGATCTTCGGCGTGCGCGGCGCAAACTCCGGCATCGACGACGCCGACAATCTCGGCTGGAAGCTCGGCTGCGTGATCAATGGCAGCGCGTCGCCAGCGCTGCTCGATAGCTATAGCGACGAACGTGTGTACGCGGCGCGCGAGAACCTGAGCTACGGCATGAAAAGTACCGAGTTCATGGCGCCGCCGACCTTCGCGTTCGACTTGCTGCGCACGGCCATGCTCGGGCTTGCCGAGCGGCATGCGGCGGTGCGGCCGCTGATCAATCCGCGCCAGACGCATGCAATCGCGTATCGGCAATCGCCGCTGAACTTCGCAGGCGACGGAGCCGATGCGTTCGATCGCGGCCCCGCGCCGGGTACCGTGCTGCCCGAGGGCAGGCTGCTCAAACAATCGCAAGATGGTGCACGGCTCGGCATTCATCTAACCGATCTGCTCGGACCGTGCTTCACGGCGCTGCGCTTCGACGCAGACCTCGCGAACGATGGTGACGGGTGGCAGCAACTGCAAAGCACGCTAGCCAGCCGGGGCATTCCGTTCAACGTGATCGATATCGTCACGGCCGAAGCGCAATCGGCAAACAGCCCGCGAGCGATCGACCCAACCGGCCGCCTGCACGACATGCTCGACGCACGGCCCGGCACCGTCTATCTGATCCGCCCCGACGGCCACGTACTCGCGCGCTGGCGCAACGGCAGCGCGGCGGCCGTTCTGCGCGCGCTCGATGCCACGCTGACACAGCAGAACTAACGCGCAAGGACCTTCGACATCATGACCGATTCCGATCTCGACCTCGTCTATACGACGCTGTGCAACACGCTGACCCACGAAGGCGAGGCGCAGGCGTCGCTGTATCTCGCGCGCCTCGCGCTCTTGTGCCTGACCGAACTCGATGACTCGCGGCGCGCGTTGTCGTTGATCGAAGCGGCGAAGCTGCCGGCTGCCGCCACGGCCTGGCGCGGGTAAAAGAAACCGCCTCCCTGGAGGCGGTTCGCTAGAAGCGGTAATGGCAATGCCGCAGCAGTGCGAAGGAATTACAGCCATCACAACAAAACGGGCGCTGGCAGACCGACCTCACTGCCTCGGATACAAGCCCAACGTACTCGCATGCAGCCGCGCGAGTCCGAGCAACGCATCCGTATAGGGCGTCGGCACGCGCGTCAGTTGCCCGAGTTCGCGCACCGCGCCGACCAGCGCATCGAGTTCGACCGCCTTGCCGGCCTGCACGTCCTGCAACATCGACGTCTTCATCGCGCCGAGTTTCAGCGTGACCGCGTGACGGTCATCGGGCGCCTGGTCGATCGGGATGCCGAAGCGCGCGCCGATTTCCTTCGCCTCCAGCATGATGTGCGTGACGAAAGCGCGCACGAGTTCGTCGCCGAGGATCCGGTCGGTCGTTGCGCCGGTGATCGCGCTGACCGGGTTCATCGTCATGTTGCCCCACAGCTTGAACCACACGTCGCGCTGGATCTGCGCCGAAGCCGTTGCATGGAAGCCCGCCGCCTGCAACAGCGCGGCGAGCAGCTCGACACGCTCGCTCGGCTTGCCCGACGCCTCGCCGACGATCAGTCCGTTGCCCTGGTGATGCCGGATCACGCCGGGCGCGTCGATCAGGCAACTGGCATGCACGACGCAGCCGACCGTCTGCGCGGCCGGGATCGCGGCGCTGATCGCGCCGTCGGGATCGACCGTCTTCAGGCGCTGGCCGGCGAGTTCGCCGCCCAGGCCGTCGCAGAACCACCACGGCACGCCGTTCATCGCCGTCAGCACGATCGTCTCGGGGTCGAGCAGCGGTTTGATATGCGCGGCCACGGTCGCCATCGCCGGGCCCTTCACCGCGATAACGACGAGTTCCTGCACGCCGAGATCGGCCGGCTTGTCGCTCGCCTTCACCTGCTCGGCGTAGATCACGCCGCCTTCGATCAGCCGCAGACCATGCTGGCGCACCGCGTCGAGCGTCGCGCCGCGCGCGACCACGCTGACCCGATGGCCCGCCTGCGCGAGCTTCACTCCCATCCAGCCGCCGATCGAGCCGGCGCCGTAGATCGCTACTTTCATCGCCTGAATCCTTGCCTGTTGCTGTGATTATTGCAGCGTTGATTGCCGCGCTCTTTTACGCGTGGCTTCAATCATTGCCGGAAACTCGCATCGATCCGGTCGACCCGCCGCACCAGCGCATCGAACACGTCCTGTCCGGCGCCGTGGCGCGGATCGAACTGCAGCGCGTCGCGCGAGCAGCGAATCGCGACCTCCTCCGGCACCGGCCGAGCGCGGCCCATCGAGAACGTCGCCACCTGGACTTCGCACGCGCGATTCAGCGTCCACAGAATCGCGAAGGTCTGCGGCAACGTCCGGCCCCACGATAGCAGACCGTGGTTGCGCAGGATCACCGCCTGCCTGTCGCCGATATGCGCGAGCAGCCGCGGCCCCTCTTCCGCATGAATCGTGATGCCTTCAAAGTCGTGATACGCGATCCGGTCGTGCAACTGCGCGCTATAGAAGTTGGTCTGCTGCAGGCCCTCTTCGAGGCAGGCGACCGCGACGCCCGCCGTCGTATGCGTATGCATCACACAGTGCGCGTCGGGCAAGCCCTCGTGAAGCGCCGCATGTACCACGAAGCCAGCCGGATTCACCGGATACGGCGAGCCGTCGAGCACGCGCCCCTGCGCGTCGATCTTCACCAGATTGCTCGCGGTCACTTCGCTGTAGTGCAGCCCGAACGGATTGATCAGGAACTGGCGCTCCGGGCCGCTGACGCTTTCGGGCACGCGCAGCGTGATGTGGTTGTAGATCATCTCGGTCCAACCGAGCAGATCGAAAATCCGGTAGCAGGCGGCGAGTTGCACGCGCGCCTGCCATTCGTCCGGATGCATCGCGGCCGATCCGGGCGGGCTCGCCGGTTGCGCTTCGAGGGTCGTGGCCATCGTCGGTGTCTCCATGATTGTGGTTGTGACGGCGCGCCCGTGCGCGCCGCCCATCATATTCACGCGTGCCGCAACAGCGGCCCCGAGCGCCGGACCGCTTCAGGCGCCCGACACCACCGCCGCGATCGACGACGCGACATAGTCCGCGTTGCGCGCGTTCAGCCCGGCGACGCACATGCGGCCCGAGCGCAGCACGTACACCGCGTATTCGTTGCGCAGACGCTCGACCTGGCTTTCGGACAGGCCCGTATACGTGAACATGCCGCGCTGCGCGACATAGCGCGCGCGCATCACTTCATCGACGCGTCCGTCGAGCCCCGCGTGGATCACCTTGCGCATCGCCAGAATGCGCTCGCGCATCGCGCCGAGCTCGGCTTCCCACGACGCGCGCAGCGTCGCATCGGCGAGCACGTTGGCGACGAGGCGCGCGCCGTGCGTCGGCGGATTGCTGTAGTTCGCGCGCACCGCCGACATCAGCTGGCCCGCCACGCGCGCCGCTTCGTCGGCGCTCTTGCAGACCACGCTCAACGCGCCGACGCGCTCGCCGTAAAGCGAGAAATTCTTCGAGAACGAGTTCGCGACGATCAGCGGCACGTTCGCGTCGGCGAGCAGGCGCACCGGCGCGGCGTCTTCTTCGAGGCCCGCGCCGAAACCCTGGTAGGCCATGTCGACGAACGCGATCAGCTTGCGGCGCTGCAAAACCGGCACCAGTTCCGCCCATTGCGACGGGCTCAGATCGACACCCGTCGGGTTATGGCAGCACGCGTGCAGCAGCACGATGCTCTTTTCCGGCAGCGCGTCGATCGCGGCGAGCATTTCGGCAAAGCGCAGGCCGCCCGTTTGCGCGTCGTAGTACGGATAGGTGTTGACCGTGAGGCCCGCGCCTTCGAACACCACGCGATGGTTTTCCCAGCTCGGATCGCTGATCCACATTTGCGAGCCGGGGAAATAGCGCTTCAGGAAATCGGCGCCGACCTTCAGCGCGCCCGAGCCGCCGAGCGTTTGCAGCGTCGCGATCCGGCCTTCGGCGCGCGCCGCGCTGTTGGCCCCGAACACGAGCGCCTGCGCGGTGTCGCGATAGAGCGGCAGACCCGCCATCGGCAGATACGAGCGCGGGCCGATCGCGTCGAGCAGCGCGGTTTCGGCGCGGCGCACCGCGTCGATCACCGGCAGCTTGCCGGCGTCGTCGAAATAGATGCCGATGCTGAGGTTGACCTTGTTCGGCCGGGGGTCCAGCTGAAAGTCTTCGTTCAGGCTCAGAATCGGGTCGCCTGGATAGGCGGGAATATGGTCGAACATGACGGATCCTTGAAGACGGCCTCTGCAGGCCTGTTGTAGCGGTCGTCCGCGCGCCGCGGGACGACAGGGCAAACCTTGAGTCTAAGCGGGTTTGCCGGGCCAAGTCGACCCGCACGAGTGTCGGTCGTCGGCGTGCCGCGCACAATCAATCGATTTTTCATGATTCTTAAGTTTTTCTTTAGAATCGATCGTATGCCTCTTACCCGCGTCACGATCCGTCAATTCGAAGCGTTCCTCGCCATCGTCGATCTGCACAGCATCGGCGCGGCGGCGCAGCGGCTCGGGCTGACCTCGTCGGCGGTCAGCCAGCTGCTTGCCGAACTCGAAACGGAGCTCGGCTTCCGGCTGTTCGATCGCACCACGCGGCGCGTCGCGCTGTCCAGCGCGGGGCAGGACTTTCTGGCGTCGGCCGAATCGGTGCTGCGCCACGTGCGCGCAGCCGCCCAATCCGCCGACGATATCCGCAACCGCGCGGCCGGCATCGTGCGGGTCGGCGCGCCGCTCGTCATCGCGTCGACGGCGCTGCCCGCGGCGATCGCCGAATACACGCGCGACAAGCCGAAGGTGGTCGTGCGCGTCTGCGATACCGTGGTCGAGCAACTGGTGGAGCGCGTCGAGAGCGGCGACATCGATCTCGCGATCGGCCCGGACCGGCAAAGCGGGCCGCGCGTGCGCTCCGAGCCCGCGTTCGCGAGTCCGTGGGTCATGTGGTGCTCGGCCGCGCATCCGCTCGCCGCGCGCCGCCGCGTGCAGTGGCAGCATCTGCGCGACGTGCCGATCGTCGCGACCGGCCGCGACCACGAGCGCGCGGTCGACCAGATGCTCGCCAATCTGCCGGTCGAGGCGCGCATCATTCCCGTCAATGTCGTCGACAACGTGACCACCGCGTTCGGCCTCGCCGCGCGAGGGCTGGCGGTCACGCTTGCGCCAGCCTATGTCGCACCGCTCGCGCGGACCTTCGGGCTCGTGATGAGGCGCATCGTCGATCCTGAAACGATTCGCGAGGTGTGCGTGTATCGGTCGACCGAGCGTGCGCTGTCGCCATCGGCCGACGGCTTCGCGGATTTCGTGATGCCGTGGTTGAAACGCTGGGATCGGGAGACGCAGGACGAGGCGCGGGGTAAGCGGAGTTGAAGCGGACTCGAAGCGCGATGCGGCGCGAGTTTCGACAGATGTGCAGCTAGGGCTGCATACACAGCGCGAACAGTTGCCGCTGATTTGAAATCCCGAGCCGCGCGTACGCGCGCTTCTGGTACGTGACGACGCTCGCTGACTTGACGCCCATCTGCCCGGCGATCTCGGCCGCGCTCGCGCCATCGAGCGTGCCACGCAACACGTCGAGCTCGCGCGGCGTCAGCGTCGGACATGCGCGCCGCACGCGCGCGAGCATCGCCGCACCGGTGCCCTGCTGATGTTGCCCGTTCAGCGCGTATTGGCCCTTCGCCGCATGCGCGAACAGCGGCGCGACGCTTTCGATCCGCTCCAGTTCGCCCGGCGCGAACACGCCGTACGCGCGGTCGCGATACAGGTTGATCGACAGCCACACGCTATCCGCCGGCTGCACGAGCAACGACAGCCGGTCCGATACGTTCGGCTGCGCGTAGCAGGCCGCGCGATACGCTTCGTTTTCGATTTCGTCGCCGCGCTGCTGATGCAGCACCAGCGCATCGCGCGAAACGGTGCGCCGGCTGTGGTTCGATTGCCCGATGATCGCGCGATTGCCGTCGAGCGCATAGAAATGCACGGCGTAGCGTTCGGCGACGTCGCGCAGAAAATGCCCGCCGCGATGGTCGGCCGCCGACACCGTACGGGGCCGCGCGTCGAACTCATACGCGAAGATCGTGCACTGCGAGACGGGCAGCGACAACGATTCGCCAACTGTCAGCAGAATGCTCGCGGCGAGCGCGTCGGCATCCGGGTGGGAGATCGCCATGACGAGGTCGGTGGCGCGCGCGGTGCTGATCTGACCGCTGCGCTGCGGTGATGCGAGGCGCCAGGAACGCATGATGGGGATTCGTGCTTGCGCTGCGTGAATTGGGTTGCGGCAAGCGTAGCACAGCGGGCACGCGGTGGCCCACCGGCGTGATCGCCGGCCTGGCGATGCTTTATCGCCGGGTAAACGACCCCCGCTGCAACGGCACCGTCCTCGGCAATTCGATCGTAAAGGTCGTGCCGGACTCGTCCGTGGATACGACGCTGACGTCGCCGCCATGCATGCGCGCGATCTCCTGCACGATATGCAGACCGAGCCCGAGCCCTTCGCGAGAGCGCGCGCCGTTGCCGTTCGACACGAACGCCTTGAACAGATGCGGAAACACCTCCGCCGCAATCGTGCCGCGATTGGACACCTTCAGGCGCACGCAATCCTCGGCGTCGCCATCGACCTCCACGCCGATATCGCCCTCCGGCGCCCCATGATGCAGCGCGTTGCTGACGAGATTCGACACCGCCTGCCACACGAGATCGGTATCTCACGCGCCGGCCGTATTGCCGGTGCAGGTGAACACGATCTGCTTGCCGCTCTCCTGCGAGGCGAATTCGTCGATGACCGAGCGGCACAGCGTCGCGAGCTCGATCGAGCGCGGCTGCAACGGCAGACGTCCGCCTTGCAGGCGCGCGAGGTTCAGCAGCTGATCGACCATCCGCGCCATGCGCAGGGAGCTGTTCTTCACGCGCGCGGCCACGGTTGCGGCCTGCTCGTCGGCGGCCGTGCGCATCAGGTATTCCGCCGACGCCAGCACCGCGCCGAGCGGCGTGCGCAGATCATGGCTGAGCACCGCCATCAGCATCTCGTTCGCTTCGAGCATCTGGCGCGTCGTCACCAGTTGCGCGGCGAGCTCGCGCTTCTGCTGCTCCAACTGCACGAACACGTCGACCTTCGACTGCAGGATGCGCGGATCGAACGGCTTGTACAGGAAGTCGACCGCTCCCGCCTCATAGCCACGGAACGTGCGCGACGCGTCCTGCGCGGTCGCGCTCAGGAAGATGATCGGCACCTGCGACGTGCGCGGGCTGCCGCGCATCAGCGCGGCCAGCTCGAAGCCGTTCATGCCGGGCATATTGACGTCGAGAATCGCCAGCGCGACTTCGTGCTTGAGCAGCAGATCGAGCGCGGCGGTGCCGCAGTCGGCGACCAGCACCGCGACGTCGGGCCGCGCGAGCAACGCTTCGAGCGCGGTGATGTTGTGGACGATGTCGTCGACGATCAGGATGTTCACAGGTGAGTTCGTCATGGCACCGGATCAGAGGGAGGTCGGCAGCGCGGCAAGGCGCTTCGCCAGGGTTGCGGGATTGTAGATCGCGTCGGCCGCGCCGCGCTCGATCGCCGCGCGCGGCATCTCCGGTGCACCGGCGCTGCCGGGGTCCTGCACCCACGCGGTGCCGCCGAGCGCGCGCACGCGTTCGAGCCCGTGCGCGCCGTCGTCGTTGGGGCCGGACAGCAGGATCGCGAGCAGCCGCTCACCGTACACCGCGGCGGCCGATTCGAACAGCACGTCGATCGACGGCCGCGAGAAGCGCACCGCCGCGGCGGTCGACAGCGCGACCGTGCGGTCCACTTCGACGAGCATGTGATAACCGGGCGGCGCGACGTACACGCGGCCCGGCAGGATCAGCTCCCCCGCATCGGGTTCGAGCACCGGCAGCGCGCAGCGATGCGCGATCGCCGGCACCAGATAGCTCGGCGAATCGGGCGGCAGATGCGCGACGATCATCACGGCCGCCGCGAAGCGCGCGGGCAGCGCGGCGAGCAGCACCTTGAGCACCTCGACGCCGCCCGCCGACCCGCCGATCACGACCAGTTGATAGCCGCGCCGCGCGTGCGCCCGCGCGGCGGTGCCGGCGTCGGCGGCCTGGGTGGGCGGGGGTTCACTGGTCGAGCGTGGCATCGCGACCTCGCTAACGCTTCTGATAAATGCGTTCGGCCGCGCGAAACTCGTCGAACGCCGAATAGTGATGTGAAAACCGCAGGGTTTCCTTGCTGCCCAGGCCGAGAAAGCCGCGCCGCACCAGTGCGTTCTCGAACAGCCCCAACGCGCGATCCTGCAAGCCGCGATCGAAATAGATCAGCACGTTGCGGCATGACACCAGATGCGCTTCCAGGAACACTTCGTCGGTGGACAGGCTGTGATCGGCGAACACCACGCGCTCTTTGAGCGAGCCGGCAAAGCGCGCGCCGCCATATGCTGCATGATAGTAGTCCGACAGCGAACGCGTGCCGCCCGCCGCCAGATAGTTCTGCGTGAAGCCCTGGATGCGTTCGAGCGCATAGATGCCCGCCTGCGCGCGCGCGAGCGCGTCGGGGTTGATGTCGGTCGCGTAGAACAGCGTGCGCTCGGTGAGACCCTCCTCGTCGAACAGGATCTTCAGCGACCACAGCTCCTCGCCGGTGCTGCATCCGGCGACCCACACCTTGATCGACGGGTAGGTGCGCAAACGCGGCAGCACGTGCTCGCGCAGCGCGAGGAAATACGACGGATCGCGAAACATGTCGCTGACCTGCACGGTCAGGTAGCGGAACAGCCGCGAAAACTCGTAGCCGTCGCGCATGATGCGGTCCTGCAATTGCGACAGCGTCTCGACGTTGAATTCATCGAGCGCCTGCGCGAGGCGGCGGCGCAGCGACGACATCGCGTAGTGGCGAAAGTCGTGCTGATACTTCAGATAGATCGCCTCGAGCAGCAGCCGCAGCTCGATGTCGAAATCGCTGATGCGGTGCGGTACCTCAGATGCGGACGGTTTCATCGCCTTGCTCGCTTCCGTGCCAACCCTCGCGCCGTCAGCGCTGCCGCAGCCACACGTGGCACAGCGCGACGAGCTTGTCCACGTCGATCGGTTTCGACACGTAGTCGTCGGCACCCGCTTCGAGGCAGCGCGTGCGATCGTTCGCCATCGCCTTCGCGGTCAGCGCGATGATCGGCAGATGCGCGAAGCGCGGATTGCGGCGAATCTCGCCCATCGCGGTCAGGCCGTCCATCTCGGGCATCATGATGTCCATCAGCACCAGATGCACTTCCGGCCCGTTCTCCAGTTCGTCGAGCGCCTCGCGGCCGTTGCGCGCGATCAGCAGTTTCGCGCCGAGCGGCTCCAGCACGTGCGACAGCGCGAAGATGTTGCGCACGTCGTCTTCGGCGAGCAGGATCGTGCGGCCCTCGAACGCATTGTCGCGTTGCCGCACGGTGCGCAGCATGCGCTGCTGCTCCGGCGCGAGCGACGACTCGACGCTATGCAGAAACAGCGTGACTTCATCGAGCAGACGCTCCGGCGATTTCGCACCCTTGATGATGATCGACTTCGAGTAGCGGCGCAGCCGGTGCTCCTCTTCGTCGGACAGCATGCGGCCCGTGTATACGATCACCGGCAGCGATGCATGCGCGCCGTTCGCGGCGAGGCGTTCAAGCAGATCGTAGCCGGTGCCGTCCGGCAGCGCGAGATCGGTGACGACGCAGTCGAACGTCAGCGCCGACAGTTGTTCGAATGCCTCGGCGAGCGTCGCGACCGCGACGATTTCGGTGTTCTCGCTTTGCAGCAGCGCGCGGATACTTTCGCGCATCGGCGCGTCGTCCTCGATCACCAGCACGCGCTTCAGGCGCTGTTGCAGCCGCGCTTCGAGGCGGCGGATCGCGGCCTCCATCGTCGAGCGCGCGGTCGGCTTCAGCGTGTAGCCGATCGCGCCGAGATGCAGCGCCTTGTCGGCGTGATCGGTGGCCGACACGATATGGATCGGAATGTGGCGAGTCAGCGGATCGTTCTTCAGCCATTCGAGCACCGTGAGGCCCGAGCGGTCCGGCAGACCGACGTCGAGCAGCACCGCGGCCGGCCGCATGTCGCGCACCAGCGCGAGGCCGCTCGCTGCATCGCTCGCGTGAACGAAGTCGAAGTCGAGTTCGTGCACGAGATCGCGCAGAATCCCGGCGAACGGCGGATCGTCTTCGACCGCGACGATCAGACGGCCCGCGCGGGTGCGATTGTCGCGATCGTCGGCTATCGACGCGGCGGCGGGCTCGGCGGTGCCGGGCAGCAAGGCTTCGCGCGACGCGGTGGGCGGCGCCCGGCCTGCCAGACCATTCGCCGGCGGGATCACCGCGGCGGGCGCGGCGTCGAGCGGCGGGCGCAGCAACGGCGCTTGCGCCGTCGCTTGCGCGCCCATGCCCGCGTTCAGCGCGTTCAGCGTGGCGGCGCTCGTCATCGCGCTGTCCGCGCTCACGCGCGCCTCGCGCGCATCGAGCGGCAGCCACAGCGAAAACACGCTGCCCTTGCCGACTTCGCTCGCCACCGTGATGCGCCCGCCCAGCAACCGCGAGAACTCGCGCGAAATCGACAGCCCGAGGCCGCTGCCCCCATATTGACGGCTCGTCGAGCCATCGGCCTGCTGGAACGCCTCGAAGATCAGGTCGAGCTTGTCGGCCGGAATACCGATGCCCGAATCGCGCACGTCGAAGCGCAGCACGTTGTCCTCGACCCTGGCGACCTCGAGCGTGATCTCGCCGCGCTCGGTGAACTTCACCGCGTTCGACAGCAGGTTGCGCAGGATCTGTGTGAGCCGCTGGCCATCGGTGACGAACGTATCGGGCGTGCCCGGCAACTTGTCGAAGGCGAGACGCAAGTGCCTGGTCGCCGCGATCGGACGAACCATTTCTTCGAGCGATTGCAGCGTCGCCTCGATCGACACCGTTTCGGGCTCGACCGTCAATTGACCCGCCTCGACCTTCGACAGGTCGAGAATGTCGTTGATCAGCACGAGCAGATCGCTGTTCGACGCGTGGATCGTCTCCGCGTAGCGCACCTGCTCGTCGGTCAGATTGCCGCTGCGATTCTGCTGCAGCAGCTTCGCGAGAATCAGCGAGCTGTTCAGCGGCGTGCGCAATTCGTGCGACATGTTCGCGAGGAACTCGGACTTGTAGCGGCTCGACTGTTCGAGGCGCTCCGCATTGGCCGCCAGATCGTTCTGCACGCGCAGCAGATCCGATTTTTGCCGCTCCAGCCGCAGCGCGTATTCCTCGAGCCGCACGTTGGTCTGTTCGAGCTCGGCCTGCTGCGCTTCGAGGCGCCGTTGCGATTCCAACAGCGCGCGGCCGCGTTCCTCGAGCCCTTCGTTGGCGACCCGCAACTCCTCCTGCTGGACCTGCAACTCCTCGTTCAGTTGCTGCGTCTCGGCGAGCGCATCCTGCAGGCGTTCGCGATACAGCGCCGCCTCGAGAAAATTGCCCATGCTGTGGCGGATCAGCTCCATGAACTCTTCGTCGCGCGGCGTCACCTCGCGCAGGAAGCCCATTTCGACGACGCCGTTGACCTGGCCGTCGTTGTCGATCGGCAGAATCAGCAGATTGCGCGGCGCACCGCTGCCCGTCGCCGACACGACCCGCACGTAATCGGCCGGCACGTCGCGCAGCACCAGCGTGCGGCGCGAGCGCGCGGCCTGGCCGACCAGCGTTTCACCCTCCTCGAAACTCGGAGCGGCCGTCTGCTCGCTGTCACGGCTATAGCCGTACGCGGCGATGCGGCGCAGCGTGCCGCTCTGCCTGTCGCGCACGTACAGCGCGGCGACGAGCACATCGAGATATTGGGCGAGAAACTCGAGCATCGCGCGGCCGACGAGCGGCGCGCTCGTCTGGCCGACGACCTTGTCCGCGAGCAGCCGCTGGCCCGAGCGCAACCAGACCTGCTGCTCGAGCAGCGCGGTCTGTTCGCCCTGGCGGCGCAGCACGTCGTCGTAGGTCTCGGACAGGTCCAGCAGTTCGCGACGACCCCGCCATGCGAGCAGGCCGCTGACGACGAGGCTGAACAGCAGGAACACGCCGACCAGCGTCGCCGTCACGTTGCGCGTCGCTTCGACGCGCTGCTGGCGCAAGCGCAATTCGACGTCGAGAAAATCGCCGAATTCGCGGCGCGTTTCGTCGAATTCGAGCTTGCCGCGCCCCGCTGCGATCGCGCTCTCATAGTCCTGGTTGCGGCGGCGCGCGTCGATGATCTGTTCGGCGAAGCGGCTCCAACGCTCCTGCAAGACCTCGATCTGCTTGAGCCGCTCGATTTGCGGCGGGTTGTCGGCGACCTGCTTTTTCAACGTTTCGAGCTGTGCCTTGAATTTCGGGCCGCCGTTTTCATACCGCGCGAGGAAACTCTCGTTACCGGTGATCAGAAAGCCGCGCATCGACGATTCGCGATCCACCGCGAGCCGCAGCAATTCGTTGGCGTCGCCGATCACGCGCCCGGAGTGCTCGGCCCAGTTCATCGTCGATACGAGATACGCGATCAAGCCGACGAACAGCACCATCGTGACGAGGCCGACGCCCAAAGGCAGCGCGATATTGCGGCGAAGGATGCGGCGGAAACGGAGTTGATCGACGGCCTGCGATGCGGTCATTTTTTCTGTAAGTAGCATGGCGAATCGGCTCGATGCGGAATATCTTTCGGGTCTGCGCACGGTGTCGAGTGCCGCGATGCGACCGCTGTCATCATACAAGGACGACCCGCACGCGCGCGACGCGGAATGCAAAAACAACCTGGCCGGCTAACACCGGCCAGATTCCTGCATCGACGCGCATCGACGCGCCGCGTTTCAGCTACGCTCGGCACCGTTCAGCGGCTAACGCGGCAGCGCGTCAGCGCAACCGGCTCGGCCCGCTCAGGCCGGCACCGATTCCGCCTGCGCCGCGCGCGACCACACGCGATGCTGTCCGGCGGCCTTGATGAACGCCTTCAACACGTCGGCGGACTGCGAGTCCTCGCCGGTCGCCACGCCGTCCGGCTGCGCGGGCAACTGCGCGGCCGCGAGCAGGTCGCGCCCCGCGCCGAGCGCCGCGATCGCCTTCAGATGCCTGAACGCTTCGAGCACGAAGTGCCGCGCATCGCCCGATTGCGACAGTGCCTTCGCCCCCTTCTCGCCGCCGACGACGATCACCGCGTCGAACATCACCGATGGCAGCCCGGCGATCGTCGCGTCGGGCGCGAGGCCATCGATCTCGGCGAGCGTCGGCGCGATCAGCATTGGCGTCGCGCCTTCGCCCGTGAGCGCCTGCTGCAACTGTTTGATCGCCGCGCCATCGGAGCCGGGTGCGGCGAGCAGCGCGATCTTGCGGGTCTTGATGCCGGGCTTCACGCGATTGAGCAGACTCAACGCCGGCGACGTCTTCGGCCCGACGAGTTTCGCCGTGCCCTTTTTCGGCGCCGGCAAGCCGAGTCCTTCGGCGACCTTCGCTGCGAGATCGGCGTCGAAGTTCGCGAGAATCTCGTTGACCTGGCGCGCGCGAATCTCGGGCTTCGTCACCTTGCCGAGCTCGAACTGATAGGCCGCCGCGATATGGTCTTTTTCCGGCTGCGACATGCTGTTGTAGAACAACGCGGCCTGCGAGAAATGATCGGCGAACGAGTCGCTGCGCACGCGAATCTTCGTGCCCTCGACGCGTTCCTGATAGCTGTCGAAGCCGCCATCTTCAGCGGCCGGATCGGTTTCCTTCGGCCAGCCGTCGTTCAGCGAGTTCGGCTCGTACGACGCCTGGCCGACATGGATCGCCTGCCGATGCATCGCATCGCGCTGATTGTTGACGGATGGACAGACCGGCCGGTTGATCGGAATCTCGTGAAAATTCGGGCCGCCGAGGCGGCTGATCTGAGTGTCCGTGTACGAGAACAAACGCCCCTGCAGCAACGGATCGTTGGTGAAATCGATGCCCGGCACGATATGCCCCGGATGGAACGCGGCCTGTTCGGTCTCGGCGAAGAAGTTGTCCGGATTGCGATTGAGCGTCATCTTGCCGATGATTTTCACCGGCACCAGCTCTTCCGGAATCAGCTTGGTCGGATCGAGCAGGTCGAAATCGAACTTGTGCTCGTCGGCTTCCTCGACGATCTGCACCCCCAGTTCGTACTCCGGATAATCGCCGCGCTCGATCGCTTCCCATAGGTCGCGGCGGTGAAAGTCCGGGTCCTTGCCCGCGAGCTTCTGCGCTTCGTCCCACAGCAGCGAATACGAGCCGAGCACGGGACGCCAGTGGAACTTGACGAAACGAGCTTTGCCCTGCGCATTGACGAAGCGGAACGTGTGAACGCCGAAGCCTTCCATCGTCCGAAAGCTGCGCGGAATCGCGCGGTCCGACATCGTCCACAGCACCATGTGCGCCGATTCGGGCACGAGCGAGACGAAGTCCCAGAACGTGTCGTGCGCGGACCCGCCGGTCGGCATTTCGTTCGGTGCTTCCGGTTTCACCGCGTGCACGAAGTCAGGAAACTTGATCGCGTCCTGGATGAAGAACACCGGCATGTTGTTGCCGACCAGATCGAAATTGCCTTCCTGCGTGTAGAACTTCGTCGCGAAGCCGCGCACGTCGCGCACGGTGTCGGCAGAGCCGCGCGGACCTTGCACGGTGGAGAAACGCACATAGACCGGCGTTTCGGCGGCCGGGTCCTGCAAAAACGCGGCCTTGGTGTACTCGCGCATCGATTCGTAGACCTTGAAGACACCATGCGCGGCCGAGCCACGCGCGTGCACGATCCGTTCGGGAACGCGCTCGTGGTCGAAGTGCGTGATCTTTTCACGCATGATGAAATCTTCCAGCAGCGATGGACCGCGCGGTCCCGCACGCAACGTGTTCTGGTTGTCGGCGATCTTGACGCCCTGATTGGTCCTCAGGGCCTCGCCTTGCGGCTTCACGCGATTGCGTTCGAGATCGTTCGATTTCGCGTCGTTCGACTGCGCGGCCCCGTTTGCCTGGCCCGCGGCCTTCTGGGTATTCGCTTTACCTGCCATGGGGATCGACTCCTTGTGTTCGGGCGCGCGGCGACGGAGGCGTCGCGGCGCGCGATCACAGAGTCAGCAAGGGCTATACCCACCAAGTCACGGCGCATTGGCTGCGCGGCGGCGGTGCGTCAGAACCGGTAGTTGATCGACACGTCGGCGACGCCGGTCGCGCGGCTGCGCGTGATCGGACTGTTGCCCGCGCTGCCGACGAGCTGCTCGAACGCGCCGTCGGCGGTCGCGAACCAGTGCTTGCTGAACAGCCAGATCGCGCTGACGCCGAAACCCACCGACTTGAAGCCCGCGCTCGCGTGGTACTGCGGATACTGCGAGTGCGCGGCCTGCTCCTGATTGACGCCGAACCAGCTGTTCATGTAATTGGAGTCCGCGAGCACCACGTTCGGGCCGGCGAACCAGAAGAACTGCTTCGTGCTGCCGGGCATCGGCATATAGGCGCCGAGATCGCCGATCCAGCCGTTCGATCCGCCGAAATAGCGGCGGATATCGGCGCGCAGGACGAGCGGAAAATCCTTCGACACGACGTACTCGCCCGAAAGCTTCAGACCGGGCGCCGGGTTGATGTTGCCGAGCCCGTTGAGTTCCTGCGGATCGTCCTGGCCGCGTCGCCCGAGGTCGTAGACCGCGGCGAGACTCATGCGCCAGTTCTCGCCCTGCGCGAAATTCACGCCGAAGCCTTCGCCGCTCGACAGAAAGAACAGATCCTTGTAGCGCACGTCGATGCTCGGGCCCGTCACCAGGTGATAGCGGTCCGATCCTACGAAGCGCGGCTGGAACGATGTGGCCACGCCGAAGCGCAGTTGCCAGTCGGGAATGTTCGGCTGCCACATCTTCTGCAGCGCAATGCCCACCGAATATTGCCATTCGCCGAGCGGCGACGGCGTCTGCGCGAAGACCACACCCGGCATGCAGGCCATTGCACCCAAGGTCGCGGCGACGAGCGAGTTCGCCGCGATGCCGGTTTGTTTATGGCGAGGCATGGCGCCCCGCTTCTTTCTACGGCTGTTGACCACCGGAAGCCTCCAATTTCGCTCGTCGCGAAGAGGTTAGGTTTTCGCCCGGGGTCCAGCGCGGACCCAAAAACGCGGACGACCGCCGCGCTGTTACTTACGGCGTGTAATTTTTCCAATCGATGAAGCGGGCAGCGCGATGCGCACGAGGCGCGGCGAGCCCGCATGACCCACGCGCCAGCGTGGTGGCCACTGCGCATAGTCCTTGCGCGCCGCGGTGACGCGGACAATGGCCAACGGAGCATTGCTGCGCAAGATATGCGCCAACTCTGTGGAAGATTGATGACGAGCGCGACCCAAGGCGTAACCGAAGACGGTCCGGCGCTGCGGCGGCGCCGCCGGCGCCGCCGTTCGGAGGGGTTATTGCCCTGCTTCGACGAGCACCGGCTTGTCGCGATACAGGTTGGGGAACAGGCGTTTCAGGTTGGCGATTTTCGGCATGTCATTGAACACGATGTAGACCGAATCGGGATGCAAGGTCAGATAGTTCTGGTGATACGACTCGGCCGGATAGAAGCCCTTGTAGGGCTCCGTCTTCGTGACGATCGGCGCGGGAAACACGTGCGACTTGTCGAGCTGCGCAATGTAGCTTTGCGCGACGTGCCGTTGCGCGTCGTTCAGCGGAAAGATCGCGGAGCGATATTGCGTGCCGCTGTCGGGCCCCTGACGATTCAGCTCGGTCGGGTCCTGAACCACCGAGAAATACACCTGCAGCAACTGGCCGTAGGTGACCTTGCCAGGATCGAACGTGACCTGCACCGATTCGGCGTGCCCCGTCTCGCCGCCGCTGACGGTCTCGTACTGCGCGGTATCGCGTGAGCCGCCCGAGTAGCCGGACACCGCCCGCGTGACACCGCGCACATGCTGGAACACCCCCTGGACGCCCCAGAAGCAGCCACCCGCGAACACCGCGGTTTCCTCGTGCGCGGTGCTGGCCGGAATCGGTTCGTCGAGCGCGGGCGGCGCGATCACGACGGCGCTCTCCGCCGCGAACGCGACGCGCTGCGCGAGCGGCAACGCGAGCGCGGCCGCGCCTAGCAGCAACGACAACACGGCCGCGCGTGTGCGTTTCGAGGTGCCGCCGAACGATGTAAGGAATTGCGGTCTGTTGCGAGTCATGATGGTCGCTCCGGAAAAGTGCCGGCGCCCGCCCGCTTTGGCACGATGCTGCCACGGCCGCATGCGGGTGCGCCGAAGCTTGGTCGCGCGGGCGCGGCGTTTATGACAGCATGCGCGCTTTCGCGGCCGGCGGCGCGGCCGCGCGGCTCATAGCGGAAATTTCGTGGTCGACAGGATTTCCTTCAGCACCATGAATGAGCGGATCTGCCGTACGCCCGGCAGATACAGCAACTGCTCGGCGTGGAGTCGATTGAAGCTGTCGCTGTCGCGCGTGCGGATCACCATGAAATAGTCGAACTCGCCGGTTACCACGTGGCACTCCATGCAGCCGGCCACTTTCTGCGCGGCCTTCTCGAACTCGGCGAACGACTCGGGCGTCGAGCGATCCAGTACCACGCCGATGATCACGAGCATGCCCGCGCCGGCCGCCTTTGGATCGAGCAGCGCGACCACGCCGCGAATCAGCCCCGATTCCTTCAAGCGTTCGACGCGCCGCAAACACGCCGGCGCGCTCAGCTTCACTTTCGCGGCGAGCGCCACGTTCGAAATCGACGCGTCGGTTTGCAACTGCCGCAGGATCGCGCGATCGATGCGATCGAGCGGGTGGTGAATCGCGCCGATGCCCGAAGGTGGCGCTCCAGCACGAACTTTCGTTGCGCTCATGACCATGTGTACGAAGTTTTGTTAGGAAGCGGACATTCTTTGATTTCGAAAAATACGTCCACGCGATTTTTTTCGCAAGCTCATTTCTGACGGTTTTTCCTAACATGTACTCACGGAAATCACCCCACCACGGAGCCGCGATGAACCTGCAACGATTCCCCCGCTACCCGCTCACCTTCGGACCGACGCCAATTCAACCGCTCAAGCGTCTGAGCGAGCATCTCGGCGGCAAGGTCGAGCTTTATGCGAAGCGCGAGGACTGCAATAGCGGCCTCGCGTTCGGCGGCAACAAGACCCGCAAGCTCGAGTATCTGATCCCCGACGCGCTCGCGCAGGGCTGCGACACGCTCGTGTCGATCGGCGGCATCCAGTCGAACCAGACGCGCCAGGTCGCGGCGGTTGCCGCGCATCTGGGCCTGAAGTGCGTGCTCGTGCAGGAGAACTGGGTCAACTACTCGGATGCGGTGTATGACCGCGTCGGCAACATCCAGATGTCGCGCATGATGGGCGCCGACGTGCGGCTCGTGGCGGACGGCTTCGACATCGGCTTTCGCAAGAGCTGGGAAGACGCGCTCGACAGCGTGCGCGCGGCCGGCGGCAAGCCGTACGCGATTCCGGCCGGCTGCTCGGACCATCCGCTCGGCGGCCTCGGCTTCGTCGGCTTTGCCGAAGAGGTGCGTCAGCAGGAAGCCGAGCTAGGCTTCAAGTTCGACTACATCGTCGTGTGCTCGGTGACGGGCAGCACGCAGGCTGGCATGGTCGTCGGTTTCGCCGCCGACGGCCGCGCCGATCGGGTGATCGGCATCGACGCATCGGCGAAACCGGCGCAGACACGCGAGCAGATCACGCGCATCGCGAAGCGGACCGCCGAGAGCGTCGAACTGGGCCGCGACATCACCGCGAAGGACATCGTGCTCGACGAGCGCTACGGCGGCCCGGAATACGGTCTGCCGAACGACGGCACGCTCGAGGCGATCCGTCTGTGCGCGCGGCTCGAAGGCATGCTGACCGATCCGGTGTACGAGGGAAAGTCGATGCACGGCATGATCGACAAGGTGCGTAACGGCGAATTTCCGGCCGGCTCGCGCGTACTTTATGCGCACCTGGGCGGCGTGCCGGCGTTGAGCGCGTATAGCTTTATCTTCCGCAACGGTTGATAGGGTTTAGGGGATTAGCCGACGGGCGTCCGCGGTTCGGTCGCGAGCTTCTTCCTCAGATGCCTGCGCAGAAACTCGACGAATGCCCGGATCGTGACCGAGCTTTGCCGATGCTGCGGATACACGGCATAGACGCCCGTCGCCGACGGCAGGAACGCTTCGAGCACGGGCATGAGTTGTCCGCTTGCGAGCGCATCGGCGACGATGAAATCCGGCAGCCGAACGATTCCAAGTCCCGCGACGGCCGCATCGCGAATCAGATCGCCGTTATTGGCGCGTAACGGCCCGCGCACCTCGACGCTCTTCACCACCCCCTCGACGCTGAAGTCCCAGCTCACCGCGCCGCCGTGGCCGTACAGCAGACATTCGTGGTTCGCGAGATCGCCAGGCACGGCCGGGCTGCCACGCCGGCGCAGATAACCGGGGCTGCAGCACGCCACCATCTTCACATCGATCAGCTTTTGCGCGATCAGCGACGAATCCGCCAGCGTGCCGATACGGATCGCCATGTCGAAGCCTTCGCCGACCACATCGACGGCGCGGTCGCTCAGTTCCATGTCGAAGCGCATGTCGCGATGCTCGCGCAGAAACGCCGCGACGAGCGGCGACAGATGCGTCATGCCGAACGACATCGGCGCGCTCACGCGTAGCAGGCCGCGCGGCCCGGCGCGGCGCAGCGACATGGCCTGCTCGGCGTCCTCGACCTCGCCGAGGATGCGCTTCGCGCGCTCGTAGAACTCCTGACCCAGATCGGTCACCGCCAGCTTGCGCGTGTTGCGGATCAGCAGTTGCACACCGAGTGCTTCCTCGAGCGCCATCACACGGCGGCTCACGAACTGTTTCGACAGCGACAGCCGGTTCGCCGCGGCGGTGAAATTGTGGGCGTCGACGGTCGCGACGAAGATGCGCATGTCATCGAGTTGCATCGTATTGTCCACTCCAATGCGACAGTGTTTCCGGTTTTATCATGATTATAGCCATCCGGATTGACCTACACTGTCGTTCATGGATCGCAGCCAAACATCTGGCCCGGATCGCACGACAAAACTCAAGGAGAAAGAGCATGCTCGAAATCAGACACGCCAACCAACGTGGCCGCGCGGAACACGGCTGGCTCAGCTCGCGTCATACGTTTTCGTTCGCGAACTATCACGATCCGAAGCAGAACGGCTTCTCCGACCTGCTCGTGATCAACGACGACCGTGTGGCGCCGGCGCAGGGCTTCGGCAAGCATCCGCATCGCGACATGGAGATCTTTTCGTACGTGCTCGAAGGCGCGCTCGAACACAAGGACACGATGGGCACGGGCTCGGTGATCGTGCCGGGCGACATCCAGTTGATGAGCGCGGGCACCGGTGTGGCGCACAGCGAATACAACCATTCGAAGAGCGAGCCGGTGCACTTCCTGCAGATCTGGATCGCGCCGGCCCAGCAAGGCACGAAGCCGCGCTATCAGCAACAGCACTTCGGCGCGGCCGACAAGCGCGGTATGCTGCGGCTCGTGCTGTCGCCGGACGGTGCGAACGGTTCGCTGCAGTTGCTGCAGGATGCGCGCGTGTATGCCGGTCTGTTCAACGGCGAGGAAACCGCCCGGCTCGAACTCGCAAAGGACCGCTATGCATATGTTCAGGTGGCGCGCGGCAGTGTCACGGTGAATGGCGTCGAGCTTGGCGAGGGTGACGGCGCGCGGGTGCGGGGTGAAGAAGCGCTGACGTTCACGCAGGGCCGCGATGCGGAAGTGCTCGTGTTCGACCTGCGTAATATCGAAACCTCGGCGTTGTGGGCATAAGCGCTCCGCTTGCGCCGCGATTGACTCAAACCTGAACGCGGCTCGCTGGACGACGATTTCCAGCGAGCTTCATCCCTCTACCCTATCGGGAAAAATCATGCGCTACACACTGTTTGAAAACCAGAAAGACGTCGTCGTTCTCGTCGCTCGAATCCTGCTGATGGTGCCGTTCGTGATGTTCGGCTGGTCGAAGCTGACCGGCTTTGCCGGCACCGTCGCTTATATGACGTCGACCGGCGCGCCCGTGCCGGAGCTGTCGGCTGTGATCGCGGTGGTGATGGAGCTTGTGGTGGGCGTCGCGCTGTTAGTGGGATTTTTCACGCGACCGCTGGCGCTGCTGCTTGCGGTGTATACGCTCGGCACCGCGATCATCGGCCATCACTACTGGAACATGACCGGCGCGATGCAGTACGACAATATGATTCATTTCTACAAGAACATCGCCATCATCGGCGGGTTGCTGCTGTTGTGCGTGACCGGCCCCGGCAAGTATTCGTTCGACCGGCGGTGATACCGATTCCCGTGCTTTAACGAAAAAGGCCCGCACGAATGCGGGCCTTCGTTGCATGCGCAAACTGAAACGGCGGCCCGCGGGCCGCCGTTTGCCTCTCCGAGCTACCGAATCAAACCGCTGCTTCGGCTTCCGCTTCCGCTTCGCTGACCGCCGCGACTTCTTCGCTGTTGCGGATCAGGTGGTCGAATGCGGACAGCGATGCCTTCGCGCCCTCGCCCACCGCGATCACGATCTGCTTGAACGGCACCGTGGTCACGTCGCCGGCGGCGAACACGCCCGGCACCGACGTCGCGCCGCGCGCATCGACGACGATCTCGCCATGCTTCGACAGCTCGACCGTGCCCTTCAGCCATTCGGTGTTCGGCACGAGACCGATCTGCACGAACACGCCTTCGAGTTCGACCGTCTTCACTTCGCCCGAAGCGAGGTCCTTGTAGACCAGACCGTTGACCTTCTTGCCGTCGCCGGTGATTTCCGTGGTCTGCGCCTGCGTGACGACGGTCACGTTCGGCATGCTGCGCAGCTTGCGTTGCAGCACCTCGTCGGCACGCAGCGTCGCACCGAATTCGAGCAGCGTCACTTCGCGCACGAGACCCGCGAGGTCGATCGCGGCCTCGACGCCCGAGTTGCCGCCGCCGATTACCGCGACGCGCTTGCCCTTGAACAAGGGGCCATCGCAGTGCGGGCAGTACGCGACGCCATGATTGCGATACTCGCGCTCGCCCGGCACGTTGATTTCGCGCCAGCGCGCACCGGTCGCGAGGATGATCGTCTTCGCCTTCAGCACCGCGCCGTTGGCCAGACGTACTTCGATGATGCGCCCCGGAATCAGCGCTTCGGCGCGCTGCACGTCCATGATGTCGACGTCATAGGTCTTCACGTGCTGTTCGAGCGCGGTCGCGAACTTCGGTCCTTCGGTTTCGGTCACGGAGACGAAGTTCTCGATCGACAGCGTGTCGAGCACCTGGCCACCGAAACGCTCGGCCACGACACCGGTCGCAATGCCCTTGCGCGCCGAGTAGATCGCCGCCGCCGCGCCCGCCGGGCCGCCGCCGACGATCAGCGTGTCGAACACCGGCTTGTTCTCCAGTTGCTTCGCGGCGCGCGCACCGGCGTTGGTGTCGAGCTTCGCGAGGATTTCCTTCACGCCGCTGCGGCCCTGGCCGAAGGTTTCGCCGTTCAGGAACATGGTCGGTACCGCCATGATCTGGCGCGCGTCGACTTCGTTCTGGAACAGCGCGCCGTCGATCGCGACGTGACGGATGCGCGGATTGATCAACGCCATCACGTTCAGCGCCTGCACGACTTCCGGGCAGTTCTGGCACGACAGCGAGAAATACGTTTCGAATTGATAGTCGCCGTCGAGGCTGCGGATCTGTTCGATCACCGCATCATCGAGTTTGACCGGGTGGCCGCCGACCTGCAGCAGTGCGAGGACGAGCGACGTGAATTCATGCCCCATCGGAATGCCGGCGAAACGGATGCCCGCTTCCTTGCCCGCTTCGCCAATCGAGAACGATGGCTTGCGTTCGTCGTCGCCGCGACGCTCGATCACCGTGACGCGCTCCGACAAGGTCGCGATGTCGTTCAGCAGGGCCAGCAGCTCCTGGGACTTCGCGCTGTCGTCGACCGATGCGACGAGCTCGATAGGCCTGCTAACTTTTTCGAGGTACGACTTCAGTTGAGTCTTGAGATTGGCGTCAAGCATGGCGTTGCGATTCCGTGACGAGGGGGGTGGGTGCCCCGGCGCCGCACGCATCCGGGTAGGACGTGTTGGGCCCGGGGACGCGCGAAACGCCGTATCAGGCGATTCGCGCGGTGAAGCGCCGGGAAGATCCCGGCAGATGCAGACTGCGGGTGCAGCGTGAGCTGCGCGGACCTTAGATCTTGCCGATCAGGTCGAGCGACGGGGTCAGCGTTTGCGCGCCCGGCGTCCACTTGGCGGGGCACACTTCGCCCGGGTGCTTGGCGATGTACTGAGCAGCCTGAACCTTGCGCAGCAGTTCGCCAGCGTCACGGCCGATGCCGTTGTCGTGGATTTCGCACAGCTTGATCTCGCCTTCCGGGTTGATCACGAACGTGCCACGCAGCGCGAGGCCTTCTTCTTCGATCAGCACGTCGAAGTTGCGCGAGATAGCGAGCGTCGGGTCAGCCAGCATCGGGTACTTGATCTTGCGGATCGTATCCGACGTGTCGTGCCAGGCCTTGTGCGTGAAGTGCGTATCGGTCGACACGCTGTAGATTTCCACGCCCAGCTTCTTGAAATCTTCATAACGATCGGCCAGGTCACCGAGTTCGGTCGGGCACACGAACGTGAAGTCGGCCGGGTAGAACACGAAAACCGACCACTTGCCCTTCAGGCTTTCTTCAGTGACGGTCTGGAAATCGCCGTTGTGAAAAGCCTGTGCTTTGAACGGTTTGACTTGACTGTTGATGATCGGCATTTGCTAAATCCTCTCTTTGAGGGGGTTGGAAAGTAGAGCCAGTATGTCAGACTGCGCTTAATAGGTAAAGTGGATTGTGTTAATGAGTTAGATAGTCTCGCACTATTCATTTCGTCGGTCGAAACTATCGGACGATTTGCCGGGCGTTTCAGCTCTTCAGAAGCCGCCACAGCGTGGTTCTGCCGATGCCGAGCGCTCGGCTCGCGGCGGCGCGATTGCCGCCCGATTGTTCGAGAGCGCGCAGCGCAGCCTCACGGCTGGGGGTAGCGCGGGGCGCCGTACTGCCGGGCGCAGGGCCCGGAGGCGCCTGTGTGATCTGCTCGACCTCGACCGCCCTGATCCGGAAGAACTCGGGAAACACGGCCTGCCGGTCTGGCAAGGCGTCGGCACTCAGGTTCCCGGACATCTCGTTGGTTGGCTCACCGATATAAATCGCCGCGCGGGCCAGGAGATTTTCCAGTTCACGGACGTTACCGGGCCACGCGTAATCCGCAAAAAGCGGGGCGAGAAACACCAGCACCCGCTCGAGCCCCGCCGCCGACAAGCCGTACTGCAGCGCGCTGCGCTCCAGCAGATGCCGCGCCAGCGGCGCGATATCGGCACGGCGTTCGCGCAGCGGCGGCAATTTTATCTGAAGCAGATTTAATCTGAAATACAGGTCCGTGCGAAACGCGCCCTCCTCGACGAGCGCGTGCAGATCGCGGTGCGTCGCGGCGATCACCCTCACGTCGACCGGCGTCGCGCGGCCCGCGCCGAGCTTCATCACCTCGCGCTCCTGCAGCACGCGCAATAGCCTGCTTTGCAGCGCGGCCGGCATTTCGCCGATCTCATCGAGAAAAATAGTGCCGGTGTGCGCGATTTCAAACAACCCCGGCTTGCCGCCGCGCCGCGCACCCGTGAACGCCCCTTCCTCGTGTCCGAACAGTTCGCTTTCGATCAGCCCCTCGGGCAGCGCCGCGCAGTTGAACGCGACGAACGGATTGCCGCGCCGCCGGCTCGCGTTGTGGATGCCCTGTGCGACCAGTTCCTTGCCGGTGCCGCTTTCACCACTCAGGAGCACGGTCGCGTCGTGCGCGGCGCCGGCGCGCGCGAGCCGGCGCACGCGCTCGAGCGCCGCCGAAGCGCCGATCAGATCGTCGAGCCGGTGCCGCGCAACCAGATGCCTCGGCCGCTGGCTGGTGCGCAGGGAACGGTCGATCCGCTGCGCAACGAGCGCGTCCTGCGCCGTCACGACGAAACCGGCGCGCGCGCCCTGCTCGACGATCGGCACACAGCCGACGATCAGCGCGCGGCCGCCGATCTGTTCGATGCGTTCATCGACCGGCTGGTCGGCGGCGCGCGTCTCGCGCAGCAGCGGCGCGAGCGCGCGCGCGACTCGTGCGGGGGTGTCCTCGTCGTCGTTTGGGACCGCCTGCGCGGCGCGTAGGCCGAGCAGCTCGAGCATTGCCGGGTTGACGGCTTCGAGCTGGGCGGCTTCGTCGAACGCGGCGACGCCGTCGCGCAGATGCGCGACGATCGTGTTCAGGCGCACCCGCTTCGATTCCTTCTGGCGGCTCACGCGCGCCAGTTCGACCGAGCGCTCGAACGCTTCCTCGACCGCGGCAAGCGAATACAGGAACACGCTTTCCATGCCGGCCTGCTGCGCCAGATCGCAGGCCATGCCAGCGCCGACCACCACGCGGCAGCCCTGCGCGGCGAGTTCATCGACTGCGAGCCGCACTTCGTCGATCGACCGATACGCGCGCTGCCGCAGATCGACGTTCAAGAGCGGGCTCAGGTCGGCCAACTCCTGCGCGATTGCTTCGTGCAGCACGAGCCCGATGCGCGCCTGCGGCCATGTGGCGGTCGCGCGCGTGATCGCGCTCAGCACGTCGAAGCCGTTCACCTTGACCATTACCACCGGCACGCTGAGGTTCTCGCGCAGGTACGCGCCGTTCGAGCCGGCGGACAGTACGACGTCGACCGAACCTGCGTCCACGTAAGCCTGCAATGCGGCGACGGCCGCGCCGTAGCCCTCGCGCACCGTGAAGAACTTCGCCCGGCCCGCGTAGCGCGGCGCCACCGCCTCGCAAAGCGACTGCAGTCGGCTGATACTGACGAGTGCGACACCGGGCCGCCCGGCATCGACGGCGGCGCCAGGATTCGCGACAAATGGGGTGAACGTGGACACGCGGCTCTCCTTGATTGAAACGTTCCTCGAAACGTTTCATGAAACGTTCCACTGATTGTGCCATGAACGTCCAGGCAGGAGTTCATATCGCGCAAACCCTTGTTCCAGCGGCACGACCGGCGAACTGCCGTTCAATGGCACGCTTCCTGCGGAATGTCGGCCGCGTTCCCTTACCGATTTCCCTTCTGGAGACCTGCATCATGACCATCACTTCCGCCACCCGCCGCGCTGCGTTCCGCGCCAAAGTCAATCAGCGTCAGGGCCTGCTCGTGCCCGGCGCGTTCAACGCGATGAGCGCGCGCGTGATCGAGGACGCCGGCTTCGAGGCGGTCTACATCACCGGCGCGGGCGTCACCAACATGTCGCTCGGTCTACCCGACCTCGGCTTCATCGGCCTTGCCGAAGTCGCAGAGCACACCGCGCGCATCCGCGACGCGGTCGCGCTGCCGCTGATCGTCGATGCCGACACCGGCTTCGGCAACGCGCTGAACGTGCGCCAGACCGTGCGCGTGCTGGAGCGCAGCGGCGCCGACGTGATCCAGTTCGAAGATCAGGTGATGCCGAAAAAATGCGGCCACTTCTCGGGCAAGGAAGTCGTCGCGGCGAGCGAGATGGTCGGCAAGATCCGCGCGGCTGTCGACGCGCGCGAAGACGCGAACCTGCAGATCATGGCGCGCACCGACGCGGCCGCGGTCCACGGCATCGAGGACGCGATCGAGCGCGGTCATCGCTTCATCGAGGCGGGCGCCGACATCCTGTTCATCGAGGCGACCGAATCGCTCGCCGACATCGAGCGTCTGCCGGGGCTGTTCAATGTGCCGCAGCTGATCAACATCGTGATCGGCGGCAAGACGCCGGTGCAGTCGCGCGACGCGCTCGCGAAGCTCGGCTACGGCATCGTGCTGTACGCGAATGCGGCGCTGCAGGGCGCGGTGCTCGGCATGCAGCGCGCGCTCGGCACGCTGCAAAGCAACGGCCGCCTCGACGAGGACGCGACGATCGTCGCGCCGTTCAGCGAGCGCCAGCGGCTCGTCAACAAGCCGCTGTATGACCGGCTGGACAAGGAGTACGCGGGGAAGGACTGACGCTCGGGCGGCGGCGCGGCGGTGCGACGCGCTGCATGCCTGCGCGATATGGAACCCTTTATTGCGTTAGGATTCAGGGCTGGCAATCAGGCAAGCTGATGTTGGCGTCAGCCCGCCGCGACCGTTCGCGGCGCCGGCCTCGTCCGCGGGGCCCCTCTCCCGGCTGCCGGCAGAAGCACGAAAACGCAAACGAAAGGTCGTCGCAAGCACCATGAAGTCAAACTCTTCACGCGCCCCGCGCGGGCTCGTCAATTGTCTTTCAGCGCGCACGCGCGCAGCACGGGAGCTCGCCCGATGAGCTGCAGCGGCACCCGCACCGCGCACGTCGGCTGGCTGCCGTACATCGTCGCGGCTACCTTCTTCATGGAGTACCTCGACACCACGGTGATCGCCACCGCGCTGCCGCAGATGGCGCGTTCGTTCGGCGTCGGCCCGAACAGCCTGAGTCTCGGCATGACCGCCTACATGCTCGCGCTCGCGATCTTCATCCCGGCGAGCGGCTGGGTCGCCGACCGCTGCGGCGCGCGCACCGTGTTCGTCAGCGCGATCGGCGTGTTCACGGTCGCGTCGGTGCTGTGCGGACTGTCGCAGAATGTGCCCGAGTTCACGGCCGCGCGGCTGCTGCAAGGCATCGGCGGCGCGATGATGGTGCCGGTCGGCCGTCTCATCGTGGTCCGCAGCACCGAGAAAGCTCGCATGATGCAGGCGATTTCGACGATCACATGGCCGGCCATCGCGGCGCCGGTGGTCGGCCCGCCGATCGGCGGCTTCATCACGACCTACGCGTCGTGGCGCTGGATCTTCCTGCTGAACGTGCCGTTCGGCCTCGCGGCGATTGCCGTCGCGCTCGCCATCGTGCCGAACCTGCGCGGCACTGAACGCAAGCCGCTCGACGTCGTCGGCCTGCTGCTGGGCGGCGTCGCGCTGACCGCGATTCTGTACGGCGCGGAACTCGCGAGCCAGGCGGCCACCAATCCGTGGCTCGCGGTCTCGATCGTGGCGGGCGGCCTGCTGGTCGGCGCGCTCGCGTTCCAGCATGCGAAGCGTCATCCGTATCCGCTCGTCGACGTGTCGACGCTGAAGGTGCCGACGTTTTCCGTGACGGTCATCACCGGTTCGTTCACGCGCATTGGCATTGGCGCGGTGCCCTATCTGATGCCGCTGTTGTTCCAGGTCGGTTTCGGGCTGTCGGCGTTCCGCTCGGGGCTGCTGCTGCTCGCGAGCGCGCTCGGCAATCTCGGCATGAAGGCGCTGACCACGCGCATCCTGAAGCGCTATGGCTTCCGGATGGTGTCGATCGTCGATGTGGCGGTGGCCGGCATTTTCATCATCGCGTGCGGACTGCTGACGCCGGACGTGCCGCTCGTGTTCGTGCTGATCGTCGTGTTCGTGTACGGCGTCGCGCGCTCGATGCAGTTCTCGACGCTCGCGACGCTCGCCTATGCCGACATCCCGCAGCCGCAGATGAGCGCGGCGAGTACGCTGTGGAGCGCGGCCGCGCAGATGACGATCGGTCTCGGCATCGCGTTCGGCGCGGTGTCGCTGCGCGTCGCGGCGCTGTTCAACGGCGAGACGACCGGCCACGTGTTCACGCTCGACGATTTCCGCCTCGCGTTCCTGTTCGCGGGCGTGCTGACGCTGCTGTCCGTGCCTGGATATATGGGGCTCGCCCGCAATGCTGGGCAGAGTATCGGTGGGGGTTCGCGCGGCGGTGAAACTCCGGCGAAGAGCTAGGGGACGCGCAAGCGCAGCGCGATCAAAAGGAGACGTGCCGTGCAAGCAGGCGAACTGACGATTTCCAGCCGCATCGACGATCTCGACCTCGACCTCGTCTACACATTCCTGTCGCAGGAAACGCCGTGGGCGCGAGGCATGCCACGCGCGACCTTCGAGCGCGCCGTCGCCGGGTCGCCGTGCAGGGTCGACGGATCGAGCTGGCGCTGGCCGTTCATGTAGCGGAAATACACCACGCCGCCCGCGCGCACCTAGTCGCGCGTCAACTGCCCGCGATAGTGCAGCAGCCCTCGGCGCGCCTGCTGCCTGAGCATCCGCTGCACGAACGGCGACCAGCCGAACAGCGTGCCGCGCACGCCCATCGCCTGGCGCATCCACAGCCACAGATCGAAGCGGTCGCGATGCTCGACGATGAGCCCATCGCGGAACACGAAACGCGCCTCGATCCGGTTCACGACGTCGCGCCCCGTCTGGACGAAACGGTAGCGCGCCACCCACTGCGCGCGGCCGGTATGGTCGTCCGCCTCGATGTCGCTGAAGGTCAGCGTGAAGTCTTGCGCATGCTTGACGAGCATGCGCCACATGTCGCGCGCTTCGTCGCCGACCAGTTCGCCGAAAGCGGGGTCGCTGAAGACGACGTCGTCGGCATAACAGGCGACCATGGTCTCGGCGTCGCGTTGCTGGAAGGCGGTGTAGAAACGTTCGATCAGCTCGGTGTTGGGATGGCTCATTGATGTCGTATGGTGTATTGCGGGAGCGCGTCATGCACGCGCAGCGTCGCGCCGCGCTCCGGAAAAACAGCCCGCGCGCGGTAGGCGGCGGGGATGGCGCACACGATATCGGAAAACGGCGTGAAAGGGGGGCCGGCACGAGCCGACGACGGCTTTTACCCTTCCGATACCGCTCCCTTGAAGCGCACCACCTCCGCCCGCCCGACGAGCTTCCACACCAGCGCCGCCACCGACGCCGTGACGAGCGCCCGCCGTCAAGGCGTTCCTGCGCTTCGCGCGCGATGGTAAAGATTCACGCTGACGGCAGCGTCGCTACGTTGATCGGGGTCGGCGTCCTGTCGGATATTGCGGTAGGTCTGCCCTTCATGCAGCACTGGGCGCTGATGACCCACCCGCTCGTGACCATGCCGATGAGTCAGAAAGCTGGATCAACCTTCGTCCACATATGCGCGGCCTCGAATCTCGGCCAGCGACGTATCGACCAGCAAGCGGCCCGCATCGAACACCGTCTCGAGCGCTTCGTCCCACTCGCCCTCCACCGTGCTCTCTTCCCACGCGATCGGCAACGTGACCGTCCGGTACTCGCCGGTGCGGCGATGGCGCAGCAAGGTGAGCCGGCCTTTCATCGAGCGCTTGGCGTGATCCGTGACTGGATCCTTCGACACATCGTGCCACGTGTCGCCTAGCCGGATCGCCGAGCACTTCATCGCGAAGCGCTGCGTATCGCGGTTGATCTGCTGCAACAGCGCACCGCCCATGCCGAACACGATGTTGTCGGTGGCGAAGCCGGCCTCGTCCATCGCGGCGAGGATCGCGACGATCGAATCCGGGTTCACGCCGTCACCCTGAATCACGCGCACATGGTCGAGCACGCGCCGCCCCTTGCTGTTGGTCTGCGACCCGAACGAAGCCTCCAGCGAGCGCAGCGTGTGCAGGACGATCGTGCACGGATCGCCGGAGTCCGGGCGAATCACGAGCATGCCGCCGGAATCGAGCACGGCCTGCTTCAGCTCGCCGCCCCATGCGTTCAGCGCGGCGAACAGGTCGTAAGAGTCGGACACCACCGAAACGATCGCGCCCGGCTTGCCGAAGCGGGCGATCATGTTGCGATACGCGTCGACTTCGCGCTCGCGGCCCCACGACGTGATCGTGCTGTGCTCGGCCGCCGGCACCGAGAACGCGGCCATGCGGTCGCGGTAGTAGTGATTCGCCGCAACCACGCCGAGCACCGTATCCGAGCCCATGAAGCTGACCAGATGTGCCGCGCCGCCGATCGCCGCCGACTCCGCGCTCGACACGCCGCGCGCGCCGAAATCATGCAGCTTGAACGGTAGCTGCGAGAGATCGTCACTGCTTTTCAGCAGATACGCGCGGATCGTCTGGCGCAGATGCCAGCTTTGCGTCGCGACCGTGATCGGATACCACACGCGCATCAGCATCGTCTCCAGATACGACGTGAGCCAGAACACCTGCGGATCGTCGCATTCGACGGTGACGAGCACGTTGTGCGTGGGCACGACCGAGCCTTCGGGCGCCGCGCGAATCCGCACCGGCAGATGGCCGCCGTATCGCTGCACGACGTAGCGCCAGCCCGCCTCGTTGAACGGCTCGCCGTGCGCGCTGAAGAAGGTCCGCGCCTGGTCGATCATCGCGCCGGTAACCGGCCGGCACAGGTACTCCTTCAACAGCATCTGCAAGCCGAAGAACAGCGTGCGGCCGTAACGTCCGCCGCGCGATTCGATGTACGAGAACATCGCCGTCGCGTCGGGCGGATATTGCAGATAGTGCGATGCCTTGTACGAATCCGTATTCAGAATCGGATTGGACAGGATCGACGCGAGGTCGCTGAAACCCTGCGCGTTTTGCATGGACGGTGCTGCGCTCACGTGATTTTCTCGCTGGAGTGACCGGACGGCGCGAGCCTGCCCGACGCTTTCGAAACTCTGCGGCCGCGGCTCTACGCCTACAGACGATGCCGGGGATGACCCTCTATCTCACCTTACTACGGTATGCGCGATAGCGCTCGTCGTCGGACTGTAGCTTCTCTTCGCGCAGGATGAGTCTGGCCCGCAGCGCCAACTGCAGCCGCAGACGATCATGTTCCGGATCTCGAGGGTCACCAGCAGAAGACCGGGCTCGAGCAGCGAGTAGACGTCGTCCTAGCCCCCCGGCTTCAATTGCGGCGGCAGATTCGGCCACGTCGCGAGCAACCTGCCGAGCATGCTCCTGCGGCGCTCCGCACTCGCGGGCCACAGCATGTTCGCGAGCAGCACGATACCTTGCGCGAGCCCGCTGTCGCGCGCGCACGCGACGAGCGGCACGCCGCGGCTGAGCGCATCGTTGACGTGCTGATCGTCGCGCGGCAGTTGATGCGCGACCCTCGCGCCGAGCGTGCGTTCGAGCATCGGCAGATTGATCTGCGCGTCCTTGTCGTACTGGTTGACGACGACCCGCACCTTGCTGGACGGATGCCCCAGTTCGCGAAAGATATCGAGCATGCGGCGCGCGCCATGCAGGTACAGCGGGTTCTGCCGCACCACCATGCAGATCGCGTCGCTATGCGCGAGCGCGCGGATCGTCGACGGATTCAGGCTCGGGCCGACGTCGATCAGCACCGCGTCGTAGCGCTCGCGCACCAGCGTCAGAATCCGGTCCAACTGACCGGGCAGCAGTTCGGCGGCCTTCAACGGATCGCCGGCGCCGGCGAGCAGATCCAGGTTCGGGCACACGTGCATCGCGCACGCGTCGAACAGCGCCGGGTCGAGTTGCTCGTTGCGCGAGCACAGATCGACGAGCGTCATGGGCGGGGGGCGATTCGCCATCAGCAGACTCGCGTCGGCGAATTGCTGGCTCAGGTCGATCAGCAGCACGCGCCGCTCACGCCGCGCGGCGAGCGCGCACGCGAGGTTGACCGCGATCAGCGTGGTGCCGCTACCGCCCTTGCTCGATGCCAGGGTGACCACGCGCGCGTGGCGGCGCTCGGTCTCGCGGCGCCGCGCTTCGATCTGCGCAAGCGCATCGACGACGGCCTTGCGATCGAGCGGCCACGACAGCACCTGCCGCACGCCGACGCGCAGCGCCGCGCCGATCAGCGCGGTGGACGGCGCCGGCGTCACCAGCATGCAATGGAGCGTCGGCGCGCAGGCGAGCGTTTCCTCGATGCCGTCTAGTCCGCCCACGCTCAGATTGGCGTCGTCGACGATCAGCAGGTCGGCGCCGCGGACCACGCGCGCGTGCATCGGCAGTTGCCGGGCCGGGCCGAACGCGGTGTGCAGCCGGTAACGCACGCCGCTCTCTTCGAGCCGCACGACGATTCGCTGCGCGTTTTCGATGCTCGCGGCAATCAGGAAGATATCGATCATGGCAGCTCTGCGGCGCTTGGCGCGTCATGCGCGGGCTTTTATTCCAGTCGTCTGTTCACGATTGACGACGCAGGCTTCGGCGCGAGTTACTTACCGCGACGCTCCTCCGTGAAAACCATGAGCCGGCAAACGGTGTTATCGAATTCCTGCGCGGTCGCTGCGAGCCGACGAGCGGCAAGCGTCAGACGTCGGTTTCATCGTCGTCGCGCCGCTGCGCCGCGCCGCGTTCAGCGCGCACCGGCATGGCGTACAGCGCGTCGCGCAGCAGGTCGCGGCGGATCTCGGCTTGCGCTCGGCGCTCGAGCGCCTCGGCGACGACGAGCGTCAGCAGATCGACCGGCGAGCCCGCCGCCTGCGCGAAAAAGCGCGCGCGCGATGCCGCGACATACCGCCGGTAAGTGCTTCTGGTTCCTCCCGAAGCGGCCGGCCTGCGAATCAGTTGTGGTTTCATGTCAGCCCCCGATGTCGAGCAGATTTGCGCCAGGTCACGCCGTCTGGTCTCAGCGCCCCGGCCGTTGGGCCAGATCGCCGTGCCCGTGCCAACCCACGGACACGGCCCCTGGTTCACCTCGTACATTCGTCTCTCTGTGGAGACTACTAGCGTCTCTCCCCGCTTCATCGCGCCGGCCGGTCCTGATCCGGCGCTGCCCCTTCCCTTTGCGGCGCGTCGCTCGCGAACGTTGCCAGCGCGTTGCCTGTCGTTATCGCCACCCTTTTCGCGTCGTGAGGACAAAAAGTCGAAAAGGAAAAACGGCGAAGTCGTTGCCCTTTTTTCGTCCGGTTTTGAATGGCCGCCAAACCGGTCCGCCACTCACCCGTTTGCTAACGTATTTAGAAGGCCCCGCCGCGCTCCCGCAAACACCTGATGGCTTCCCCGACCATGTCTGCGAGTGACTTTTTTACCGCCGGTCTTTTTTAATCCGGTTTTCCCGTACCGTCGACCTGGCAGCAAAACATTTTTCTGTGCAGACCTTATCGCAATGGTTATGCCAACCCGCATTCGAATTTGCAAGGCGCCCGCCAAAGCTTCACTCTGGCGAGAAATCGGTTTGCTTTTGACGCAGTGCGAGCCGGCCCGATTTTTGGCGTGGCGCGCATTGATTCGTTTCTGACACGCCAAATCGCCACGCGCTGGCCGCAAAGCGCGCCTGGCGCTCCGTCTCGCCAGCCTGCTGACTGGCCGCGGGGCCGGCCACACGCGGCTTCGCCGCTCCTTCCGGTTGGCAAAGCGCCCCACCCGGCGCGGCAACGCGCATTCGACTCGCGCTGTCCAATCTGTCGCAACTGTGAAACACGACTGCTCGCGCCCGTCCGTTTTAGTCACGCCTTAATACCAGGGCAATTGCTACGCAATGTGCGATTGCGCGCATAACCGGCCTTGACCGCTTATTCATTAGTGATCCGTTTTAATCCGAAAATCCGACACGCATTCTTCATCCCTGTTTCTTTGTCTGGCGCTTTCAGGCGCTTTCGCTTATCGTTAGGCCATGCGCCAATCAGAGCGCTTCTATCAGGTCAACGAGGCAAGCCACGGTTCAAGTGGGTTTTCACGGTTCGGGGAAAAAATCGCCGGGCAGTTTCAGCAATGAACGACAAGGTCGCCGCCATTGCGTGAATCGGTCCGCCATGCAGCGCGTTCCGGTTCGCGCCGCGCTTGAAGCGTGTCCCTTGTTCGTGATTGCTGCTGTCGTGAATGCGTCGCAGCCGGAGTGCAGCAACTGGCCGCCTGAATCTCACAATGTCGCACGGCAGTCCTGAGGATCGAACGGGGGGAACCATGACTACGACTTGCACGCCGGCCGATATGGAACGCACGGTTCTGTACGTGGCGAACGCGCCCGACCAGATACTCGTCGAGTTTCTGGCCGCGTCGGGATGGCAAGCCGTGCACGCAAAAAGCACGGCCGTGGCGGAACGCATGATCGAACGCGGCAACATCAAGGTCGGTCTCGTTCAGTTGCCCGAAGATTGCACGTCACAGCAGCTGTCCGCGCTCGCGCTATGCATGCGCCGCGTCGAAACCAACTGGGTCGCGCAGATCGTGCCGGGCCAGGCCGACAACGAGCTGGTCAGCCGTTTCATCCTCGATTACTGCTTCGACTTCGTCACGCAGCCGTGGCTCAACGAGCGGCTCGTGTTCGCGCTCGGCCACGCGCATGGGCTGTCGAGCCTGCGTCAGCCGCGCGTCGCGCCGGAGCCGTCGCTCGGCCGCCACGGCATGGTCGGGCAATGCGAGCCGATGCAGCAGCTCTACCGGCGCATCGACAAATGCGGCGTGACCGATGCGCCGGTGTTCATCGCGGGCGAATCGGGCACCGGCAAGGAGCTGACCGCTCGTGCTATTCACGACCGCTCGCCGCGCGCGGGCCGCACGTTCGTCGCGATCAATTGCGCGGCGATTCCGCCGAGCCTGTTGCAGGCCGAACTGTTCGGCCACGAGCGCGGCGCTTTTACCGGCGCGGTGCAACGCAAGCTCGGCCGGATCGAGAGCGCGCATGAAGGCACGCTGTTTCTCGACGAAATCGGCGACATGCCGCACGAATGCCAGGCGGTGCTGCTGCGCTTCCTGCAGGAAGGCACGATCGAGCGGCTTGGCGGCAACGGTCCGATCAGCGTCGACGTGCGCGTGATCTCGGCCACCCACGTCGATCTGGAGCGCGCCGTCGAAGACGGGCGTTTCCGTTCCGACCTCTATCACCGGCTGTGCGTGCTGCGCCTCGTCGAGCCGCCATTGCGCGAGCGCGGCGGCGACATCAAGCTACTCGCCAATTACGCGCTGAGCATGTACAAGCAGGACGGCGCGCGCAAGCTGCGCGGCCTGTCGAGCGACGCGATCGTCGCGATGTCGAACTATCCGTGGCCCGGCAACGTGCGCGAGCTGATCAACTGCGTGCGCCGCGCGGTCGTGATGAGCGAGGGCCGCTTCATCACCGCGAGCGACCTCGGCCTGCCCGAAGCTGACAATGGCCCGGCGGTCACGCTGGCGGAAATCCGCAGCAAGGCCGAAAAGGATGCGATCGAGAACGCGCTGCTGCGGCACGGCTACAAGCTGTCCGATGCGGCGGCCGAACTCGGCATTTCGCGCGCGACGCTGTACCGGCTGATGCACGCGAACCGGCTGCATCAGGAGCCGGCCGGACGCGGCGCGAGCAGCGGCCCCCATGCCGATGACGAAGCAGAGCGCCAGACCTCTTCAGTGGCATAAGCGCGGATTTAAGCGTTTTTTGTAGTGAACGCTTAGCAGCGCACGGTCACGGCGATTGAGCATGGCCTTCGACAGGCCTGCCGGCCATCATCGGCTATCCTGTCGGGTCAAGGCCCCGCCCGACGGGCGCCGCTGTCGCGGCGCTTTCGCCCGTCCGGCGGGCCTCCGCCGCAGGAACTTCAGCGCCCCGCCCCGTGTCGGTCCCGGGTCACCCCGCTGAAACAGCCCATGTTCCGGCACAATCGTCCGCACTGGCTTCATCCCGCTTTACACCCTATGCAAAAATTTCTGCGTGTCTGTTTTTTCATTTTTCTGCTCGCAGGCGCGGCGCCCGTCTTCGCCGCCGCACCTGAGCCTGCCCATCCCACGCCCGCGACCCCCGCTTCCGCCGCCGTCACGCTGACACCTCAGCAGGCCCGCGACGCGCTCGCTGTCCTGAACGACCCCAAACGCCGCGCGCAAGTCGCCGATACGCTGCAAGCGATCGCCGCGGCCGGCGTGTTGAGCGCGCCGCCCGCATCCGCGCCGGCGGCGGCGTCGGCGCCCGCCGCCGCAAGCGGCGCAGCCGCGCTCGTGCCGGACGCGTTCAAATCCAATGGCCTCGCCTCGCAACTCGCGCGCGAGGGCGCGCATTACGCCGGCCATCTCGCGACCTCGCTGCGCGGCTCGATCGCCGCGCTGCTCGACGTCGCGTCGGTGCGTGCATGGTGGAACTGGCAGTTCGCCAATCCGCACGCGCGCGCGGTGCTGTTCGAGGTGCTGTGGTCGCTGCTGGCCGCGCTGATCCCCGCTCTGGTGCTCGAATGGCTGGCGCGGCGGCTGCTGCGGCGCGTCTATCGGGCGATCGCCGCGCGCCGCGAAGCCGCGCTGCGGGATGACAACGACAACTCACCGCCGCCCGCGCACGCCGCCGGCGCCGCGCCGGCCGGTCATCCGCCGACCAGCACGCCGCCGCTGCACCCGCTGTCAGCGGTGCCGTCGGTGCTCGAAGCGCAGGCGCAAGCCGTCGCGACTGGCCCGGCCGCGCCGTACGCGACGCCATCCGCCAAAGGCCGCGCCATCGAAGCCGAAGGCAAGCGCAACGCGACGCACCACTGGACGCTGCTGCAACGTCTGCCGCGCGCGTTGCTGATCACGCTGGTGCGGCTCGTGCCGATCGCGGTGTTCCTCGGCGCGGCGAGCGCGCTGATGTCGATTTTCACCGGCAACGGCACGCCGCAGGATCGCGCGCTCGATTCGCTGATCGACGTCTATGTGGTGTGCCGCTGCGTCGTGATCGTCGGCGCGCTCTTCCTGCAGCCGAGCGCACCGCGTCTGCGGCTGCTGCGCATGGGCGATGCGTGGGCCGCGTTCGTGCTCGGCTGGATCGTGCGAATCGTCAGCGTGGTCGGCGCCGGCGTCGCGCTAGCCGAAGTCGCGCAGGCGCTTGGCATGAACGACGCCGCGCATCTCGCGCTGCTGAAAGTGGTCGCACTCGCCGGTCACGTGATGATCTCGATCCTCGTGCTGCACTGCGCGAAACCGGTCGCCAACCGGATCCGCGATCGCTTCGCCGCTCACGAGTCGTTGGAGATGTTCGGCAACGCGTTCGCGGACGCGTGGGCCGTGGTGACCGTGGTCATCGTGATGGGCCTGTGGTTCGTCTGGGCCTTCGACGTACGGAACGGCTATCACGCGCTCGTGAATTTCGGCGGCATGACGCTCGCGATACTGATCGGCGCACGGCTCGTGTCGATCGTGATCTTCGGCGCGCTCGCGCGCCTCTTCCATGTGCAGGACGATGCGTCACGCTCGCTCGTGCATCAGTACGCCTACCGATACTATCCGGCGCTGCGGCGCGTGATCGGCTGGATCATCGGCAGCGTCACCGCGCTGGTGCTGTTGCAGGCGTGGGGCGTCGACGTCGTCGATCTGTTCCGCAGCGGCACGATCGGCCACCGGCTCGCCTCGGCGCTCGCGACGATCGCCGTCGCCGCGATCATCGCGCTGGTGGTGTGGGAGGTCGTCAACGTGTCGGCCGAACGTCGCCTCGATAACTGGACGAGCAGCGGCGATCTGGTGCGCGCCGCGCGTCTGCGCACCTTGATGCCGATGCTGCGCAGCGCGCTGTTCTGCGTGATCGCGCTCGTCGTCGTGCTGACCGGCCTGAGCCAACTCGGCGTGAACATCGGCCCGCTGCTCGCGGGCGCGAGCATCTTCGGCGTCGCGCTCGGCTTCGGCTCGCAGAAGCTCGTGCAGGACTTCATCACCGGCATTTTTCTGCTGATGGAAAACGCGATGCAGGTCGGCGACTGGGTCACGCTCGCGGGCGTGTCGGGCACCGTCGAATATCTGTCGATTCGCACCGTGCGGCTGCGCGGCAGCGACGGCTCGCTGTTTACGGTGCCGTTCAGTTCGGTGTCGACCGTGAACAACACGAATCGCGGCATCGGCAACGCGGCGGTGCGCGTGAATATCGTGTTCGGCCAGGACGTCGAGCGCGCGATCGAGACGCTGAAGGAAATCGGCGCATCGCTGCGCACGGACGACAACTTCAAGGACGGCATCCTGGCGGACTTCTCGTTCTGGGGTGTCGATGCGGTCGACGGTTCGGCGATCACGCTGGCCGGCCAGATGCAATGCCGCGATACGTCGCGCTGGGGCGTGCAACGCGAATTCAACCGACGCATCCTCGAGCGCTTCAGCGAACTCGGCATCGAGATCGCGAATCCGCAGCGTCATCTGCTCACGTGGGACCCGGCGAGCAAGGCCAGGTTCGATACGGGCCTGCCGCGCGAACGCCATGGCGACCGGCCGGACAGCGACGCCGCAGGGGACGGCCACGCTCCGCACAAGGGCGACGCGCCGATCGACGATCAGATCCCGGTTGATCCGAGCCCGGCCGGCGGCCCTGGTACGCCCGGCAATCCGGGCTCGACCTCGCCGCACGCGTGACGCGTCGCGCGTCGCGCGCGTAAAGGTTCGCTAGCGCGGCGCAGTGCTAGCGAACCTGCCACCAGCGCGGCAACAGGCGCCGCACTTCCGGCCTGCGAAAGCGGTCGTCGATCAGATGCACGACGCCGCGGTCCTGTTCGGTGCGGATCACGCGCCCCGCCGCCTGCACGACTTTCTGCAAACCCGGATACAGGTACATGTAGTCGTAGCCATTGCCGAAGCGCGCATCGAGTGCGCGGCGCATCTGCTCGTTGACGTCGTTGATCTGCGGCAGACCGAGCGTCGCGACGAACGCGCCGATCAGTTGCTGCCCGGTCAGATCGACACCCTCCGAAAACGCGCCGCCGAGCACCGCAAAGCCGATGCCCTGATTCATCGTCCTGAAGCGCGCGAGAAACGCATCGCGCGCGGCTTCGTCCATGCCGGGTTCCTGCGCCCACACCGGCAAGCCGGGATGCCGCTCGCGCAGCAGCGCGACCACGCGTTGCAGATAGTCGAAACTGCTCAGGAACCCGAGATAATTGCCGGGCTGTGAGTCATACTGCTTCGCGATCAGCTCCACGATCGGCGCGAGCGAGCGTTCGCGGTCACGCCAGCGCGTCGACACATGAGCGGCCACGTGCACCTGCAACTGCTCCGCGCGAAACGGTCCCTCGACGTCGAGCCATTGCGTGTCCTCGGCGAGCCCAAGTGTGTCGCGATAGAAATGCTGCGGATTCAGCGTGCCGGAGAACATCACCGTGGTACGCGCGGCCGCATAGCGTGGCGCGAGGAACGGCGCGGGGATCACGTTGCGCACGCAGAGCGTCGCACTGGTTTTGTCGCGCGGCGCGTAGCGGTCGGCGCTCAATGCCACGTCGAACATCGAGTGCTCGCCGAACTGCTCGGCGAGCGCGACGAAGTGCATCGCGTCGAAGAAAACGCGCAGCGCATGTTCGTCGATCGACAACGGCGCGTCGGCGAGCTGAACCGTTACCGCGCCGATCAGATTCTGCGCGGCGGACAGCAGTTTGCCTGGCACCTCCCCATACACCTGATAGCCGGCCGTCTGCGCGCGCTTCACCGCGTTCCACTCGCGCTGCAAGCGTTCGAGCGGCTTCTTCAGCGCCGCCGGCGCGCTCTTGCGCGCGAGCCGGAACGCGCTTTGATCTAGCGACGCGGTATACATGCGCCGCGCGCGTTCGAGCAGGTTGTGCGCTTCGTCGACCAGCACGCCGACGCGCCACTGGTTGATCTGCGTGAGCGCATGCAGCATCGCGCTCCCGTCGTAGTAGTAGTTGTAATCGCCGACGATCACATCGGCCCAGCGCGCGAGCTCCTGCGACAGATAGTACGGACAGATATTGTGCGTGAGCGCAGCCTCGCGCACCGCCGCGCGATCGAGCCGTGGCGTCGCCAACGCGGCGGCGCGCGCCGCATCGAGACGGTCGTAAAAGCCGCGCGCGAGCGGACAGGACTCGCCGTTGCAGGCTTTGTCCGGATGCTCGCAGGCTTTGTCGCGCGCGACGAGTTCGAGCGTTCTGAGCGGCAACGGCGCGCTCTGGTGTAGCGAGTTGATCGCATCGAACGCGAGCGCGCGGCCTGGCGTCTTCGCGGTCAGAAAGAACACGCGATCGAGACGGTCTTCGCCGCAGGCTTTCAGCAACGGAAAAATCGTCGCCAGCGTCTTACCGATACCGGTCGGCGCCTGCGCCATCAACGGCTTGCCGTCGCGTGCCGCGCGATACACGGCCACCGCGAGCTCGCGCTGACCGCGCCGAAACCGCCCATACGGAAACTGCAACGCGACGAGCGCCGCGTTGCGCGCGACGCGATGCGCGTCTTCCTGCACGGCCCAATCGAGAAATCGTTCACACTGGTCGACGAAGAAGATTTCGAGTTCGCGCGCGCTGTGCTGCTGCGTGAGCACGGTTTCCTTCTGACTGCCGATATCGAAGTATACGAGCGCGATCGTCAGCTCGCCGAGCCCGCGCGCCCGGCACAGCAGATGCCCATACACGAGTGCCTGCGCCCAATGCAGCACGCGATGATTCGCGGGCATACGCGCGAGATCGCCGCGATACGTCTTCACTTCTTCGAGCCGGTTCGCGATTCCGTCGTAGCCGTCCGCGCGGCCACGCACGGTCAGACTGCGATGAGTGCCCGTCAGCGTGAGTTCGGTTTCGTAGCCGCTCGCGCGACGGCCGGCGACCATCTGATGCCCCGCGATGCCTTCGAGCGAAGTCGGCGCGGGCGTGAAGCGCAGATCGAGATCGCCGCGCCGAGCGGTGAATTCGCACATCGCGCGGACGGCCACCACGTAGCTCATACGACGCGCTCCGCTGCGGCTTGCGTCGCGGCGTCCGCTTCGCTCTGCGCCTCTTGCCCGGCCCAGCGCACGTCGACGACGCGCACCGGCATGCCGTGCTGCGCGCAGTACGCGAGCCAGCGGATCTGGTTGTCCTGCAGCCGATCGCCGGGGCCTTTCACCTCGATCAGTTCATAGCGACGCTCGGCCGGCCAGAACCGGATCAGGTCGGGCAAGCCCGAACGATTGCCGCGAATGTCGCGCAGCAAGCGCTCGAAGCACAGCTTCAGATGCGCGGCGGGCAGACAGTCGAGCGCGAGCGCGATGAGCTCGGGCGTCAGCAGTCCCCAGAACACGAACGGCGACTGCATGCCGGCCTTGTCGTGCAGGTGCCGCAGAATCGTGTCGCGATAGACGCCGCTATCGAGTTGCGCGAAGCACGCGGCGAACTGCGTGGCGCGACGCGCGTGAAAGTCCGGCGCGTGCAGATCGGCGGGTCCGCGTTGGAACGGATGAAAAAACGCGCCGGGCAACGCCGTGAACACCGGCTCCCAGCACAGCAGGCCGAACAGCGAATTGATCAGCGCGTTCTCGACGTAGTGCACCGGCGCGGCGTCGCTGCTCAAATGATCGCGCACCAGGTACTCGACGGCCACCGGCGTATCAGGCTTCGGCAGCACCAGCGTGCCGCGCTCCACAGGCCTCGCCGCTGCTGCGCGCGGCACCGGCTCGCCGCACTTGCGCCGCAAGCGCGGCAACATCCGGGCGACGCGCTGCGCCTCTTCTTCGCTCTCAGGCGCGACATCGGCCTGCGAGGCCAGCGCCAGCGCTTCGTCGTAACGCTCGCTGCGCTCGAGCACGCGCATGCGTCGAAGACGCGCGCCGGGCCAAGCGCACGCGTCGTACACCGCGAGCGCGGTGTCCCACTGCCCGCGCCGCTCGCAATCCTGGCCGATCCGGAACAGCAGTTTCGCGCGACGCGTTTCGAGCCACGGATTCGCGGTGCCGATCGAGCGGACGGTCGCGCTCAGTTCGTGAAGGTTGGGGGTGTCGGTGCCGACCGGTAGCCATTCGAGCGCTTCGCGGCACGCGTGCAGCGCGAGATAAACGTCGACGTCCGCGCGTTGCTGGAACGCGCGCGACCAAGGCCCGAACGCGACCTTCTCGTACTGGAACACGCCAAGATCGGCGAGCACGAACTCCGACCAGTCCTGATGCAGATTGCCGAAGAACATCAGGCGCAGGCGATCGCACAACGGCGCGATCGCGACGTGCAGCACGCGGTCCGTAGAAGCGTCGTGCCAGGCGGCGAGCGGACGTGATGTGCACGCTTGCGCGTCGCCGCCTGCGGTTTCGTAAAACTCGCGCAGCGTTTCGAGCAGATCCGGTTTGCGCAAAGCCTTTGCGCCGGGAATCCGCGCGATCGCGTCCGCGAAGATGTCCAGCAATTGCGCACGCGTGCTGAGCGCAAACAGGTCGTCGAGAGACAGGGCCGGCTCGGTGTCGATCCAGCGATGCACCGTCATCGGCATCGCCGCCTGCAACGGACAGCCGATTTCGTCGTAAGCCAGGCGGCTCGCGCGGAACAGCATGCCTTTGCGCATCAGCATGCGCACCAGCAGCGCACGCGATGCCTGCGGCAACGTCGCGAAAGTTTCCAGAAAAGCGTGCTCTTCGTCGTCGAACAGATCGTCGTAACGCGCGGCGAGCCACGCCAGCGCGCGCTCGAAATTCAGCAGGTAGTAAGGGGCTTCAGAGCGGATCTCTGAGCGAGCGTCGGTTGCCACGGACTTTGTGCGGGACCTGTATGTTTATACAGTGATGATAGCAAAGTCCGGCGCTGCAACCGCCGCGCATCAGCCCGCGAGCCACACGAGCGTCAGCGAGCGCACGCCCTGCGCGCCGCGAATCAGTACGCCCTCGATATCGGCGGTGGCCGAAGGGCCGGTAACGAGCGCCGCGTAACGCGCCCTGCGGAAATCGTCGCGACGATAGACGTCTTGCAGTCCATCGAGCAATTGCGCCGGATCGAGCAGCACGACCAGATGCTGGACGATGTAGCCCAATGCATTGACCACATATTCGCGCTCGCTAAACCACACCGAGCCGGTTTCGGCGACGCCAAAGCGCGCACGGACCAAACCGACGTCGACGTCCTGCAGCGATGCGGGGTCCGTATCCGCGCCGATCACGCGCGTGCCCGGCACTTCGGCGCTCGCCGATGCGATCGATGCCGCCGCGCCAAAACGCTCGCGAATCAGATCGCTGACGTCGCTCGCGCTGGCCGCTTCGACGCACGTGCCGCCCATCGTTTGCAACGCCGCGGTGAAGCGCGCCCGCAGATCGCCGCCAACCGCTTCGAACAGCGGCACGTCGGGACGCGGCCGCGCGGCCGGTTGCGCGGCGCGCACCTTGGCGAGAAAAGCCTCACGCGTTGTCATCGCCGCCTCCGCGATTCTTTTTGTACCAGGCATGAAAAGTCATCTTCGGCGCCTCCGGCAATTCGCGCTGCCGGCCCCAGATATTCAGAGGGTTGTACAGGACGAAATTCGGCAGCCGCCGCAACGCGCTGCCCATCGACGACACGGTCGCGCGATACAAGGTCGGACTCGATAGCAGACGTCCCGCCATCTTCAGGACCTCCTGCTTCACGAACGGCACTTCGTGCTGCTCGGCGATCACCGCGCGCCATTTATAGATCTGCTCGTGAATGTTGATCTTCACCGGACACACATTCGTGCAACTGCCATTGAGGGTCGATGCGAACGGCAACGCGCTATAGCGTTTCAGATCGAACGTCGGATTGATGATCGCACCGATCGGCCCCGAATAGGTGCCGCCATACGACAGGCCGCCGCTGCGTCGATAGACCGGACACGTATTCATGCACGCGCCGCAGCGTATGCATTTGAGCGAGTACCAGAAGTCCTCCATCGCGAGCCGTTCGGAGCGGCCATGATCGACGAGGATGAAATGCATCTCGGTGCCTGGCCGCGGCGCACGAAAATGCGACGTGTACTGCGTGATCGGCGAACCCAATGCGCTGCGCGACAGCATGCGCACGAACACGCCGAGATCCGACACCTTCGGTATCAGCTTCTCGATTCCGATCGATGCGATATGCAGCGGCGGCACGTTCGCCGAAAGATCGGCATTGCCTTCGTTCGTGCAGACGACGACCGTGCCCGTTTCCGCCACCGCGAAATTGCAGCCGGTCATGCCAGCCGTTTTCTCGCGCACGAAATACGGCCGCGTATTCATGCGCTGGCTTTCGGCCAGATAGTGGATATCGCTATTGCCCGGATCGGTGCCGATGGTCCGGCCGAACAGCTCGGCCACGTCCGCGCGCAGCTTGTGCACGGCCGGCACGACCATATGACTCGGGTCCTGATGATCGAGCTGCTGGATGCGCTCGCCGAGGTCCGTTTCCATCACGGTAATGCCGCGCGGCTCGAGATACTCGCGCATCCGGCATTCGTCGGTCAGCATCGACTTGCTCTTCACGAGCGTCGTCATGCCGCGCTCGGACATCAGCTTGTGGACGATCGCGTTGTGCTCTTCCGCGCTCGCTGCCCAATGCACGACCACGCCATTGGCCTCGGCCGCCGCCGCGAACTGCTCCAGGTAGTCGGCCAGATGCGACAGCGTGTGTTCCTTGATGCCCGACGCCAGCGAGCGCAACGTTTCCCATTCGGCAATGCCGTGCGCCTGCGCATCGCGCTTCTCGCGCAGGTCCCACAGACGCTTGTCGTGAAACGCGACATGCTCGGTCTTGCTGATGAAAGAACCCGCGGCTTTGGCGTGATCGATGCGGTGATGGTCGCCGCTCATGCGCGTGCTCCATTGAGAACCTGCGCGATATGAATGAAGCGCGCGTCGGCTTTCATGCGTTCCGCGCAACCCTGCTGGTGCATCAGGCACGACATGTCGCCCGAAACGATGTACTCGGCGCCCGCATTCAGATGGTCGCGCACCTTGTCCTGCCCCATGCGCACCGACACCGCCTCTTCGGTGACCGAGAACGTGCCGCCAAAACCGCAACATTCGTCGGGCCTCGCCGGCTTGACGAACTCGATGCCCTTCACGCCTTCGAGCAACGCGCGCGGCTTCGAAAACGGCGTGCCGGCGATTTCCGACGCCGACGCCTGCTTCAGGTGACGCAGCGCGCTGCAACTGGTGTGTAGACCGACGCGATGCGGAAACTCGGCCCACGGAAATTCGCGCGCACCGATCACGTCGTGCAGAAACTCGACCAATTCGTAAGCGCCTGCGCGTACTTTCTTCACTTCGTCGGTCTGCTCGAGCGCGCTCAGATGTTCGCGCACGTGGTGAATGCAACTCGCGGACGGCCCGACGATGTAGTCGTAACCCGCGAAGTTGCGCGCGAATAGTCGCTCCGTGGCGGCGGCGTCCGCATGCGCGCCGCTATTGGCCATTGGCTGGCCGCAGCAAGTCTGCTGCTGCGGATAGTCGACCTCGATGCCGAAACGTTCGAGCAGTTCGAGCGTCGCGATACCGACCTCGGGATAGAACGCGTCGATAAAGCACGGGATAAACAGCGCGACTTTCATAGGCTCTTCAGGAAAAGCGGCGGGAACGATGTCTGTCGACCGGTGTGGCCTGTCTGGCCGTCTTGGTCATGTTGGTCTGACCAAGACTATAAAAAAGTCCGTTGGCGGTGTCAATTCGGTCGGCGCGGGCCTTGAAATCAGGGAATCAGGAAATCACCGCGGCCGACGGCTTCGTCGCATCGTCCTTGTAAATCTCTCGCACGAACGCCAGATGCCGCTCGGCGGCCTTGCGTGCCTTGGGCGCATCGCGTGCGACGACCGCGTCGTAAATCGCCTGGTGCTGGCTCATCAACTGCTTTTCCATCGCGTCGTCGTAATCGATCAGCCGATGATACTGGCGCATGCCCTCGCGAATCAGCGTATGAATGCCGTGCATCACATGCGCCAGCGCGACATTGTGCGTGGAGTCGGCGATCGCGAGATGAAACGCGGCATCGAGTTCGGCGAGATTCGCGCGATCGCGCGAGAGCGACGCGGCCTTCAACGCCTCGAACGCCGCACGGATTTTCTTCAGATCGGTGGCGGTTGCGCGCTGCGCGGCATAGACCGACGAAATCGCTTCGAGCCCCTGGCGCAACTCCAGAATGTCGGCACTGGTGCGCGGATTCTGCAGCAACAGTTCGGCAAGCGGCTTCGAGATGATGGGCGCGGTCACGTCGACCACCGTGAAACCGCCGCGCCCCGACGTTTCGATGTAACCGTCCGCCTCCAGCCGGATCAGCGCCTCGCGCAGCGATGGTCGCGACACGCCGAGCTGCGCCGCGAGATCGCGCTCGGCCGGCAGACGGTCGCCGGGCATCAGCGTGCCCTCCGAGATCAGTTGCTTGATCTGGTCGGACACCACGTCGGAAATGCGCTTGCGCGCGAAGGACGGAATCGGGGTGAATGGCATAAGCGGCGAACGATGAAGCCGGTTGACAGAGCGCGCGGCTACTCCACGGTGCGGGGAATTATACCGTTCGACACCATGCGACGATTCGCCGATCTCAACGCGGCTGCCCCGTATAAAAGCTCACGAGGTCACGCTTCATCGCGTGCAGCGCGGCATCGTCGAGATACACCATATGGCCGGTCGGATAGTAGGCGATGCGCACGTTCTCGCGCAGCGACCGATCGAGGCCGAGATGCGCGAGCGCATATTCGGTCGCATAGAACGGCGTGGCGAGATCGAAGTAGCCGTTCAGCGATAACACCCGCAACTGCGGATTCTGCCGCATCGCTTCGGCCAGATCGCCGCCCGCGTAGGGCAGCTCCAGCCGTTCGCCCCACCATTCGCGATGTTTCCAGTCCCATTGCTTCAACGCGTCGTCGCTGAACACCAGGTAACGGTCGGTTGGCGTGTAGTGCAGGTCGTCCAACAGATGCTGATGAAGCGCCGCATTGAACGCATTCGACACGCTGCTCACCGACGCATCGAAGTCCGGATCCTCCGATGCATCGTCGTAGTTCAGGCCTTCGAAACGCGCATCGTAGCGGCCCACGCTGCGCGACTCGTTGCGCAGCAACTCGTTTCGAAAACGCGACGGATAAAGACGCAGACGGTTACGCTTCACGAACCCCACGTCCAATCCGGTGAAGTACGCGATGCGCGCGGCGATCGCGTCGCGCTGATCGTCGGGCAGCGCATCGCCCTGTTCGAGCGCCTGCGCATAGGGTCCGCGGGCGAACGCGCGTGCTTCGTCGAGAAAGGCCGGCAGGCTCGCAGGCTTCGGCGTGACCTTGTCGTGATACCACGCGATCGCCGCGAAACTCGGCAGATAACTCTCGCTCTTGAAATCGTTGCCAGGCGCGAACGCCGCGGAATTGAGCACCGACGACAGCAGGATCACGCCGTTCAGCGCGATATTGTTCTGCCCCAACTGATAAGCGAGCATCGCGGCGCGCGCGGTGCCATACGATTCGCCGAGCAGGTACTTCGGCGAATTCCAGCGCTGATTCACCGTCAGATAACGGTCGATGAATTGCGCAAACGCACGGACGTCCTGATCGACGCCCCAAAAGTCCTTGCCCGTGCCATGCCCGACCGGTCTCGACAGGCCCGCGCCGACCGCGTCGATGAACACGAGGTCGCTGGTGTCGAGGAGGCTGTCGGGGTTGTCGTCGAGCGTGTACGGCGCGGGCGGCGTGCTCGCGGGGCTCGCAGTGCGCACGCGTTTCGGGCCGACCGAGCCCATCATCAGGAATACGCTGCCGGCGCCTGGGCCGCCGTTGAACAGAAAGGTGATCGGACGCGTCGCAGGCGTCCTGGTCGGCACCGTGTACGCGACATAGAACACGCTCGCGTTCGGCGCGCCGGTCTTGTCGTGCAGCAACAGATTGCCCGCGCTCGCCGCGTAGTCGAGCTTGCGGCCGTTCAGGCGAAGCGAATGCGTGGTGACGCTGGCGGTTTCGGGCGGCACGGGAATCGCGGGCGTCGAAGCCCTGTCGTTGCGAGGCGTTGCCGTCGCGTCGGCCGAGTCCGGTGCATTCGATGCAGCCTGCGTGTCGCCACGCGCAGCCGTCCGCTTGCGCGGCTCGCCGTTCGGGCGCGCCGTCATCGCGTGCGGCTCGCTCGATTCGCCGACCGGCGACGCGTTCGCCTGCGGCCCCTGGCGTGGTGCGATCGGCGCGAATGCGGCGGCGTCCGTGCTTCCCCCCGTTGCCGTGCTTTCCGAGGTGTTCGACGCATCGGCCTGTTCGGCTGCCATGCACCGTTCGCCGAACGGCACCACACCAGCGACAGAAAGCGTCACCGTCAGCGCGGCGGCCGGTAATCCGGCTGTCAGCAAGCGGCGCAATGAAGAAGAGAAGCGATGGATCATGAAGTTTTCCGCGACGGGTCGAAACGCGCTGGAATCGGGCTAGCCGGGTTCGGGAGCACACCCGGCGCTCGATTCTTGACGCAAGTTTGCGCGGCGTCAACCGTCGGCGTCACGGCACGCCGAACGAACATTACAAAGCGCCTTTTGCTCGACGTGGCGCAGACCTGCGCAGTCATGGCAGAATCGACAGCGCCTTCGTCGCCTTGTCGAGAATACCCAATGGACCAACTGGTACTGGATGCATTCGACGCTGCCGCGCTGATCCCCGGCTTTCGCGCGCCGCAACTGCCGCACGAGCAGCCCGACCCCTCGACCCTCGACGCCGCCGACCACGCGATGCGGCACTGGACTAGCACCGTCAGCGGCCCGCTGCCGCCCGGCTCCGACGTGCACCGGCAGGAAATGTGCCGTATGTTTCGCGAGACCTTCAATCCGTATCGCCCGTCCGTGCTCGCGTGGCCGCAGCTCGAAGCCGCGACGCTCAAGCGCATCGTCGATCTGCCGATCTGGGACATCGCCGTGCAAACCGAAGGCAGGGCGCGCCTGCGCATGGCCGCCTACGCGGCCTCGCTCGACACCCCGGAGCTACGCGACGCACTTGCGCTGAACGCGTGGGAAGAGAACCGCCATAAGGAAGTGCTGTCGCGCATGGTGCATGCGTATGGCATCGCGCTCGCGAACGAGCCGTCGTACGTCTATCCGAAAGACACGGAACGGGCTTACCTCGTGACCGGCTATAGCGAATGTATCGACAGCTTCTTCGCGTTCGGCCTGTTCGAGGTGGCGCGGCGCTCGGGCCTGTTCCCGCCGGCACTGACCGAGACATTCGAGCCGGTGATGCAGGAAGAGTGCCGCCATATTCTGCTGTTCGCGAACTGGGTCGCCTGGCATCGCGCGCAGCTTTCATGGTGGCGGCGCATCCGCTTCGAGCTCAAGGTGGCGGGCGTGTGGGCGTTTCTGGTGTGGGAGCGCATTGGGCTCGCACGTGCGATGGATGCTGACGGCAACGTCCACGAGCACGATAACAACTTCACGGTAAACGGCGCGCAGTCGGTAACGGATGTCGATATCAGCGTGCCCGAATTGATGCAACTGTGTCTTCAGGAGAATGAGCGGAGATTCGCTGGGTATGACCCTCGGCTGTTGCGGCCCGAAACGATGCCGCGGCTGGTGCGCTTCGGCTTGAAATTCGTACGCAGGAAAAAGTAAGCCGCGCCGAACGCACTGCCCAGCCACCTTCGGCTGGCCGTGGGGCCCACCGACCGGATCGTCGCAATCTACAACCCACCGCCCTCTCGGCCCCGCCCCCCTTCCACGAACCGCGCGATCCTCTCGCTCGCCTCGATCAATCGATCCTCGCCCACCACCAGCCCCAACCTCACGAAGCCGTTCGCCGTCTCCCCGAACGCACTCGCGTCGAGCACGGCCACGCCTTGTGCGCGAAACAGCTGCCATGTGAACTCGGTCGTATCGAGCCCGGTCCCGCTGACGTCGACCATCATGAACATGCCCGCTTCGGGCAACAGGCACCGCAAGCCCGGCACACGATGCAAACGCTCGAACACGACGTCGCGCCGCCGCCGGTAGATCTCGCGAATATCGGCGACGATCTCCGCCCTGTTCTCCAAAGCCGTCAACGCGGCCTGCTGGATGAAACCCGGCAGGCCGTACAGCATCGCGAGCGCGAGCCGCGCCATGTGCTCGATCAGCGTCGCGGGCCCGATTGCCCAGCCGACGCGCCACCCCGCCATCGCATGCGACTTCGACAGACTGCCGAGCGTGACCGTGCGCTCCGCCATGCCGGACAGCGACGCAATGCTCACGTGATCGCGTTCGAACGTGAGTTCCGCATAGACCTCGTCGGACAGCACCCACAGGTCGTGCTCGCACGCGAGCCGCGCGATGCGCTCGAGATCGGCGCGCTGCATCACCACGCCGGTCGGGTTGCACGGCGTCGCGAAGAAAATCGCCTTCGTGCGCGGCGTGATCGCCGCTTCGAGCGCGTCGCAGTCGAGGTGAAACGCGCGCGCCGGATCGACCGGCACCGCGACGAGCGTCGCACCCGCCGCGCGCACGCAAGCCTCGTAGGTCAGATACATCGGCTCGGGAACGATCACTTCGTCGCCCGCTTCGAGCAGGCACAGCGACACCGCGAACACGCCGTTTTGCGCGCCGGCGGTCAGCACCACGTTGGCGGCGCTCACGTCGCAGCCCGTCGTGCGCGCGTGCTCGGCGGCGATCGCGGCGCGCAGCGGCTCGCGACCGGCCATCGCCGTATAGTGCGTATCGCCGGCCCGCAACGCATCGATGGCGCGCTCGACGATCGGCGCGGGCGTCGAGAACTCGGGATCGCCAACACTCAGCACGATCACGTCTTCGCCCCTGGCAGCCGCCTGCTGCGCGACCCGATGAATTTCCCACGCCGACGTGCGCCGCCCTTGCAGTCGCTCGACCAGATTCGAATACTTCATTGCGCTCACCCGTTGTTGTGCGGTCCGTTCCGCCGATCTCTTTCCAATTGACCCGCCAATGTAAAGGCACGCCGGCGAAACGTCCAGATACGAAAAAGGGTCATGCGAGCGGATAACCTCGCATGACCCTGTGCGCAATGTACTGCTGTTTGAATGGTTGCTTTGCTTCAAACCCCCGCCAGGTTTTATTTCAAACCCCCGTTAAAACTTCGGCGCGTCAAAGCTGCCGGCGCAGTTCAGCCGGCGGCACCTTCATCAGATGCCGGTATTTCGCCACCGTGCGTCGCGCGACCAGCACGCCCTGATCCGCGAGCATCTTCGCGAGCGTCACGTCCGACAGTGGATCGTGCGTATTTTCCGCGGCGATCATCTCCTTGAGCAGCGCGCGCACCGCGGCGGCCGAACAGGTTCCGCCGCTTTCGGTGCCGAGCTCGCGCGGGAAGAAATGCTTGAACTCGAAGATGCCGCGCGGCGTCGCCATATATTTGTTGCCCGTCGCGCGCGAGATCGTGGATTCGTGCAGGCCCAGCTCGTCAGCCACGTCACGCAGCACCATCGGCTTCAGCGCGATCTCGCCGTACAGGAAGAACGCCTTCTGATGCGCGACGATGCATTCGGCAACCCGCTGGATCGTATCGAAGCGCTGTTGCGCGTTGCGGATCAGCCAGCGCGCCTCCTGCAGTTGCTGCGCGAGCGGCGAACGGCTCGCGCCGGCCGACTGCGCGAACAGTTGCGCATACATGCGATGGATCCGCGCCCGCGGCTGCACCGCCGGATTGATCGACACGACCCACTTGTTGCGCACCTGACGCACGATCACGTCGGGCACGACATAGTTGTCCTCGGTGCGGCCGTAGCAATTGCCGGGCTTCGGATCGAGCTTGCGCACCAACGCGCAAGCCACACGCAATTCCTCCGCGCTGCAGCCGATCTGTTTTTGCAACTCGGCCTGCTCGCGGCGCGCGAGCCTTTCCAGATGATGCTCGGCGATCTGCCGCGCGACGTCACGTCCCGGCGTATTGGCGGGTAGCGCATTGATCTGCAGCGCGAGGCATTCCGATAGCGAACGCGCGCCGAGCCCCGGACGATCGAGCGCCTGCACGAGGCGCAACGCCACCAGCAGTTCTTCCTCGGTCAGCGTGGGTTCCAGATCGACGCTATCGGCCAGGTCGGCCAGCGACTGCCGCAGATAGCCGTCGTCGTCGAGCGCCTCGATGATGAAACGGGCCACCGCGCGATCGCGGTCGTCTAGCCGGTACAGGCGCAACGCGTCGTGCAACTGCTCACGCAGCGTGGGTTGCGAGCGAGCCCAATCGGCCGGGTCGCTGCCGTCCGCGTCGCCGTTCTGGCGCGTCGAGTTGCGCGAACCGTAGTCGCCGGAAAAATCGGCGGGCATGTCGTCCTGGCCCGCGCTTTCGAGCGTATCGCTACCGGCGCTTTCCGCCGGCAGTCCGTCCGGCTCGGCGGTGGCAAGCGTATCGACGGCGGGCGGCGCGTTGGCGTCTTCACCTTCGCCTGGCGTCGTGCCGGCGAGCGCGACGTCCTCAGTTTCGGATGAGTCGTATTCGAGGAACGGATTGGTATCGAGCGCCGTGCGCAATTCCTGCTGGAACTCGAGCGCCGACAATTGCAAGAGCCGCACCGACTGCTGAAGACGAGGCGTCAGTGCGAGAGACTGCCTTGTACGAAGTTCGATTGAAGGCATTGGAGTGATCCCGTTCGTTAATAGCCTCAGACTCAACGAGCCGAGTTCACTGATCAACGCAACGTCCGTACCAGTTCGCGCAAGACGCTGTTTTGATTGCGCTTTGTTTATTCAGGAGGATGAATTGCCCTGACCGGGTGCGCCGGTTTTTACAAACGGCAGGCAATTTCCGGTCCCTTTCTTCACCTCTCCGGCGGCCTCGCGCATGGCCGCACTGCAACCGTATTCGTCAGTCGAAACTCCCCGGTGCATGCGGCTTTCGCGAGCGGCATGGCTTGGCTCGCAGCCGGCAGGCACGATGGTTGCGGAGCGACGGTGTGTGGACGGACGCCGCCCTTCGCAAACGCCTCGATCGAGCGCGGATGCGAGTACAGCGTCCGGTGTCGAGAAACGGGCCCCTGACGGTACCGTAGCGGCGACGACCCCACGTGTCTCATCAGCGGCTTCGGCCGCGATCGGCCACCGGCCAACAAGACCGCCATTTTCATTACCACCTGATGGAGAGAACCATGAAGACGATCCCGCTTCTGAAGACCGCAGGCAGCATCGCGGTCGTCGCGTTCGCGCTGAACGCGAACGCCCAGACCAGCGCTTCGGCCCCGCCCGCGGCGTCGGAAAGCATCGGCCAGCATATCGACGATGGCACCATCACGACCAAGGTCAAGGCTGATCTGCTTGCCGCGAAGAACGTCAAATCGACGCATATCCACGTGAAGACCCGCAAGGGCGTCGTGTGGCTCACGGGTTCGGTGCCTTCGGCCGACGACAAGTCCGCCGCCGAAGATGTCGTGCAAAGCGTGAAGGGCGTGACCAGCGTGAAGAACCATCTGAAGGTCGCGGCTGACTGATATCCGCGCGATCGGGTCGCACCGATTCGACTGAACAGAACGTAACAGAGCCGGCTGGCAGAGCCGGCTCTTCCTTATTGCACTGACGCGTCGATCAATGCTTCATCGCCGCATACTGGTCGCGCAGATCGCGCACCCGGTCATGCGTTTGCAGCACGCCCTGGTACTGCCGCTCGACGATTGCCCGCACGTCCGCCGGCAAATCCTTCTCCAGCGCGTCGTGATAGCGTTTCTTCGCGACGTCCTCGCCTTTTTCGCACTCGGCAAGAATCGCATGGTCGCTGCGATTCGCTACCGCCGATTTCACGTCGACCCAGCCGCGATGCAGCGCACCGCTCATGCTGCCGCCGGTTTCGGGCTTGCCGCCCAGTGTCTGAACGGCATCCTGCAACTCACGCGCGCCGCGCGAGCAGTCCTCGGCACTCGAACGGAACAGCATCTTCAGCTGGTCGTCGTGCGCATCCTCGGCTGCCTTCATAAAGCCCTTTTCGCCGTCCTTCGACGTTTCGACCAGTTCATTCAATACGGAAACAACGTTGGTAGCCATTCAATACCTCCAGGGGTTTCGTTCATCGCGGAATCCGCCGCGCGGGGCTTTTTATGTGCCTCGCGATGAATCGGTTCGACGCGCGGCGGGCTGCATTTGATAGCACGCATCACGCGTGCCCGGCACCTCGTGCGAGCCGATGCATAGCGAAAGGCAGCTCGAACGAGCGCAGCCGCCGCGCGATGCGCGGCAACCGCGGGTGTCGCGCGATGTCGAAACAGCGCAATAAACGGAAAACGGAAAACGGCCCGATGATCGTCATCGAGCCGTTTTCTGTTGGTATGCCGCGTCGCTCATATCACGCGCGCTTCTCCGCGAATTCCTTGATCGGCTCAGGAGTCTTCAGCGGATCGAAATCGGCCCAGCGTCCCTGCTGCCAGCGGCCGGTCGCCTTCTCGATCGACGCGCCGCCCGCTTCACGTAGCACGCGCGCGGCGTCCAACTGATTGTCGGGCGACACGTGCACGGCGACGAGCACACCCGAATCGCGCGCCTCCTCGTGATACGGCACGCGATGGTCCGATTTGCCGCGCTCCGTGGTGCGCGACATCGCGCCGACCAGCGAGCCAACATACGCGCCGACGCCGGCCGCGATCAGCGACACCAGCAGCGGCGCGGAAAACACCGCGAAGATCGCCACGCCAATCACCGCGCCAATCACCGCGCCGATCGTCACGCCCATGCCCGCGCCTTTAGGCGCTCCTCGCGCGCCGGGGTCGGTATCGGTGTCGCCGCCGATCGGGAAACGCGCATGCTGGCCGCGCGGATTGACGAAAAACAGCGTGACGTCCTCTTCCACGAAACCCGCATCGAACAGTTTTTGCGCCGCGCTTTCCGCAGCGGGAAAAGTCGTGAAGCGTGCTGCGACGATGAGTGACATACGGCCTCCTTATCGTTAATTGCCGTTCGTGGACCATCCTGTCGCCGGTGGCGCGAGTCGGAAGCAGCGCGCCCAGTCAATCCGACACGCAGCGGCGCTACGCCGCGGCGCCGCGATCCGGTTCCATGCCTTCCACCCTGAACAGTCCGCTATGCAACACTACGCCTTCTCCGTTGTACTGGTCGAGCGCTTCCGCGCAGACCGAGCGGATGCGCTGACGGCCTCTATCGAAAGCGGCCATCAACGCCGCTTCAAGCGCGGACTCCGCGCCGAAATGATCTTCCAGAGCCTCGGCAGTGATCGCGCAAACCACTGGCTCGCCATCGACGCGCGCAAGAAAGCGCACGGTCAGATTGGCGCCGTCGAAGGCCGCTTCGTCATCGGGGAAAGTGATCTGCATCAGAGAGTCCTCATATGCAGGCCGTGGCAGGATCGCGTTCATGACGAGCCCTTCAATTTGCCGGCCAGTTGCTGCGCCATCTCGAGGTGATGCTTGATGGTTGGCAGCGCTTGCGCGGCCGCGGCCTTCAGTTGCGAGTCGGTGCCGCTCTCGCTTTGCTGCTGGAACAGGTCGACCGCGCGCTGATGCGCTTCCACGCCGACCTGCTCGACATAGGCCTGATCGAACTCGGTGCCCTTCAACGTCTGCAGTTTGCCGACCAGCGCGGAATCCGCGGACGGCGTCGGCTTGAAGCCCTTCTTCGCGACCAGCCCGGCCATTGCGTGCGACAGCTTCGTGTGGTCGGCGATCATCTGTTGAGCGAACTTCCTGACATGCGGATTGTTGGAGTTCTTCAGCGCGACCTTGCCAGCGGCGATTTCAGTGGCGTCCGACTTCGACGCTTCGAGCACGAACTGCTGATCCGCGGGTGACAGCGTCGTGCTGCCGGTCGGCGCTGCGCTCGCGGGCGCATCGCTCGCCTGCGCGCAGGCCGTCTCGATCGATGCCGCGCTCACGCCCAACACGGCCAGCGCGGCAGTCAACACTTGTAGGGAATACCGGAATTTCATGCATTTTCTCCCTGCAGAATCACCGATGCGCAGGCTCCGAAGCCAACGCGCCGCCTGCGATCAAGCCGCCTTGCGCCTAGTCAGTTGCCCAATCAGCGCCTTGTTGAACGCGGGAAGGTCGTCGGGTTTGCGGCTCGAAATAAGATTGCCGTCCTCGACCACTTCCTGATCGACCCACGTGCCGCCCGCGTTGCGAACATCGTCCTGCAGGCTAGGCCAGCTCGTCACCGTGCGCCCCTTGATGATCCCCGCCGATACCGGCAGCCACGTGCCGTGACAGATCACCGCGATCGGCTTCTTCGCGTTGTCGACCGCTTTGACGAACGCCTGCGCCTGCGGCAGCAGTCGCAGCGCGTCGCCGTTCACGACGCCGCCCGGCAACACCAGCGCGTCATAGTCGTCGGGACTGGCCTTGTCGAAGGTCGCATCGACGTCGACGGAATCGCCCTTGTCGACGTGTTTGAAGCCCTGGATCTTGCCCGGCTTCGCCGAGATCACATGGACCGTCGCGCCCGCCTCGGTGAGCGCGCGTTTCGGTTCCACGAGTTCTGCCTGCTCGAAGCCATCTACGGCGAGTACCGCTACCTTGTAGCCATTCAGTGCATCAGTCATGCGTGCTCTCCTTCATGCGGCGCCGCGCTCATGCACTTGCCCGTGATGCACGTGCATAGGTCTGCGCCTTCGCTAAGCGTGGTTACGCAAAACACGTGCCTGGTTGAGGCAGTGTTCAGCGGGCTGACATTACGTTGGCGATGCACCGACGCTGCGGTTGCGCCGTTCAGCTCGAGCCGCCGCGTGTGCAAAAGCGCCGTGGTCAGACGTCGGTTTCGTCTTCGTCGGAGCGTTCCGCGCCCGGCGGCACTTGCGGATCGACGACGTGGTCGGTGTCGATATCGCGGTCCATCTCCAACGTCGAATCGCCATCGGCCGACGCGCGCTCGCCCGTACCTGAGCGATCGGTATCGCTGCCGAGTGCGGCGTCGCCGGCTTCGAGCGCGTGATTGTCGAGCTCCGTATCGACGTCGAAATCGTGACGCCTCGCGCCCGCCACGTCGCTGCCGCTATCGGACGAGTCGCTGGGACCCAGCGCGCCCGTCGTGCCGGACGTTTGCTTGACGGTCTGCTGCGGCTCTTCATCGGGGTTGAGTGTGCTGCTCATGAAAGCTCCCTTTCCGGTTGGTCACGTCGACTTTTCCGCAAGGACCGTTCCGCCTCGGCGCGCTGGGTCACTTGTCGATGGCATCCCCCTTGCTTCCCGCCGATCACACGGCACACATCGCACCTACTCGGCGAACCGGTTCGAACCGGGTTTGAAACTTCTACCTGCAACAATGGCTACCGCGACTCATTCCACGACCACATCACGCAGCCCGACCACCGCGAACGGCAACACCGCACCCCAACCGATGCCGCCGGGACTGCGCCACGCCGACGACACGAGGCCCGGCTACACACGCAAGCGCGAGCGGAACGGCTTCATCTATTTCGACGTCGACGGCAAGCGCATCGTCGATAAGGACGAGATTCAACGCATCAATTCGCTCGCGATTCCACCCGCGTACGAAAACGTGTGGATCTGCCCCGATCCGCGCGGTCATCTGCAGGCGACCGGCCGCGACGCGCGCGGCCGCAAGCAGTACCGCTATCACCCCCGCTGGCGCGAAACGCGCGACGCCGACAAGTACGAACGGATGGCCGAGTTCGGCCGCGCATTGCCCAAAATCCGCGCGCGCGTGGCGCGTGATCTGAAGCTGCCCGGCATGCCGCTCGACAAGGTCGTCGCGGCCATCGTGCAGTTGCTCGACACGACGCTGATCCGCATCGGCAGCGCCGAATACGCGCGCGATAACCACTCTTACGGACTGACGACGCTGCGCAAGAAGCACGTGAAGATCAGGGCCGGTCAATTGCGCTTCCAGTTTCGCGGCAAGAGCGGCATCGAGCACGACGTGACAGTGGACAATCCGAACATCAAGCGCATCGTGCGGCGTTGCGCGGAGCTGCCCGGTCACGACCTGTTCCAGTATCTCGACGAAGACGGCACGCGCCACAGCGTCGGCTCGACGGATATCAACGACTACCTGCGCCGCGTAAGCGGCGCGGACTTCACCGCCAAGGACTATCGCACGTGGGCCGGCAGCGTGTACGCGCTGGCGGCATTGCGCCGCTCGATGTGCAGCAGCGCGGCCGAAGCGCGTCGTCATATCGTCGCGATCGTGCAAGAAGTCGCGACGCTGCTACGCAATACGCCCGCCGTCTGCCGGCGCTGCTATATCCACCCCGCGATCATCAGCGCGTTCGAGGCGGGCGAGTTGCAGAGCCTCGCGCCAGGCCAATCGTGCCGCGGACTCAAGGTAGATGAAGTGGCCTTTGCGGTGCTGCTCGCGCAGGCGGAAAAGCGTGCGGCGAAACTCGCGCGCGCATCCGGTGCCAAAGGACGCAAGACGCGGGGGTCGTCGGTCGACGACAGTATCAACGGTTCGTTGACGAGTCTGCTAAAAAAGTCGCGCGTGGTGCGCAAGAAAGCCACCGCCGCGAAAGACAAAAGCGCCGCGGCACATTTGCGAGCCACGGCACGCGTGCGTACGCGGCGCGCTGCGCGGGAAATGGCCTCCGAACCGAAACCGCCGGCCCAGTGACGGGCTCAGCGCCGAATCGACCCCGGCTCAAACGTCTTCCTCGAACGCCGCCATCACGAGCCAAACGTCGCGTTCGCCGTCGCGTATCTCCGCCGCCAGCGCATAGGCATCGTTTGGCGAACATACGCGCGCGAGCGTGTCATGCGCGACTTCACCGTTGTCGAACACACGCTCCGTCAACGGCCGCACTTCCTGCTTGCCTTCGAACATCGGCTGTTGCCGACGATACACGAGCGTCTCGGCCTTCCAGTTGCTGAAGCACTCGCGAACATGCGCGAAGTTCCCGCCGCAGATGTTCGCCTGATAATGAATTTTCTTGGTCATGATTTTCTCCCTCGATGGGGAGCGCGATACCGCCGGCGCGTTACGATGAACGCACAGGTGCATGGCCGCGCCCGCATCGATCCAGCGTTACTGTCCGTTCGTATCGCTGCTGGCATTGGCGCCGGGCGTGTTCGTCGTATCGGTCATCGGCTTGTTTGCCTTCGACTTCTTGTGATGATGTTTCATCGACGAAGTTGATCCCATGGTGCTGCCCGTGACATTCGACGCGGGCTCGTTGCCCGCCGTCGGCGCCGCGGTCGCCGCGCCATGCGCGTTGCCGCCGCCGGTGCCGCTATTGCCGTTACCGCCGCCCGCCTGCGCGAACGCGGCGCCCGACGCGACGGCGCCCGACGCGACCACACATGCCGCGAACAGCCATGCCTTCGGATACTTGCTCATCTGGGTTCTCCCTGAAGTAAAAGGACGGGTGCGATCCTTCGGTTCCCGGCTGCCATCACTGAGAGTCGAGCAAGGCCTATGCCGCGCGATGCAGTCGTCGCATGCGCGCATCGCGCTTTGCTGATCAGCGCTTGCGTCGGCACTGACGAAATAATTGCAAACACGCTCGCATCCTTTACGCACGCGGTGCCTCGTCGCGCGGATGCGCCGCGCGCCACGGCGTAACGGCGCCGCATGGCTAGATGGAACGGCCGTTGCTAAACGCCTCGGTACATTCACCCCTTCAAAAGGAGCCCATCATGGTGATGCAGACCCAGACACAAGGTGCGAACATCGTCGGTAAAGGCGCCGCGACCGCGGAAGGCCCAGGTCCGGATGTAATGGCCGCGGCTACGCTCGACGGCAACAAGGTTATCAGCAGCGACGGCGAGCACATCGGCAAGATCAAGGACATCATGCTCGACGTGCGTTCGGGCCGCGTCGCTTATGCGGTGCTGTCGAGCGGCGGTTTTCTCGGCATCGGCGACAAGCTGCTCGCGGTTCCGTGGCGTGCGCTGACACTCGATACGCAGGAAAAATGCTTCGTGCTGAACATGGTGGCCGAGCGCGTGAAGAACGCACCGGGATTTGATAAGGATCACTGGCCATCGATGGCGGATCAGACGTGGGCCACCACCGTGCATCAGTACTACGGCAGCGAACCGTACTGGGGCCGCGACGTCTATACGAGGCGCGACGACCTCGGCGTCGATGACATTCCCGCGGGTTCGTCGGATGCGCCCGAGGCCGGTGGCGTGAAGCTCTGATCGCCAAATCGACCATTTTCGACGCGTGGCGAGTCCGACATTCCCCTTCAGGAGACCACACAATGGCGACCCGAAAGACCAGCAGCAAATCGAAACGCCCTGTGTCTCGTGGCAAGTCGGGACGGCCACCGCGTCAGCGCCACGCGCAGGCGCACGCCGCGCATCGCGCTAAAACCGCGAAGTCGAGCGGCGCATCCGGCGCGAAGAGATGGTCGCATCACGTAATGGAAACGAGCGACGCGATGGACATCCAGAAGGATATTTTCAAAACCGGCAGCGCGGAGTCCATCGCGCAATCGTTGAAGCACTCGTCGACGGCGAGCCGTCGACGCAAGGGCTCGCCGTTTCAATCGGCGATGTCGATGCTCAATTTCTACATCAATCGAGCGGGCCGAAACCTGCCGAAGGAGCGGCGCGATACGTTGCAGCGGGCCAAGCGCAAGCTGCGCGAAGCGTTTGGACGCGAGCCGCGGTGAGGTGACCGGATGACGGCGCCATCACGCGGCACGGCGCTTCAGTCGGCTCCAGGCTGAATGCCGAAGGCACTCTGCACGGCCTCGTACCGCGAATTGACGTTCAGTTTTTCGAACACGTTCTTCATGTGCCATTTGACCGTCTCGGGTGCCAGATTCAATGATCGTCCGATTTCCTTGTTGGACAGCCCGCGAGCGACGTAGCCCAGTATTTCGAGTTCTCGCGCGCTCAGTGTGCCCGGCGTTATCTTCGTGTCGGCATAGCTCGACGAAGAAGATGGCGTGTTATCCGCCTCGTCGAAAGCCGACAGCACCGTGCCGATATACGTGGCGTGCCCGGTCGCGATTTCCGATGGCGTGCGGCGAAAGCGTTCCAGTAACGCACGCATCGGCGGCCCCTCGTCCACGAAGCTATTGATCATCCCCATCGCGCCGCCGATCCGCAGCGCGTTTCCCAGCGCGGCGAACGCCTGTTCCGAAGCACCGTTCTGCTCATGCGCGAGAGAAAGCAGCAGCGAAACGACGGCCTCGGCATAGCGCCAGCCCAGTGCAACCAGATTGTCGAGTGAGCGCGAGAGAAAACCGACCGCGTCGCCGGCGGCATTTTCAGCGAGCAGAACGCGGGCTTGCAGCACGCAGTAGCTTGCCCACGTTTCCATCGCCGAGCCCCTTCGCCCTTCGCACATCATCGGTACACTCGCGCTCAGTTCGTCGGTGACCTGTCGCGCCTCGACCACCCTACCGTCGGCAAGCAGCTGTCTGACGGTTTCCGCATCGCACGCGAGCTTCAGACGCAACCATCGACGGGTTATCGCGAGCTGTCGACCGTCCTCGAGAACGGCGAGCGCCGGCCCTTTTTTGCCATCCCGCCACAGCAGGCGCGACGCGGTAAGCATATAGCGCATCAATGCGGCGAGCGGCGAAGTCTCCAGCGCGATGGTCATGCGACCGTCGATCAACTTGCGCGCCTTGGACAGCTCGTTACACTCGTAGTAAATCGACGCAAGGCAACCGGCTACCGCGGCCGCGCCCGCCGACCACTCTCCTAGCTTGTCTTCGGAGTACCGCATCGCGACCTCCATCACCCGCCTCGCATCGGGAAGTTCGCCGTGTATCAGCGCGGCGATGCCGTACACCGCGTCGCGCAACATATCCGCGCTGTTCGGTTTCCGGCTGAGTCCCACCTGATCGACCCGCGCTCTCCATACGCGGGAGATGTAGGCGAACTGCCCTCTATACATCAAGCCGAAAATCTCCGCGCTTTGCCCGTAATGGCGTACCCACGGTTCCGCAGGCGCCGTCGATGCCTCAACGGCACGCCCGAGTTCCAGCGCATGTTCGCTGTCGTCGTTCACGCAAGCGATCACCGCGTGGATCGCGTTGATCTCCGCCCATGCGACCTCGTCGGCTACCGACCGATCATCACGGGCCATTCGTTCGAACTCGTCGGCAATCTCGCCGATCTCCTTCGACGCGCGCGCGGTCTCAAGCGACATCGCGAGAGCCCAGGCTTTCACCAGACGCAAGCGCAGCCGACCCGCGATCACGTCCGGCGGCAGTTTGCGAATCCAGCCCGGCAGCCTGAACGGGTCGCCGCGTTGGAGCATCTCTATCGCACAGTTTTCGGCCCACTGCGCCGCCTGCCCGATGTCGCCCGCAGCCAGCGCATGTCGCACGGCTTCTCGCCACAGGCGAGCCCGCGCGAACCACAGGCTGGCCCGGCGATGCAGCAACGGAACCTGTCGTGGCGTCTGACGCATGAGACGGCGGCGAAGCGCATCGCTCAGCAATGCGTGATAGCGATACCAGTTCTGCGTCTCATCGAGCGGCCGGATGAACACGTTATGCCGCTCGAGCCAGTCCAGCTTTTCTCCGCTTTGGCCCTCCCCGCCCATGACATCGTCGCACAGCGTCGCCGTAAGCCGCTCGAGAATCGACGTGTAAAGCAAAAACGTCAGCATGGGCGGCGGCAAATGCGCAAACACCGTATCGTTCAGGTAGCGATCGATGCCGAAGCGGGAACCGGCGAGATGACTGGCAAGCGCGGCCACGTCATCGATCCGGTTCAGTCCGAGCGAAGCCAGTTGCAACCCGGCCACCCAGCCTTCGGTCGCGCTGTTCAACAACTCGACGCTGTTGCGGTTGAGCAGCGCGTTACCGGTGTGGTCGAAAAACGCCTGAGCATCGTCGAGCGAAAAGCGCAGATCGTCGACATTCACACGCGAAAGTTTGTCGGGCGAGCGCAGCCCGCTCAGCGACAGCGCCGGTTCGCCGCGCGCGCCGAGCAGCACGTGCAGGTTGTCGGGCGCGTAGCGCAGCAGGCGCGACACGATCGCGAGAACGGGTTTCGCGCTCAGACGGTCGACGTCGTCGAGCACCAGGAAAACACCGCGGCCGTATGCGGCGATGCCATTGAGCAGCACTGAAATGACCGTTCTGACCGGCGTGTGTGCATCGTTATCGAGAAGTTGCTGTGCCTGCCACGCGATCTCCTTCGACGCGCGACAAAGCGCCGCCACCAGATAGGCCCCGAGTTGCTGCGGATCGTCGTCTTCTCCATCGAGACTGAGCCACGCAACGGGACGCTTCTTTCTCGTTTGCGCTTCGCTCCACGCGGCAAGCAAGGTCGTTTTGCCGAAACCCGCGGGCGCGGTCACGAGCGTAATGTGACGCGGACGTCGTTCATCGAGTCGCCGGAGCAATCCCGGCCGTTGCACGCAACCCGCGGGAAGACGCGGCGGCATCATCTTGGTCTGGATCAGCGACACGATCCATTCACGCTCGAAACTATCAGCGGTCGTATTCATGAGGTGTCCTCTCACCGGCTATCCGTGAGAGGCATGGAGGGTCGTTGTGAATTTGCTTTCAAGATACGCCGAACCGTATGACGACTCAATGAGGAGCCGCGCAACGAGGCGCGACCAGCGCAATCCGCTTCAGGTCGCTCATGGCCTCGTGTCGGATCGCTAGCGGAGATCGCTTTGCGCGCCCTGCTCGGACGTGTCCTTCTCCGCGACAGCGTCTTCCGGCTCGGTGCTCGCCGGCGCTTGCGCTTCCGCGCTGCCAGCATCGGCCTCGTCGAGGCGGTAGCCGTGCGTATAGACGGTCGTCAATCGCACGCCGTTGTCCGGATGCAGGGCCAGCTTGCGTCGCAGCCGGTAGATATGCGTGTCGATCGTGCGCGACGTACTATCCAGCTCGCGGCCCCACGCAAGCTTCGCCAGAAGCCGCTTGGAAACGACCCGTCCGACGTTCGCGAAGAAATAGGCCGCCACGTCGAATTCCTTTTCCGTCAACAAGATCGATTCGCCGTGCAGAAAAACACTGCGCTGCGTGACGTCGAATACATACGGCCCAACCGCGATTGCACTTTCCACCTTGATGCTGCGTCGTGTGCGACGCAACAGCGCGCCTACCCGTGTCCCCAGCTCTTTGGCCCGGAACGGCTTGACGACGTAGTCATCCGCGCCGGCGTCCAGCGCCTGCACGATGTCGACTTCCAGAAGCCGGCTGGTCACGAACAGCACCGCGGGTTCGCGGCCTAGGTGACGGCGTATCCAGTACAGCACCTCGAAGCCGCTCATGCCCGGCAATTCCCAGTCGAGCACCACGAGATCGACCTCGTTGGCCTGAAGAAAACTGATTGCGTCCTTGCCCCGCTCGACCTTGTTTATTCGATGCCCGGATTGCCCGATTTCCCTTTCGACCGAATCAGCTTGCGCGGGATCGCTTTCCACCAACAGGATATTCATCTATCACCTTTTTTCTTTCGCCCTGGCGACTTGAAGACCGGCCCGCTCGACAGATGCGGCGAAAGACATTTGCATCTGGAATTCCACTCACACGAGCAACCAGTTCAAACAGGACGAAAAAGCCAACATAAAAAATCGCATACGGCACCAGGTCGGCGTGAGCGGCCAGCGGCGCCGGCCCCGTATGCCTTGTGAATTTCGAGAAGAAAGATAGAGCCAGTCGCTTTTCAAATCCCCCCCCTTTGAGAGGGGGGATGGTGTTTTCGAAGGGGGGGTTCATATTGCACGATCACCCCCCCTTATCAGTGATTCGATCTGGCGCGCGAGTATCCGGCCGCGCGTCGGCGGCGGTAATGGATCGGGATCGTCGCGGACATACAGCCGGTTTCCCCGTCGCGCTCGTACCGACGCCGCCCTTGACCTTCAGGTTGGCGGTCATGCGCGCGGAAAAGCCGATTGCAACGGCCGTGTAGCCCTTGTAGTTGCCCGAGCCGATTCCAACCGAGAGGGTCTTGCCGGGGTCGACGTCCGGGATCATCGTCAACGCGGTCGCGCCGGCGCTGCCTGAATAGGCCTGGCGCGCCACCGCGTCCCCCCCCTGCTGAACCGAGTCCAACTGCTGCATGTTGACCGCCTCGGTCGGACTGACGCCCGGCGCGACGTTCGAGATCGTCCGTTCGTGACCGAGCGAGCCGATCGACACCGAGTTCGCGCCGCCGAGCGTGACTTTCGTGTGGGATGGGTCGTCGTACTGGACCGCGTCGCCGAGGCCGGTGGACAGGGAAGCGAGGCTGCTGTTGGTCGTGCTCAGCGCGGTGGAAAGCGACGTTACGTCGCTTTGTGCGTGCTGATGTCAGTTGAGGTCGAAGTCGACAACGAAGTCGATTGCCTAAAATTGACGGCATCGGTCGGGCGCACGCCCGCGCCGCGCATCACGACGACCTTGCCCGGTTGCACGCGGCCGTCCTTGATGGCCGCGATCGCCTCGTCGGATGTCGAGAAGCGGATCGCCTCGCCGGTGAACGCGCGCTGCTGACAGCCGGCCCGGTCTGAACAACGCTCACACCCCACTGCCGCCCACGGTCCGCTGACTCTTCCTCTGCCCCTGCTGTACCTCGAACAGCGTATAAGGCGGCTTGATCAGATCCCCATGCGGCAGAAGCCGTGCGAACGACCGCATGGATGCCTGCGCCGCTGTCGACGCTGATCGCGACGCGCTGGATCGAGGACGGCACCGCGCAGACGATCCTCGACGCGCAGCGCGCCGAGTTGCGCGCGCCAGGAGATCGCGCGCGAACTATTGCCCGCCGAGCATCTGAAGAGCGACCCCGCATGCATGTTCGTGTGGTTGCGCGTGCCGCCGCCGTGGCGCTCGGACGACTTCGCGGCAAACGCGCTCGCGCGCGGGGTCAACACGATGCCCGCATCCGCGTTCGCGGTCGATCGCTCGACGGTCGAGCACGGCGTGCGCATCAACCTCGCGTGCGCCGAGTCGCGCGAGCAGTTGACGCGTGGCCTGCAGATTCTCGCGCACGCGCTACGCGACCGGCCGCGCGCGCCGTTCGGCACGATCTAGCTAGCAGTGGAAGCGTGAAGCCGAGCCGCTAGAATACGGCACACTCCCCTCCCCGCCGAGCGCGCCTTCATCCGATGACTCCGTCCGACGATTCAAGCCCTTCCTCGCGCACGCACGCCGCCGATGCGCTGTTCGCTTTCCTGAAGACCCTGCCGCTCGGCGACCGCTTGATCGAGGGCGGCTTCATGGCCGTGCAGGCCGTGGCGGGCGCGAGTCTCGCGTTCGGCATCGGTCGCGCGCTGCACACCGAGCAGGCGTTCTGGGCCGCGATCACCGCGATCGCGGTGAGCCAGCATAGTTATATCGACACCCGCAAGCTGTCGCGCGACCAGTTCATCGGTGCGATGGTCGGCGGTATTTGCGGGCTGATCGGCACGCTCGCGGGCGGCGGCCATTTTGCCGCGTACGCGGCAACCGTGGCGGTCGCGATCCTGATCTGCTGGGTCGTCAACGTCGGCAGCGCAGCGCGCCTCGGCGGCATCACCGCGACGATCATGCTGCTGGTGCCAGGCATCGGCACGGCGTGGGACAAGGCCTTTCTGCGGCTTGCCGAAGTGACGCTCGGCACGGTCTGCGCGCTCGTGGTCGCGCGACTGATGGCGTCGTTCGAAAGGCGCGTGTTCAGCAAGGGCGGACCGCCCAGATAGAATCGCCCACGCGTTGAGTCTTTAGTCACTCATCCAGAGCATCGTCCGTTGGTGTGCGGCGCCGGTAACGTCCCGGCGTCACACCGACGCTTTGCGCGAACGCCTTGCCGAACGCCGCCTCCGATTGATAGCCGACCGCCTCGCCGATGTCCGCCGCGCTGCGTTGTGTGCGCAACAGCAGATCGCTGGCGATCGCCATGCGGATCTGCGTCAGAAAATCCATCACGGTCACGCCCGCGCGCTCGTTGAAGTGGCGCGCGTAGGTCGCGCGCGACATCGCCGCGCGCTCGCCGAGTTCAGAGATCGTCCATGCGCGTTCGGGCGCGTCGAGCATGGCCTGCACCGATGCGCCGAGGCGTGCGTCCGTCAGCAACGCGAGCATCCCGGTGCCGTTCGCATTGCGCTCGCCGTGCACGCGCAGTGCCATCGCGAACAGCGCGTGGCTCAAGGCCGTCACGATCGCGAGCGCGCCCGGCTGACGCCGCTGCGCTTCGCCGCGCATCAGAGTGATCACCGCCTGCAACGCATCGAGCGTTTGCGCATCCCCGAGCGATACGTGCAGCGGATCGGGCAGCACATTGAGCAGCAACGCCGATGAGCCAGGTGCATAGACGAAGCGGCCGCACAGCAGATCGACGCCGTCATGAATCGCGCCGTCGTTGGGCGCGTGCGCGGCCGTGGCAGTGGTTTCGTGGCCATCGTTGCGCCGCACCGGCAGCATGCCGTCATGCCCGAGCGTCAACGGCAGGCCACCCGCCGAGCGCTTTACGTCGCGCATGCGATGCGCGGCGCCACGCGGAAACAGCATGAAATCGCCGGCCTGCAATTCGAGCGGCTCGCCGGCGGCGGTCTCGATCACACAGCTGCCGTCGAGCACCAGATGAAACGGCGCGACGCCCGCCTCCAGCGGCGCGTGATCGATGTCGAATGCGCCTGATAGCAGGCAGCGAAGATCGAGACTCGCTTGCGGCCGGGCAAGGTCGATCAGGCGACTGAGCGTGTCCATGAGACGAGCGCGCTAAAAGTTGAGTCGAATCAGTATTCAGGATATCGCGACGCGGCGCAATACTTTGTCCCACGACGCCGGCAACCGCCGGCGCGCAACGGACCAAGGAGCACTGCCATGTTGAACTGGATCGATTACCGCAAGGAACTGTTCGGCCGTATCGGCGAAATGTCGAAGCTCGCGCCCGAAAGCGTGAAGGCGTATCAGGCGATGTCGAGCGCCGGTCAGAAGACCGATCTGCTCGGCGCGAAAACGCGCGAGCTGATTGCGCTCGCGGTAGCGGTCAGCCTGCGCTGTGACGGCTGTATCACGGTCCATACGGCCGAGGCGCTGAAGCACGGCGCGACCCGCGAGGAAATCGCCGAAGCGCTCGGCGTCGCGATGGCGATCAACGCGGGCGCGACGCTGGTGTACTCGGCGCGCACGCTGGACGCGGTCGCCGCGCATACGCAGGGGTAAGCGAGGTTGATGATGAGACGCAGCGATCGCCAAGTCATCGTCCGTCCTTACGTGCCGCATCGACCGATCATGTCCGGCGATGCGGCGCGCGGCCGTTGTTGCAGCGATCGATCAAACGCCTACCCGCCTGGTGACCGTTCCTCAGAACTGAATCGTCGTGCGCAAACCGAGAACCGCTTCGTTCTTGATGCGCTGGGACGAATCGGCCGGGTGCGGAATTCCGCCGCCCGGCCGCCAGAAGTACTGGAAGTCCGCTTGCAGCATCCACCACGGCACGACCTGATACTGATAGGTGGCTTCGAGCATCGTCTCCGCGCTGCGCGCCGGATAGCCCGGCGTGTACAGCGCCTGCGCGCTCGCGAGATCCTGCGCGTGCGAGCCGATCTTCGCATAGGCGAGCGCGAGCCCGACCACGTCGTTGTCGCGCCCCTTGAACGGCGCCTTGAGCGTCACGCCCGCGTTCACGCCGAGATCGACCAGATTGCGATCGCCCGGCGCACCCATGATGCGCGCGAACACACCGAGCGACCGCGGACTGTCGGAACCCGCGCGCCACACCATCTGATCGGCGACCGCGTAGAAGCTGTAGTTGCCGCGATGACTCGTCGGCACGCCGTTGCTCGCCGGATTCGCTAGTGACACGCCGCTCGTGTCGAAACCCTGACCCGCGAAGTGGTTGCTGTTGTACCAGAAGCCGAGCTTGTAGGTGCCCGGCAGGCCGGCCGGCTTCGGATCGGACGCATTCGCCGACGGCTGGTTGATCGCGTACTGCAGTTCGCCGATCACGAGCACGCCGTTGCCGAGATTGAAGTTCGTTCCGCTCGCGTTGAGCTTTTGCGGATCGCCGACGCCTGGCGCCGGATTGCCGTCGAATACGCCGCCCAGCACGGTTACTCCGTTCGCGAACGACGCCCGCGCCCTCACGCCGAGCGACGACAGCGGATAGGCCGGGCCGCCCGCCGGCAGATCGACGGACGGCAGCACTGGCCAACCGAACGTCGCGTTCATGAAGGTGGCCGCGTACTGGCTGACCATGAACTCCTGATCGAGACTCTGCTGACCGATCTTCACGTCGACGTTGCCGAGCGACTGCTGATACCACAGTTCCCACAGACGGGTCGCGGCGTCGGCTTCGATGCCGCTCGCGGTTTGCAGCGTTTGCAGATTTCTGGCGGTCAGGCTCGTGCCGTGAATCTGCAGACCGGACACGTTGAAAGTGCCGCCTGGCAATCCAAACGCCTTTTGCGTATCGACGACGAGTCCGAACTCGGTCAAGCCTTGATAAGCACCGCCGCGATTCGTTCCGCCCGAGAGGTTGCCCATGTACTCGCCGGTCTCCTGCAGATTGAAAGTCACACCGTAGTTGCCGAGCCACGGACGCAAACCGCCCATGTCGCCGAGCAGGTTCGAGCGCTCCCACAATGCCGTGGGCGCGGCGACGCTCTGATCGGCGGGCGCCGCATTGTCCGTGGCGCCGGGAGCCGGTGCGGCCGGAGCGGTCGATGGCGCCGCTTGCGTCGGCGCGGCTTCGCCGGGTGTCTGCGCGAACGCGCAAGGAACGAGGCCGAGAGAAAGAACCGCGCTCGCGGCGATGGCACCGCCGGAGCTCTGCGGTCTGCGCTTGTAGATATTTTCCATCACGTCTCTGGGGTTGAAGTTATAGCCGGATCGCTCCGTTGTCGTTCGCACGCAGGTGGCAAACGTGTGTTCAATTCATTCCCGGCATGCAAGCTTGCGCGAGCCAGCGACGTTACCGTGACGCACTCCGGCGCACAACGAGCGCAATGCGAAAGCGCAACCGCCTCTACAAGCAGAGGTTGCAGACGACGGTCAGAAAAGAGGAAGCGTGCTACGGAAAACCGGCAGCAAAGGCCGGTCAGAATTGAAGCGCGCTAACCCGAATGGGGCGAGTTAGCGGCGAAGGAGTGAACCTGCGGCGACTATCTCGCGGTTGTGTTGCCGGCGCTGGCCGGCATCGGACTTCCACTGCCTGAACATGCGTCCATGGGTGACTCCTTCGATACGTTGGGGCGAATTGTATCGACGTTGCCCGAAAAAGCGCAATTAAAAAACGCATAAAGACAACGTCGGGTTCTCGGGGCCGCACGCAATGATTCTCGAACTCGTTGCGCAAGCCTTCGCCGATAAATGTTGGCTCTGCTTACAGAATCTGGTTGACTCCGGCTTTTTACCGCGTCTAGAATTCGCCCGTCTTCTCAAATGGGGCTGATGCCTTGGACACCTGCAGTAGTCGATCTTCGAACAGTTTCACTGCCTGACCGGCAGAACGTCCGCGCCCCTTCCCCGCGCCGCCGTTCCGCCAGCAGGCAGAACGGTGCGCGCCGTAGCAAATCTTCTTCGTGCACCTCGATCATGAGCGCCATGTGGACGCGGCCTTCGCTCGTCCGCACTGGCACGCCCTCGCAAGCCTTCGGGTTTGCGGCCGAAGCTCGCCGATACCCGCGCCTGGTCGCGGGTTCTGGCGAGGCCGGTAAAACCACGCTGCGTGCCTGAGCGCAGTTCAACCCGACGAGGAGCCCCATGCCCGACAGTGACAGTTGTTGTTTATGCCCCTTCCCTTCAGCCTTAGAAGGAAAGCAGCTAGCAACCTGACGCCGCGCCAAGCGTGCGACGTTGGACCGTCTGCCCGCTTTCCGCTTGCCGCGTCACATACGACGCGCGGAGAAACGTCATGTATTTCGCTCTGCTTTTGCCGCATCTGCCCTATCGCAACGAGTCGCGCGCTCACTACGAGTCGCTTCTGTCGCTCGATCCGGTCCAATCGAATCGGCTTGTCACGCTGTGGCGCCGAATCGGGTCGCTGCTCTCTTAAGTCCTGCCAGGTTTCTGTCACGAATCAACGCCATTATCGAAAGATTGTGGCGTTGCCTCGTCGTGGCCGTTGCTTGCTGAATGTGCCCTTTCATCAATTTGCGATTCGTCATGTTCCAACTCAAGAATCCCTCGCGAATCGATGCATGTGTCGCCGCCCTGTACGGCGGCACGACTTCGCTGTGCGCAAATACCCACGGCCCCGGAGGTTACTGATGGAGTTCGGTTTCAACCTGAACCGCACCGCCAATGCATCCGCACGACGGCTGCGTCCAAACGGCTGGGACTTCGTCGCGTTCCCGCTGATCATCTGCCTGATCGCGATGGCGTCGATCGGCTTTCATCAGACGCTAGCGCCGATGTCGACGCTAAAGACGCAGGCGATCTCGCTCGATCCGGCCAACCTGCCCGAGTACGCGATGCGCACCACGCTGCGCATGCTCGCGGCGATGGTCGCGTCGCTGATCTTCACGCTGGTCTACGGGACGCTGGCCGCCAAGAGCCGCCGCGCCGGTCTCGTGCTGGTGCCGATTCTCGACATCCTGCAGTCGGTGCCGGTGCTCGGCTACATCTCGTTTACGGTCACGTTCTTCCTCGCGATGTTCCCGGGCCGCGTGCTCGGCGCCGAACTCGCCGCGATCTTCGCGATCTTCACGAGCCAGGCGTGGAACATGACGTTCAGCTTCTATCAGTTGCTACGCACGGTGCCGCGCGATCTCGACGAAGTCTCGCGCGGCTTTCATCTGACTTCATGGCAGCGCTTCTGGAAACTCGAAGTGCCGTTCTCGATGCCCGGCCTGATCTGGAACATGATGATGTCGATGTCGGGCGGCTGGTTCTTCGTCGTGGCTTCCGAAGCGATCACGGTCGGCAATCATACGGTTACGCTGCCGGGCATCGGCGCCTACCTGACGCAGGCGATCAGCGACAAGAACCTGCACGCGATCGGCTGGGTCATTCTGACGATGACGGTCGTGATTCTCGCCTACGACCAGTTGCTGTTCCGTCCGCTCGTCGCGTGGGCCGACAAGTTCCGCATGGAGACCACGACTTCGGGCAACGCGCCGCAGTCCTGGCTGCTCGACACGATGCGGCGCACTCGTCTGATTCATCAGTTGCTGACGCCGGCGGGCGTGATGCTCGCGACCACCGCACGCATTCCGTTCCGTGTGCCTTTCGCGAGCGCGCGACGCGCCAGCGGACCGCGCGGCGAGAAATCGACGCGCGTGGGGGACATCGTGTGCGGCGTGCTCGTATTCGTGCTGACGGTCTATGCGATCTATCGCGTCGTCGCCTATGTGCGTGCCGGCGTCACGCTCGACGAGGTCGGTCACGTGTTCGTGCTCGGGCTCATCACACTACTGCGTGTCGCCGTGCTGATCGCGATCTCCTCGGTGATCTGGGTACCGATTGGCGTGTTGATCGGCCTGCGTCCGGCGCTCGCCGAGAAGGTCCAGCCGCTCGCGCAGTTTCTCGCCGCGTTCCCCGCGAACCTGCTGTTCCCGGTGTTGGTGATCGTGATCGTGCGCTTTCATCTGAATCCGGATATCTGGCTGTCGCCGCTGATCGTGCTCGGCACGCAGTGGTACATCCTGTTCAACGTGATCGCGGGCGCGACCGCCTATCCGAACGACTACCGCGAGGCGGCCATCAATTTCCGCATCCGGGGCTGGCAATGGTGGCGCCAGCTGATGCTGCCGGGCGTATTCCCTTACTACGTAACTGGCGCGATCACCGCATCGGGCGGCGCGTGGAACGCGAGCATCGTGTCCGAGTTCGTCCAGTGGGGCGATACCAATGTGATCGCGCACGGCCTCGGCGCCTATATCGCCGAGACGACCGCCGCGGGCGACTTTCCGAAGATCATCCTTGGCGTCGCCGTGATGTCGCTATTCGTCACGCTATTCAACCGCGCGCTGTGGCGCCCCCTGTATGCCTTTGCCGAAATCAGGCTGCGACTCGACCAGGAGTGAACCCATGCAAAACGTCATTCAAGCCATTCCCGCCGACCGGCTCCAGTCGTCGCCGCGCGTGGGCGCGCAAGTGCTGAACATCGAGCACGTGAGCCGCGGCTTCCATAAAAACCAGAGCGACCTGCTGGTGCTCGACGACGTCAATCTGACGCTGCACGAGGGCGAAATCGTCGGACTGCTCGGCCGCTCGGGCTCGGGCAAGTCGACGCTGCTGCGCATCATCGCCGGTCTGATCCGGCCGACGAGCGGCAATGTGACCTACCTGGGCAAGCCGCTCGACGGTCCCGCCGAGGGTGTCGCGATGGTGTTCCAGACCTTCGCGCTGTTTCCGTGGCTGACGGTGCTGCAGAACGTCGAAGCGGGGCTGGAGGCGCTCGGCGTCGGCGTCGAGGAGCGGCGCACGCGCGCGCTCGCCGCGATCGATCTGATCGGCCTCGATGGTTTCGAAAACGCGTATCCGCGCGAACTGTCGGGCGGCATGAGGCAGCGCGTCGGCTTCGCGCGCGCGCTCGTCGTCGATCCGACCATCCTGCTGATGGACGAGCCGTTCTCCGCGCTCGACGTGCTGACCGCCGAAACGCTGCGCACCGACCTGCTCGACCTGTGGAACCAGGACCGCATGCCGATCAAGTCGGTGCTGATCGTCACGCACAACATCGAGGAAGCCGTGTTCATGTGCGATCGCATTCTCGTGCTGTCGTCGAACCCCGGGCGCGTGGTGGCCGAGACCGTAGTGCCGTTCGCGCATCCGCGCAACCGGCTCGACCCGGATTTTCGCGCGCTCGTCGACGAAATCTACGCGAAGATGACCGCGCGCCCCAGCGACACCGCGGCCAAACGCGAACTCGAACCCGGCAGCTGGTTGCCGAACGTGTCGACCAACCTGATGGCCGGTCTGCTCGAAACGCTCGCTGCAGCGCCCTACAACGGCCGCGCCGACATGCCCGAGATCGCGCGCACACTGCAGCTGGAAGTCGACGAACTGTTCCCGATCGCGGAGATGCTGCAGTACCTCGGCTTTGCCGAAGTCAGCGAGGGTGACGTGTTCCTGACGCCACCCGCGCATCGATTCGCCGAGGGCAGCACGCAGGAGCGCAAGATCATGTTCGCCGATCATCTATTGCAGCGCGTGCCGCTCGCCGCGCGAATCAGAAAGGTGCTCAACGAACGGCCCGGACATCGCGCGCCGCGCGTGCGCTTCGAGCAGGAACTCGAGGACCTGCTGTCCGACAGCGCGGCGCAGGAGACACTCGATGCGGTGATCGACTGGGGTCGTTACGCGGAAATCTTCTCGTACAACGACAAGACGGAGACTTTCAGTCTCGCGGACGTCGAGACCTGAGCGAGTGCCGAAACGAAATGGCCGCGGAGAACCTGAGAGCGGTGGATCGTCTTCACGAGTTGGCGTTTTTTCCAGTCGACCGCCTCAGCCCCGCGCGCGCGAGCATGAAACTCGCGCGGCCCATCGATGAAGATTCGGGCTTCCAGGGCGAGCGCGAGTACGCCGTCGCGTTATCGCTGCACGACGTGCCGAACCTCGGCCAGCTGCTGCCGGCGTTGCTCGCCCTGCCGCTCCAGCATCCAGCCGGGGTACTCCGCCGGCAGCGCGCTGACTTCGGCCAGCTTCGCGAGCTCATCGGCGGATAGCGCGACGTTGGTCGCCGCGATGTTGTCGTCGAGCTGCTCGATTTTCTTCGCGCCGACGATGACCGTGCTGACGACACGCTGATGCAGCAGCCACGCCAGCGCGATCTGCGCGACCGAGACGTTTTTCGCTGCAGCGATTTCGCGCATCACGTCGATGCAGTCATACGCGCGCTCGCGATCGACAGGCGGAAAATCGAAGTTCGTGCGACGGCTGCCCGCCTCGGCCTGCTGCTCGCGTCCGTATTTGCCGCTCAGCAAACCGCCCGCGAGCGGACTCCACACCATCAGGCCGAGGCCTTCGCTTTGCAGCATCGGCACGAGTTCGCGTTCGAGATCGCGGCCAGCGAGCGTGTAATACGCCTGCAGCGTTTCGAAGCGCGCAGTGCCGAGCCGCTCGGCGATGCCGAGCGCCTTCGCGATCTGCCACGCGGCCCAGTTCGACACGCCGACGTAGCGCACGTGGCCGTGCTGCACAAGCGTATCGAGCGCGCGCACGGTTTCTTCGATCGGCGTGGCCGGATCGAAACCGTGGATCTGATACAGGTCGACGTGATCGAGTTGCAGACGCTTCAGGCTTGCCTTGATGCCGTCGAGGATGTGATAGCGCGACGCGCCGCGCGCGTTTGCGAACTCGCCGGTCTGGCCGAACACCTTGGTCGCGATCACGACCTTGTCGCGCGGTACTTGCAGATTCTTCAGCGCCTGGCCGGTGATCTGCTCGGACAGGCCGCCCGCGTAAACGTCGGCGGTGTCGATGAAATTGATGCCCGCGTCGAGCGCCCGGCCGACCAGCCGCTCCGCGTCGTTCTGCTGCAGGTCGCCGATCTGCCGCCAGATGCCTTCGCCACCCCCGAAGGTCATCGTGCCCAAACACAACTCTGAAACAAACACACCGGTACGGCCCAACTGGTTATATCGCATCGTCGACGCTCCATCGTGGGTGCAGGAAGAGTCGTCAAGCGTACTGCAATTGGCGGAGGTTGGTAGGAGTGGCACACACGCCGCAAAAGACTACGAATTCCAGCAGCGGCGCGAAGCCCGATGCGCCGCGCACGAGCGGCGAAAACCTGCGAGACTGGCGGCTATTGCGCCGTCAGCGTGGAATGACCCGCAACCGCCAAAACGGTCGACATTGCCCGGTACCGACTGGATATCCCCCGCGCCGCCCTCATCTGCACAAGCATGACTTCGGCAAAGACTTCCGCCGCACTCGACGCGGCGCCCCGCTCCCGCAAGGCCCGCTCCACCGCGAGCGCGGCGCGCCCCGCCGCGCCAGCCTTACCGCCAGCCCAGCAGGCGCTCGACGGTTTTCACCCAGCCGTCGCCAACTGGTTCCAGCAAACCTTCGCCGCCCCGACCGACGCACAAGCCGCCGCGTGGCCGCAGATCCGTAGCGGCCGCTCGACGCTGGTCGCCGCGCCGACGGGCTCCGGCAAGACGCTGACCGCATTCCTGTCCGCGCTGAACGACCTGGTCTCGCAAGGCCTCGCGAACGGCGGCACGCTGCCCGACCAAACGCTGGTCGTCTACGTGTCGCCGCTGAAGGCGCTTTCGAACGACATCCGCCTGAATCTGCAACTGCCCCTGCAAGGCATCGCCGCCGAACTCGACAGGCTCGGCCTGGCGCCGCTCGACATTCGCACCGCGGTGCGCACCGGCGACACCACGCAGCAGGAACGCAACGCGTTGAAAAAGCGCGCGCCGCACATTCTCGTGACCACGCCCGAGTCGCTGTACGTGCTGCTCGGCTCGGATTCTGGCCGCCGCATGCTGGCAACGGTGCGCACGGTGATCGTCGACGAGATTCATGCGCTCGCCGGCAGCAAGCGCGGCAGTCATCTCGCGCTGAGCCTCGAACGGCTCGACGCGCTCTGCGCCCGGCGCCTGCCGCGCATCGGGCTGTCGGCGACGCAAAAGCCGGTCAGCGCGGTCGCGCGGTTTCTGGTCGGCGGCGCGAGCCTCGAGAGCGACGTACCGGCCGAGTGCGCGGTGATCGACGTCGGCCACGTCCGCGCGCGCGACCTCGCGCTCGAGATCCCGCCGGTGCCGCTCGAAGCGGTGATGGCCAACGAAGTGTGGGAGCGCGTCTACGACCGGCTCGCCGAGCTGGTCGCGCAGCACCGCACCACGCTGATCTTCGTCAACACGCGCCGGATGGCCGAGCGCGCCGCGCGTCATCTGACCGAGCGGCTCGGCAAGGACGCGGTCGCCGCGCATCACGGCAGTCTCGCGAAAGAACATCGTTTCGACGCCGAACAGCGCCTGAAACGCGGCGAACTGCGCGTGCTGATCGCGACCGCTTCGCTCGAACTCGGCATCGATATCGGCGACGTCGACCTCGTCTGCCAGATGGGTTCGCCACGCGCGATCGCGCCGTTCCTGCAACGCGTCGGCCGCTCGGGCCACCACGTCGGCGGCATGCCGAAGGGACGGCTCTTTCCCGCCTCGCGCGACGACCTGCTCGAATGCGCGGCGCTGCTCGATTGCGTGCGGCGTGGCGAACTCGATGCGCTACGCATCCCGCGCGCGCCGCTCGACGTGCTCGCGCAACAGATCGTCGCGGAAGTGTCGAGCGCCGAGTGGAGCGAGGATGCGCTGTTCGACATGCTGCGGCGCGCAGCGCCGTACGCGGATCTGTCGCGCGAGCAATACGACGCGGTGCTGCGCATGCTCGCCGAGGGCTACACGAGCCGCCACGGTCCGCGCGCCGCGTACGTGCATCGCGATGCGGTAAGCGGCACGCTGCGCGGCCGGCGCGGCGGCAAGCTGGTCGCCGTGACGTCGGGCGGCACGATCCCCGAAAACGCCGATTACGCCGTCGTGCTCGAACCGCAGGCGATCAATATCGGCACCGTCAACGAGGACTTCGCGGTCGAAAGCCTCGCCGGCGATGTGTTCCAGCTCGGCAACGCGTCGTACCGGATTCTGCGAATCGAGAGTGGCCGGGTGCGGGTCGAGGACGCACAAGGGCAACCGCCGAACATTCCGTTCTGGCTCGGCGAGGCGCCGGGGCGCAGCGACGAGCTGTCTTTCGCGGTCACGAGATTGCGGGAGCAGGTCGAGCGTTTGCTGACGGAGGGCGAGCCGGCGTCACACGCGGTTGCGGCGGTGCCAATCGCTGCGGCCCAATTCGAAGCAGCCGCAACGCCCGCGAAAACCGCGGCAAAGAGAGGACGCAAAGCGAAAGCTGCCGCGGCGCAGAGCGCGACGCAGACCACAACGGCGTCTGCACCTGCCGCAGCCACGCTGCCCGCGAGCGAAGCCGAACCCACGACCGCGCGCCTCGACCACGCCATCGCCTGGCTCGCCGACGAGCTCGCGCTCGACGAGCCTGCCGCGCGCCAGATCGTCGAATACCTGGCGCGTGCGCGCGCCGCGCTCGGCGTACTGCCGACGCAGAGCACGCTGGTGATGGAGCGCTTCTTCGACGAATCGGGCGGCACCCAGCTCGTGATCCATTCGCCGTTCGGCAGCCGCGTGAACCGCGCGTGGGGGCTCGCGCTGCGCAAGCGCTTCTGCCGCAGCTTCAACTTCGAGTTGCAGGCCGCCGCCACCGAAGACGCGATCGTGCTGTCGCTGACCGGCGGCCACTCGTTCGTGCTCGACGAGGTCTGGCGCTATCTGCACTCGAACAGCGCCGAACATCTGCTGATCCAGGCACTGCTCGATGCGCCGTTGTTCGGCGTGCGCTGGCGCTGGAACGCGACGACCTCGCTCGGCCTGCCGCGCTACACGGGCGGCCGCAAGACCGCGCCGCAACTGCAGCGCATGCGCAGCGAGGATCTGCTCGCAAGCGTGTTTCCCGAGCAGGCCGCTTGTCTGGAGAACGTCGTCGGCGAACGCGAGGTGCCGCGCCACCCCTTGGTCGACCAAACCATCGACGACTGTCTGCACGACGCGATGGACAGCGAACGCTGGCTCGCGCTGCTGCGCCGCATCGAGCGCGGCGAGTTGCGGCTCGTCGCGCGTGATCTGCCGGCGCCGTCACCGCTCGCCGCCGAAATCCTGACCGCGAAGCCCTACGCGTACCTCGACGACGCGCCGATCGAGGAGCGCCGCACCCAGGCGGTGCTGAACCGCCGCTGGACGGACCCTGAAACCGCCGACGATCTTGGCGCGCTCGACGCCGCCGCGATCGACAGCGTGCGCGACGAGGCGTGGCCGCAGGCGCGCAACGCCGACGAAATGCACGAAGCGCTGACGGGCCTCGCGTGCGTCACCGGGGCCGAGGCGCTCGCGCACGAGGATTGGCCGACGCTGCTTGCGGCGTTGGCGAAAGCCGGCCGGGCGACGCGCTTGCCGCTGGCCGCGCAAGCCAACGCGAGCACGGGCAACGACAACGCCAGCGACAGCGACAGCGCACTCTGGCTGCCCGCCGAACGCCTCACCTGCTTCGAAGCGCTGTACCCCGGCATCGCGCGAAATCGCTACATGCCGCCGCTGAGCGCCCCGAAGGGCTACACCGAGAGCTGGAGCGCCGACGACGCGCTCGTCGACGTGTTGCGCGCACGGCTGACCGGCTTCGGCCCGCTGACGGTCGAGGCGATCGCGCGTCCGCTCGGTTTGCCGGCCGACCGGATCGAACAGGCGCTGATCCGGCTCGAAGCCGAAGGCTATCTGTTGCGCGGCCGCTTCACGCCGCACACGAGCGACGAGGAATGGTGCGAACGACACCTGCTCGCACGCATCCACCGCTACACGGTGAGGCGGCTGCGGCGTGAGATCGAGCCGGTCGAGCGGCACGACTTCATGCGCTTCCTGTTCGAATGGCAGCATCTGACGCCGAGGTCGCGCGCCGAAGGCCGCGACGCGCTCGCCGCCGCGCTCGACCAGCTCGAAGGCTTCCAGGCCGCGGCCGGCGCGTGGGAGGAAGACATCCTGCCCGCGCGCGTGCGTGCCTACACCAGCAGTTCGCTCGATGAGCTATGCCGCGCCGGCAAGATCGTCTGGACCCGCCTGACCGAGCGGGCGCGCGGCGCCGCCGGTCCGGTCCGCGGCACGCCGATCGTGCTGCTGCCGCGCGCCCAGTTGCGTGCGTGGCGCGCGCTGCTCGATCCGGCGCGCCAGCTCGAATTGTCGGCGCTCGCGCAAAGCGTGCACGACACCCTCGCGCAACACGGCGCGATGTTCTTCGACGAACTGCTCGCCGAGTTGCGCGTGCTGCGCATGGAGCTCGAAAACGCGCTCGGCGAGCTGGTCGCGGCCGGCCTCGCGAACTCCGACAGCTTCGCGGGCTTGCGCGCGTTGCTGAAGCCAGTCGCCAAACGCAACGCGTTTTCCAGCAGCCGGCGCGCGCGAGCGAGCGCGCTGATCGGCGGCATGGACGACGCGGGGCGCTGGGCGCTCGTAAGCCGTCCGTCCGCCGTCGCGCCGGAAAATCCCCCCGAACGGCGGCGCCAGTTGCCGCCCGAGGCGCTCGAACACGTCGCAATGACGTTGCTGCGCCGCTACGGTGTCGTGTTCTGGCGCGTGCTCGAACGCGAGGCCGAATGGCTTCCGCCGTGGCGCGATCTGCTGCGCGTTCTGCAGCGGCTCGAGTCGCGCGGCGTGATCCGCGGCGGGCGGTTCGTCAACGGACTCGCGGGCGAGCAGTTCGCGCTGCCCGAGGCGATTCCGCTGCTGCGCGAGGTGCGCCGGCAGCCGAACGACGGTGCTTTTATCTGCGTTGCTGGGACCGATCCGCTGAATCTCGTCGGCACGCTGCTGGTCGGTGACAAGGTGCCGGCCGTGACCGGAAACCGCGTGCTGTATCGCGACGGCGTGGTGGCGGCCACGCTGGCGGCCGGCAAGTTCCGGTTCGACGCGGCGCTCGACGCCAACCCGCCCGAACGCGAACGCGCCCGCGCGCTGCTGGCGCGCCGCCTCTAGCGACGTCATCGTGGCGTCGTTCTGGCGGGTAATAATCGCGCCGCGCGCGGCCGCGCCGGCCCATACTCATGCTTAGCAAAACGTCAATGATTCTTCGCTCGAATTGTCACGCTTAGATACAATGAGGCAGTTTCACTTTAGTATGAGGAAGACCGTCTGCCGCCGCCCGCCTTGATAGGGACCGCCGGCACATTCCGGGGATTTCATGAGCGACCAGCTACACGACCAGGTGCTTCACGCGCGGTTCGGCACGAGCAGCCCTTGCTGGCGCCTGGCGGCCGCCAGCGACACGCTGGAACTCGTACCTGCGCACGGCCACGCGGCTGTCGGCGTCGCCATTTCCCTCACCTCTTCTCAAGCTTCCCAGGTCCGCGCGCTGAGCGGCGTGACCTCCCACGTCGTCGTCGACGTTCAGTTGGACGCCGCGCCGCTGCGGCTGCATCTGGTCGGCAAGAAACTCGATTGTCATGGCTGGGGCGGCACCGCGTCGGCCGATGGCGACACCGAATCCGTCGCGCGAGCGCTGCTGCACGGTCTGTCGTTCGCTGAACAGGTCGTCTCGGAGGTCAATTCGGTCGTCGTGATCGTCGACCGGAACGGCCGGATACAGCGCTTCAACCGGCTCGCCGAGGAGCTGACCGGACTCAGGGAAGAGGACATCATCGGCCGCAGCGTCTGGACGTTGTTCATGTCGTCCGACGACGGCGGGGTCTCGAACGACGTCAGCGCGAATTTTTTCAATCGTGGCGAACCGTACGAGATCGAACGGCGCATCAAAACGGTGCACGGCGAACGGCTGTTCCTGTTTCGCAACAAATTCGTGCGCAGCGGCAGCGGCATCGAAGAGCAGTTCCTGATCTGCTCGGGCACCGACATCACCGAGCAACGGCTCGCGCAGGACCGCCTGATCGAGCAGGCCACCACCGACCCGCTCACAGGCCTCGCCAATCGCAACGCGATCCAGGAGCGCATCCAGATCGCGATCGAACTGGCCGCGCCGGGCGAAACCGTCGGCGTCCTGTTTCTCGATCTCGACAACTTCAAGAAGGTCAACGATCACTACGGCCACGTGTTCGGCGACCGCCTCATCTGCGACGTGTCGGACGCGATCCGCGACTGCCTGAATCCGGGCGACTCGCTCGCGCGTCTGGGCGGCGACGAATTCATCGTGCTCGCGGCGAAGGGCTCCGCGCATGAGCTGGAAAACACCGCGCAGCGCATTCTCGATCGTATGCGCATGCCGTTCGCTGTCGGGCTCGTCGAGGTCTATACCGGCTGCTCGATCGGCATCGCGCGTTCGCCCGAGCATGGCGAAACCCTCGAATCGCTGATCCGTTCGGCCGACACGGCGATGTACGTCGCGAAGGACGAAGGCAAGCGCACGCATCGCGTGTTCTCGCCGGACATGAATCGCCGCGTCGCGGAGTTCATGTGGCTCGACACGAATCTGCGCCGCGGACTCGACGAAGGCCAGTTGGCGCTGCACTATCAGCCGAAGCTGAACCTCGCGACGGGCGCCGTGCAAGGCGCCGAAGCGCTGGTGCGCTGGAATTCGCCGGAGCGCGGCCAGATCATGCCGGCGGAATTCATCCGTTATGCCGAGGAATCCGGACTGATCGGCGTGCTCGGCCGCTGGGTGATGGAAACCGCAGCGAAACAGGCGGCCCGCTGGAAAGCGGCCGGCTATGACCTGCGCGTCGCGATCAACGTGTCGGCGCGACAGCTCACGGATACAGCCGTGGTCCGCCATTTCACCGAGGCATTGCAGCACGCGAGTCTCGATCCATGCCTCGTCGACCTCGAACTGACCGAAAGCTGCCTGATCGAAAACGAAGCGGCCGCGATCGAGCTGATCAAGCAGTTCCGCCAACTCGGCGCGCAGGTGCATCTCGACGACTTCGGCACCGGCTACTCGTCGCTGTCGCAACTCGGCCGGATTCCGCTCGACGTGATCAAGCTCGACCGCAGCTTCACGGGCTCGATCCACGCGGATATGAAGGCACAGGCGCTGGTGCGCTCGATGGTCGCCGTCGCGCAGGAGCTCGATTTCCAGGTGGTCGCCGAAGGGATCGAAACCGAGGCGGAAGAATCCTTCATGAAGGGGCTCGGCGTCGATTACGTGCAGGGCTTCCTGTACGCGAAGCCGATGCCCGCCACCGAGTTCGAGCTCTGGCTGCTCGATAGGCGCAGCAAGCTCAGGCTGATCGCCTGAGCCCTGCTGTCGCGCGCTTCAGCCGAGGCGCGCGGACCAACCACCCACTTCGTCTTCATCCATCCCGACGGCGCGCGCCGCGCAGTGGATTTGCGTCCACGTAGCCGCGTCGATCGGAATGCCGGCGGCCTCGCGCTGCGCGCGCGTCACGCGCTCGGGCTCGCCGGGTTCGTAGATGCGCTCCGCGCCCGCCGCGAGCGGCGAGGCCTTCACCCACGCGAGGAACGCATCGGCTTCGGCTTGCGCATCGGGCGCGTCGAATGCGGTTGGATCGATGATCACCGATAGCATGCAGTTGATGATCGCGTGCGTGGTACCGAGCGTGTCCGCATGCGTCGTGAAGCCGCCCGACAGCGCGCCGCCGAAAATCTCGCAGATCGCCGCGAGCCCGAAACCCTTGTAGCCGCCGAACGGCGTCAGCGCGCCGAACGGCGCTTCGTGCATGACTTTCGGTTCGAGCGTCGGCATGCCTTCGTGATCGATCAGCGCGCCGGGTGGTGTGTGCTTGCCCTGGTTATAAGCGACGCGCGTCTTGCCGAACGCGATCGTGCTGGTCGCGAAGTCGAGCACCAGCGGCGGTTTGCCGGGCCGCGGATAAGCGGCGCAGAACGGATTCGTGCCGATGCGCCGGTCCGCGCCGCCGAATGGCGCGACGAGCGGATCGCCCGCCACGTTGACGAAGTGAAACGACACCAGCCCGGCGCGCGCGCACTGCTCGGCCCAATGCCCGATGCGGCCGATATGATGCGCGCCGCGCAAGCCCACCGCGCAGACGCCGAGCCGCCGCGCGCGCTCGATGCCCCGCTCCATCGCCTCGAACGCGATCACCTGACCGAAGCCCTTGCCGCCTTCGACGGTCAGTACCGCGCCCGCGTCCTTCACCACGTCGGCGTGTCGATTCAGTTGCAGTTGCTGGTCGGCGAGCGATTCGACATAGCGCGGGATCATGCCGACGCCGTGCGAGTCGTGCCCGGTCAGATTCGCGGCCACCAGATGATCGGCGACCAGCTCCGCTTCGCGCGGCGTACTGCCCGCTCGCTCCCAGATCGCCCTGACGTAGGCATGCAGTTGATCGGCCGGAATCCGGAGCGTGGTGGTTTGGGCAGTCTGGGAGTCGGTCATTCAGCGTGTCGGTGAGGTTCGAACGGAAGGAATGAAACGGCGGGAAAAACAGCTGCATCAAAGCAGCATCGATAAACAGCGGGCCCGGGTCACGCCCGAGCCCCACTCAAACGAAACCAGAACTCACGGCGCCGCGGCAATCACTTCGGCAACCGCGGCCGTCAGCTTCTTGCCGTACGGCACGTGCAGGAACTCGTTCGGCCCATGCGCGTTCGACTTCGGCCCGAGCACGCCGCACACCATGAACTGCGACTTCGGGAAGCCCGCCTTCAGCACGTTCATCAACGGGATCGTGCCGCCGAGACCCATGTAGGCCGCGTCGGCGCCGAAGTGCTGACGCGACGCATCGTTGAGCGCGGTGGCGAGCCACGGCGCGACCTCCGGTGCGTTCCAGCCGCTCGCCGCGCCCGCATCCGGCTTGAACGTGACCTTCGCGTTGTACGGCGGATCGAATTCGAGCAGCGCCTTCAGTTCGGCGACCGCCTTCTCCGCTTCGATGGTCGGCGGCAGCCGCAGCGACAGCTTGAACGCCGTGCGCGGACGCAGCACGTTGCCGGCGTCGGCGAGCGCGGGCAAGCCAGCCGCGCCCGTCACCGACAGCGACGGACGCCACGTCGAATTGAGCAGCGCCTCGCGCGGATCGGTCGTGGTGGGCAGCACCTGACGGCCGTCCTGGCCGCACGCCCACGGCATCTTCTTCCAGACGTCATCGCCGAGAATCTTTGCGGCGGCCTCCGCTTCGCGCAGACGATCGGCCGGCACCGTGCAGTGGAAGCCCTTCGGCAGCAGCGTGCCGTTGGCGGAGTCTTCGAGACGGTCGAACAGTTGCCGCATGATGCGGAAGCTCGACGGCACGATGCCGCCGTAGACGCCCGAGTGGATCCCTTCGTCTAGCACCTGCACTTCGAGATCGCCGCCGACGAGTCCGCGCAGCGACGTGGTCAGCCACAGCTGATCGTAATTGCCCGCGCCCGAGTCGAGACACACGACCAGCCCGACGTTGCCGAGCCGCTCGCGCAGCGCGTCGACGTAGGGCAGCAGATCGTAGCTGCCCGACTCCTCGCAGGTTTCGATCAGCCCGACGCAGCGCGGACGTTCGACACCCTGTGCATCGAGCGCGGCGAGCGCCGTCAGGCTCGCATAGATCGCGTAGCCGTCGTCCGCGCCGCCGCGGCCGTAGAGCTTGCCGTCTTCGAACTTCGGCGTCCACGGACCGAGGTCGTTGCGCCAGCCATCGAACTCGGGCTGCTTGTCGAGGTGGCCGTAGAGCACGACGGTTTCGTCGCTGCCCGAGCGCGTCGCGGCCGTCTCGAAGAAGATCACCGGCGTGCGGCCCGGCAGGCGGATCACCTCGAGCTTCAGGCCGCGCACCGGTTGCTGCTCGGCCCATTGTGCCGCGTCGGTGATCACGCGCTCCAGATAACCGTGTTTCGCCCAGTCGGGATCGAACGCCGGACTCTTGGCCGGCACCGCGATGTAGTCCGTCAGCGCGGGCACGATCTCGTCGTTCCACTTGCGCTCGACGAATTCTCGTAGCGTGTCCGGGTTGAGTTGAGCCTGCTGGGTCGTGTCGTCGATGATCATGATCGGGTCCGTGAAGTACTGTTCGGTCGAAACGATCATGATAGTCCCGATGCGTGTCGGGCTGAACCCTTCGATACATCAGGATTTTCGCGCGGGCGTCGTCTTCCAGCAGGACCACGTACTCGCCATTGCCGCGCTGCACCGCGCTGATGCCGAGATACACGTCCACCCAACCGCTCGTGTTGCCCACGCTCGCGCCCGGCGTCATCTAGCCGATCGCCTGGCCGGTGCGCGCGTCGTACACATCCACCTTCGCCGTGTACAGCTCCGCGACGAAGATGTAATTGCCCGCCACCGCGACGCCCACCGTGGTCGTCTGCGGATTGCTCTGCGTATTCCACGGCAGCGAGATCGCGTACTGTTGCGTCGGCGTGCCGGTACTCCAGTTGTCGTAGCGCGCGAGCACAGGGCCCGCTTCCTTCCAATGCGTCGCGTCCCATGGAGTCGCGCTCGTGAAACCGGACACGTACATCGTGTCGGTCTCCGCGATGTAGACGAGCCGCGCGAGCCGCGTGAACGGTTGCGGCATCGCGAACATCTTCGAACTGGCATACGTGCAGACCGGATTGCCGGCGGCGTCGAACCCTTGCAACGGCATCTCGCGGATGCCGCTCAGCGGCGTGGCGAGCCAGATGTTGCCCGGCGTGTCGACCCACCAGAAGCCGTTGCCGACCGTGCTGCCGGTCGAAGGATTGCTGCTGATTTCGCCGGCGTCGACGGTGCCGTTGCCATTGCTGTCGCGCCACAGCCATTCGCCGTAAGTCGGCTGACCGGCAGGCCACGTGCCCGGCAGCGGATTCTGCGCGAGCAAGCCGGATGGAATCGCCATTTCGCCATGTGCCGCGTCGAAGCGATAGACGTTCAGATAATGCGCGCCCGGATCGAGCGTGTAGAGATACGGCCGACCGTTGATTCGGCGCACCATCGGCTCGCCACGCACACCGCGCGGCTCGTGAAACGCGGGATCGTCGGGATAGTCGAAACGGTCGAGCGTGAAGGCCGCATACGACCATTCGTGGCCGGCCGGCTGGTTGTAGTCGAGCGTGAAGCGCTTCGAGCCCGTATAGACGGAGTTCGGCGTGGCCGGATCGAACGCGGCGCTGTCGACGAAGGTCAGCCCGTACAGCCGCCAGTTGAACGCTCGCGAGCTGAACACGCAGCTTTCGAGCACCGCGCCTTGCCCGACCGACGCCGAGCCCGGCGCGCGCGGCCCCTCGCCGTTCTGCGCGACGTACAGATTGCCCGCCGGATCGACGCCGATACCCGTGATGCCGTTGAAACGCATGTTGCCCGGCACGCCCTTGACCGCGTGAAACAGGCCGTTGCGCGTGCCGATCGCCCTGCCGGCTTGCGGCTGGCCGTTGGCGTCCTTGTTGAAGACGAGAATCTGCTGCGACGGCCCATTGTCGGCGACAAGGATTTGCCCCGACGGCGTCACCGCGAGGTCGGCCGGCACCGCGCGTTGTTCTCGTTGCCGATCGACATCGCCGCGTACAGGTACGTGTGGTTCACCGCGACCGCATCGCCGCCGGCGGCGCCCCAGCCATGCGTCGAACCGGCCACCGCGAGTTTGTCGCCGGCGCGGTAGGCGGCGATTTCGCTGCCGCTCTCGTCCCACGGCGCATTGGTATAAACGGTGCCGTCGGCGCCGACGCTAATGGCCTGGATATCCTGCTGCATCCATTTACCGTCGCCAAAGCCAAAGCTATTGCCGATCCAGGAAGTGGTGTAGCTGAGTTGCGATTGCGCGGACGCATTCAAGGGAATAAGGCTGTGGGATAAAACCACGGCCATGCCCAGGCGGGAGATGAGTTTCACGACGGTATTTCCTTGCGAGGCGCGAAGCGCGCGCAGCCACGTGTCCGGCGCGCTTTCTCACGTACGCGCAATTGTCAGCTATCGCGCATACGTCAACGTTGGAATTTTATCGTCGCATAGAAAAAGCGGAAATTTATTGATAAAAAAATCGTAATATGCGCTATTCGATTTATTTAATTCGAAGCGCATAAGAATTACGCTGAAATGGAGTGTTATTTGATTTTCAAGCGTATGCAATCAGCGCATCGCCACGTGGGTCGACGGCATTACGGTGCGTGGCGGGGCTGGAATTTGTGACCGGTTGTGCGAGCGCGGTGGCTCTCGCAGCGTGCACGCAGGCCGTCTCGCTTCGCGACGGAACGAAGGCCTGCGTGCAGCGTGATCGCGTTACGAATGCGCGACGTCCTCCGCAACCGCCGCTGGCGCGGCAGCGGCAGCCGCTTGCGCCGCGGCGACGGCAGGCGACACGATCGCCGGCTCACCCGTGTGCCCGCGCGAGCGTCCGGAACTCAGATAATCCGCGATCGAATCCTGCGTGACTTCGCCGACATAGCGGCCGTCGCCATCCAGCACCGGCATCCATGACGAATTGAACTGGTACATCTTCGACAACACGATGCGCAGATGTTCGTCGGCGCTGACCGTCGCCTTGAACGCGGTGAGATGATCGCCGCACACGCCCTGGCCCGCGCGCGCCGCGCGCCGCGTTACATAGCCGAGCGCCTGGCGGTTGTCGTCGACGATGGTCAGATAGCGATTGTCGCTGTCGTCCATCATCTGGAAGGCGCGCGCAAGCGGCACATCGGCGCGGGCGGTTTCCGGCTGCGTGGCGGCGTCGCCGGCCTTCACCAGCAACAGGCGCTTGAGCGTGCTGTCCTGCCCGACGAACGCGCCGACAAACTCATCGCGCGGATGCGCAAGCAGCGTATCCGGATGATCGTATTGCACCAGTTGACCACGGCGGAACACGGCGACACGGTCGCCGAGCTTGATCGCCTCGTCGATGTCGTGGCTCACCATGATCACCGTCTTGTTCAACTGACGCTGCATCTGAAAGAACTCGTTCTGAATCGACTCGCGATTGATCGGGTCGACCGCGCCGAACGGCTCGTCCATCAGCAGCACCGGCGGATCGGCGGCCAGCGCGCGAATCACGCCGATGCGCTGCTGCTGCCCGCCCGACAGTTCACGCGGGTAACGCTTCAGATACAGCTTCGGATCGAGCGCCACCATCGACATCAGCTCCGTGGCCCGTTCGCGGCAGCGCTTCTTGTTCCAGCCGAGCAGACGCGGCACGACCGTGATGTTCTCCTCGATCGTCATGTTCGGAAACAGGCCGATCTGCTGGATCACATAGCCGATGTGCCGGCGCAATTCGACTTCGTTCAGGCCCGAGGTGTCCTCGCCGTTGATCAGCACGCGGCCCGAAGTCGGCGCGATCAGACGGTTGATCATCTTCAGCGTCGTGGTCTTGCCGCAACCCGACGGGCCGAGAAACACGCAGATTTCGCCTGCGCCGACGGTCAGGCTCACCGAGTCGACCGCTTTTACCTGCTGGCCGTCCTTCTGCGTAAACGACTTTGTGAGTTGGTCGAGTTCGATCATGTCTTTTGCACTCCCTTCGGTGTCAGCAGGCGTTGCAGCGCTTGCAGCAGCAGGTCGGCGACGATCGCGAGCAAGCTCACGAGCACCGCGCCCACCAACAGTTTCATCATGCTGCTCTGGCCGATTGCGCGGATGATCAGCGTGCCGAGGCCGCCCGCGCCGATCACCGCGGCGATCGTCATCACGCCGATGTTCATCACCACGGCCGTCCGCACGCCGCCGAGAATGACCGGCACCGCGAGCGGCAAATCGACGAGCCGCAGCCGTTGCCAGACGGTCATGCCGATGCCGATGCCGGCTTCCTTGATGCCGGCGTCGACGTTGCGCAACGCGAGGTAGGTGTTGCGCATGATGGGCAGCAGCGAATAGAGGAACACGGCGGTGATCGCCGGCACCGCGCCGATCCCCTGGCCGAAGCGCGAGAAGACCGGAATCATCAGGCCGAACAGCGCGATCGACGGCAAGGTCAGCACCACGGTTGCCACGCTCAGCAACGGCGCGGCGAGCCACTCGTGCCGATCGATCAGGATCCCCAGGGGAACGCCGACGATGATCGCGCAGCCCACCGCGATCCCCACCAGCCACACGTGTTGCGCGGTCAGTTGCAGCAGCTCGGGCCAATTGCCCGACAGATAGTCGAATACAGTCATGAAAAAGTCTCCGCTCAGGGCAGCTTGTGCGTGCGCAGAAATTCCGCCGCGACTTCACGCACCGACTTGCCGTCGATGTCGACCTGCTTGTTCATCTCCAGCATGATGTCGTTGTTCAGCGCGGCGGATAGTGCGTTCAACTGCGTCGCGAGTTGCGGGTTCTGGTCGAGCGTCGCCTTGCGCACCACCGGCGTGGCGTTGTACGCGGGGAAGTAGTGACGGTCGTCTTCGAGCGGCATGATGTTGAAGCCCTTCACGCGGCCGTCCGTCGTGTAGATCAGACCGATCGGCACCTGGTTGTTATGCAACGCGGTGTAGACGAGCCCCGGGTCCATCTGACGCGTTTCCGCGCGGCTGAACTCCATGCCGTAAGCGGCTTCGAGCGGCTTCAAACCGTCCGGACGATTGGCGAACTCCGCATCCATCGCGAACACGTGCTTCCTGTTCGGCTCCGCCGCGAGCTTCGCGGCAAGCTGCGAAATCGTGCGGATGCCGGTTTGCTGCGCCACCTGCTGCGGCAAGCCGAGCGCGTACGTGTTGTTCAGCGGCGATGCATCGAGCCAGACGAGGCCGCGTTGCGCGTCAAGCGCTTTCACGCGTTCGTACATCGTCTTCGGATCGAGCTTCTCGGTGATCTTGTTGTAGACGATCGCGGCGGTGCCGGTGTATTCCCACACCGCGTCAACCTGGCCGTTCTCCTGCGCACTGCGCAGCAGCGTGCTGCCGAGCCCGGTGCGCGCGTCGATCGTGTAGCCCTTCGAGCGCAGGTACTGCGACGTGATCTCGGTCAGCACGTACTGCTCAGTGAAATTTTTTCCACCGAGCACGAGCGTCGCCGCGCTCGCGTGAAGACTCGTGAAGAGCAGCGCGCCGGCTACGATCCAGCGGCTGGGTCGCCAGCCGCTGCGTTTGAACAGATTCATCATGCCGTCACCCCGCGTCGTGCGAGCAGGTAGCGGCTGCCGGCCGAAACGATGCCGTCCAGCACCAGCGCGAGAATCGCGGTGGCCGCGGCGCCGAGCAGAAGCTGCTGCTGATTGTTCAGGTAGATGCCGGGGAAGATCAGCGTGCCGAGACTGTCCGCGCCGATCAGATACGCGAGCGGCGCGCTGCCCACGTTGATCGCAAGCGCGGTGCGCACACCGCCGATGATGATCGGCATCGCGTTGGGCAACTCGACGCGCAGCAACGACTGCCAGCCTGTCATGCCGATGCCGCGCGCCGCCTCGCGCAGCGCGGGCGAAACGTTTTTCATGCCTTCGTACGCGTTGCGGGTGATCGGCAGCAACGACGCGAGGAACAGCGCGACGAGCGCCGGAATGTCGCCGATGCCGAAGATGCCGAGCGCAATCGCAAGCACCGCCAACGACGGGATCGTGTTGCCGATGTTGAAGATCTGCATGAAGCGTTCGGCGTGACGCGCGAACGACGGGCGGCTCAGCAAGATGCCGGCGGGTATGCCGACCAGCAGCGCGAGCGCCATCGAGTAGCCGACGAGCAGCAGGTGTCGTTTCGTGTAGTAGACGAGATCGGGCGCGTACTGATGCAGTGCGCCGGGGTCGATCGCGCGCCACAGCAACGCGACGACCATGCCGATGGCTACAAGACTGCCGATCAGTCTGGCAGGACGATGAATCATGAAGATGCGCCTCCTTGTTCGGGCGACGCGCGGAAATAGCCACGCCGCACAGGCGTGCGTGACGACGCTGCGAATGGGAAGTTCGGGACGCGGCAAGTGCCGCGAGTTGAACCGAGTGGTGCCGGGCGTGTGTTGTTGCCCGACGCGAGGGTCTCGGCGATGAGTTGCTCGTGCCCTCGGTGGCTTGCCAGTTAACAAAAAACAAAACTGGCGCCAGATCCATCGATGATGATGTGGACAGCGGCGCTGGGTCGCTTGTCCGGCGGGGTTTGGGGCCCCTGGGAGACCGGGTTTTCACCGGTGCTGGAATGGATGCAATGTGCCGCTATTTGCACCCAACCCCTTCTAACGAAGCCTATTTAGCTACGATTTCGCGGTTGGAGTGCAAAAGATTATACGGGCGTTGGGATGGTTCGTCTACCCCTTGCGGTGATTGGGGTGGAGACTGGAACGCGCAGGTGCGAGGCGCGCGGCCGCCATTCGCGCGACAATCGCTACATGCATCGCGCATCAGGAGCTTGTATGGGTGGCAACGTGGCCGTTCAGGCCATCGGCGCGGCGTTCGCGCTGGCCTTGTATTTTCTGCCGGCGATCATCGCGGACCGGCGCAAGCGCCGCGACGTGCTGACGCTCGCGCTCTTCAATGCCTGCCTCGGCTGGACCGTGCTCGGCTGGGTGCTCGCGCTGTATTGGGCGCTACAGCCGAATCCGGCGGAGAGCCTCGCGCGGGACGTCGTGGAGACACGCAAGGTGTCGACCTTGCGCGCGTTTTCGTCGGCGCTGACGCTGCGCGTGCGGCGACGCCAGGCCGCGCGCGACCGGCCCGAGCGCTGAAACGATTCGGGCGGCTCGAGCAAGACGAGCAGCAAACGAACAACAGGAAACCGATTGATTGACTTGCACGGGCGTCACCCAGGGGCGTCACTCAGGGGCGTCACTCAGGCCGCGCGCCCGATGCGACTCCACTGTACCGAGCCCGCCGGAATGGAGCGCGGCTCCGCCCGCACGGCTTGCGCCGCAAAGCTTTCGTGGCGCAGTTCGCCGTGTTCGTCGAACCACTCGCAGATCACCCAGTCGCCGGGATTCAGCGCGACCGGACCTGCGTACGTCACGGTCATGCGCGGGCCCCCTTCTTTTAACTTGACGACGTCGCCCACATTGAAGGCGGCGGCGGATGTTGTCTGGAATGCGTCAATGGTAGCGGTCAGCATATTGGGTCCCCCTATCTTGAGCGTTTATTAACTTGAGCCCGGCTTTATCGACTCCGACCTGTTGAACGTGCACTCTAAAGTTAAGACAGATTAACAATCGAATTTAAACGCGGCAAGCGCTTTTTTATTGATACCGTTTTCACCAGACCCGGAGTCCATGCTCGCTGGCTAAAGTTCCCGGCATTACGAAAACATCATCGCGACACATTGCGGCTAACCCTATGTGCGCTACCGCACAAACGCAACACTTACTGCAGGCCGTTTGCAGGCCGGTAGAAAATGCGAGGTGGGTTTCGTCTGATTAGAAGAAGCTGACGCGATGTCGTCGAGCCGTTAATCGGAATGAGCCAGTTTGATCTAAATCAGAATTACCTGTGAACGAGTAGATCGCCGGTAAATACGATGCAGTTCGTTATACCGCTTCGTTCAAACTGAACGATTTTTTTCAGCAAGCTAACAAATGAAAACGATTACCAGCGGATTAATTTCAGACTGCCGGGGCCACCGAGCGCCGCACGCCTTGCTGATGACGTACCAGCAGTACGCTAAGGCCGATACACACGAACATCAGCACGGCATTGATAGCGAGGCTCAGTTGGAACGCGTGCGCATAAGAGGCGGGTGCCGAACTGCCGCCGAGCGCCCCGAAGAACGCGCCGCTGATCGCCGCGGTGCCGAACGCGGAGCCGATCTGCAACGTCGACGAGACCACACCCGATGCAAGCCCGGCCTTCTCGGGCACCACCTCCTGCAGCACGATGCGCATGATCGACGGCAACAGCAGACCATGTCCGACGCCCGCGCACACTAGCCCGCAGTAGAACAGCAGATCGGGCGTCGCGGATTGGGTCGCGGACCAGCCGGTCACCGTGAAGCCCAGCGCCATCATCGAGAAACCGAGCGTCAGCACATGGGCGCCGATGCGCTTGACCACGGCCGGCGACGTCAACGGCCCGATCACGAAGCCGAGCGCGAACGGCATGATCGCGATGCCCGACGCGAGCGGCGTCCAGTGCAGGCCGGTTTGCAGAAAGATCCCGTAGGTCAGGAAGAACGCGCTATTGCAATAGAACAGGAAAGCCAGCACGAGACCGAGCGCGAACGCGCGATTGCGAAACAGTTGCAGATCGACGAGCGGATGCCCGCCAGCGCGCTCGACGCGCCGCTCGGTCGCGACGAACAGCGCGAACACCGGCACCGCGAGTGCGAACATGGCGAAGGTCCACGCGGGCCAACCCGCTTCACGGCCATGCGTCATCGGATAGATGACGAGCAGCAGCACCGCCGACAGCAGCGCGACGCCCTTCAGATCGACGCCGGTATGCGTGGCCGGCTGGTTCTCCGGCACGAACTTCCATGTGCCGATGAACGCCGCGATGCCGATCGGGATGTTGATCAGGAAGATCACGCGCCAGTCGAGCCCGAACGGGTGATACGTGATCAGCGCGCCGCCGCCGAGTTGCCCGACGATCGACGACAAGCCGAACACGAAGCCATACAGACTCATCACGCGCGTCTGCTGATGCAACGGCACGACCGCACGAATCGTCGCGAGCACTTGCGGCGCCATCACCGCGGCCGCGATGCCTTGCACGATGCGCGAGATCACGAGCATGTGGCCGCTCGTCGCGAAGCCGCACAACGCCGACGCGATCACGAAAGCCGCCATGCCCGTCATGAACATGCGACGGCGGCCGAACAGATCGCCAAGCCGGCCCCCCGTGATCAGCAGCACCGCGTAGGCGGACGCATAAGCCGACACGACGAGCTGCAGTTGCGCGTCGCTCGCGTTGAGGCCCGTGTGAATCGACGGCAGCGCCAGATTGACGATGAAGTAATCGAGCGGCGCGAGAAAGGCGCCGACGAACAGCACGGCGAGCGCGAGCGCCTGGCGCTGAAAGCCGGGCGCCGACGCTTTGGCGGCCACAGCCATGCCGGCCGTCGCCGGGCCGGGACCGGTCACGGCTGCGCTCGCCGCGCAGTTGGCGGATCCACCGAATGCCGCCGGAGCGGACTTGATTGCCTCAGGTTTCATGACCGATCGTTCAAAAATTGGTTAAAAAATTTTTGCGCCACTGCTCGCGGCCGAGGGGTTACGCCAGCGCGCGCATCGCCACATCGACGATACCGATCAGCGCATCTTGCTGATGCGCGACCCGCCCCATGACCCGCAAGCCCTGCATCACGCATAGCAGGAAATCGCCGACGGCTGTTTCGTCGAGCGTCGAATCGAATGCGCCGCTCGCCTGACCGCGGATCACCGCCGCCGCGAGCAAAGTCGCCATGCGGCGCTGAATCGCGGCGACGCGCGCGCGCAGCACTTCGTCATCGGGCTGCATTTCGAGCGTCGTATTCGTAATGAAACAGCTGCGCCGGCCGCTCAATGCGCAGGACACCCTCGCGTAGTGCAGCAGCGCGTCGCGCAGCGCCTGCTCCGGCTCGGCCGTCGCGCTCAGTCGCTGCGCAAGCCGCGCGACCGCGCCTTCCGAGTAATGATCCAGCGCGGCGAGCATGATGCCGTGCTTGTCGCCGAACACGCCGTACAGGCTGCCGCGCAGCAGACCGGTGGCCTTGCACAGATCGTCGATCGACGTCGCGTGGTAGCCGTGATCCCAGAACACCTGGCTCGCGTTCGCCAGCACGGTGGCCGTGTCGAACTCGCGCGGACGGCCGCGCTGACACGTTTCACCGGCTTTTTTCGCGGCTTGCTTTGAATGACTCAATTGCGATGGCCTTGTTGCCTGGTTGCGTCGGTCTGTTGATATTATGACTGGCCGTTCAATAAATCAAGGATGGCATCCCGTAGGCCTACTCGCGTCGGGGTCATCCGTTCATTCGACAACCGGCATCAAAAAACCGGCGGCGGACACGGCCCGTCGCCGGCTTCGTTGCGCGCTCACAGTGACAGCGGGGCTCAGGTCTCGAGCTTCGCATCCATCGTAATCGTCGCATTCAGCACCTTCGACACTGGGCACCCGGCCTTCGCGTCCGCGGTGGCTTTGTCGAACGCGGCCTTGTCTCCGCCCGGAATCTTCACGGTCACGTCGAGATGCACCGCGGTGATCGCGAAGCCGCCGCCGTCCTTGTCGAGCGTGACGGTGGCCGTGGTGCCGATGCGCTCCGGCGTGATGTTGGCCTTGCCCAGCTCCGCCGACAACGCCATCGAGAAACATCCCGCATGCGCAGCCGCGATCAGTTCTTCCGGATTCGTGCCGATGCCGTCCGCGAAGCGCGTCGCGAACGAGTACTGGGTGTCCTTCAGGACGCCGCTGTCGGTGGAAATCGAGCCCTTGCCGTTCTGCAGGCCGCCTTGCCAGACTGCCGATGCCTTGCGCTTCATTGCTCTCTCCTGTTTGTGCCTTGCCGCGCACGCTGCTCGACCAAAGATGATGCCCGCCGCGGCGGTCCGCCCGGATGTGTCCGCGCCTGGGCATCGGTCGCAGGTGCCGCGCGGCTTGCAGGCGCGGGCGTGGACCGGATTTCATCATAGGCGCTTCCGCGTCCCGGCGCGGAAAAGCGCCTTTTTCACTATCTCAAAACTGGCAACAATATTTCGCCAGAAAGCCGCTTTTTTGCGGACCTCGTAAGAAATAGACTGCGTTCAACGGATCGGGGAACGCGGTTCACACCGATCCACCACACAATCAATTGGAGGTCGTCATGAAATCGCTTCTTTCCGCAGTCGTCGTCGCATCCGCTCTTATCGTTCCGGCACTGGCGTTCGCCCAGCAGGCAAACGGTCCGGTCACGCGGGCTCAGGTGCGCGCCGAACTCGTAGCCGCGCAAAAAGCAGGCCTCCTGAACCAGAACGACACCACCTATCCGAAGGCCGTGCCCCAGGACTCGACGATCGTCACCGCTTCGGCGCAAGGTTCGCAAGACGTCGGCGGCGCGAAGGCCAGTTCGTCGGACGCGGGCGCGCCGGCGACGGTGCAGCAACGTCTCTTTTCGACGTATCGCGGTAACTGAGCGCGGTAACTGATCGTGATAACTGAGCGCGCAAGTCGTTAATGCAGCGCGCAGTAAAAAGCCCCGGTTGCGAAGTTCGGCAACCGGGGCTTTTCGTTGGCGCGCGCGGCGCCGCTGCTCAGCCGCTCGTTGGCAAAAGCGCTATTCGGGAAACGGCAGGCTTTGCTGCCCCACTGCGCGCATGTCGAACACGTTCAGCGTCATCGCGACCAGCGCGTAGTAGCCGAGCAGGCCGACCAGGTTGATCACGACCTGATGCCCGAAACGCCCGACCGCCTGCGCATACGTCGCAGCCGTGACGCGCTTCGTCTCGTACAGTTCGCTCGCGAAGTCGTAGATCAGCGCGTCGTCGGCATCGGCGAACTCGGGGCGGCGCCCCAGGCGGATCGCCTCGGCGTCCGCTTCGCCGACGCCCGCCTGCAGCGCGATCGGATAGTGGATGTACCACTCCGCCTGGGCCTGCCAGCGCGAAGCGGTCACCAGAATCGCGAGTTCCGACAGCCGCAGCGGCAGCCCGGTCTGGTAGCGGCAAAACGCGCCGAGGCGTTGCGCGTGCTGCGCGAGTTCGGGGCTGTGAATCCAGCCGAGGAACGGCCCATTCAGGTTGCCGCGCGGGCCGGACAGGATTTCGTCGAGCACCGCCTTCTGTTCGGGCGTGGCAGTGGACATGTCGAAGTGAGGCAAGCGCTCGGTCATCATCGTTCTCGCAAAAGGCGGTGGGTCGAATCTCAGCGGGCGGCGAGCGACGCGCCGATCGCATCGCTGAGGCGGCTGACGATCTCGTCGATGTCGCGCTCCGTGCAGATGAACGGCGGTGCGAGCAGCACGTGGTCGCCGCTCTTGCCGTCGACGGTCCCGCCCATCGGATACACCATCAGGCCGCGCGCGAACGCTTCGTGTTTGATCGTCGCGTGCAGTTTCAGTTTGGCGTCGAACGGCTCTTTGGTAACGCGGTCCTTGACGAGTTCGACGCCGACGAACAAGCCGCGCCCGCGCACGTCGCCGATATGCGCATGTTGCGCATAGTGCTCGCGCAGCCGGCCGCGCAACTGCTCGCCACGCGCCTGCACGTTCGCCAGCAGATCGTCTTCCGCGATCACGCGCTGCACTTCGAGCGCGGCCGCGCACGCGGTCGCATGGCCGATATAGGTATGGCCATGCTGGAAGAAGCCGGAGCCGCCGACGATGGTCTGATAGATGCGGTCGCTGACCAGCGTCGCGCCGATCGCCTGATAACCCGCGCCAAGGCCCTTGGCGATCGTCAGCATATCGGGCGCCACCCCGTCTTCGTCGCACGCGTACAGATAGCCGGTGCGGCCCATGCCCGACATGATCTCGTCGAGAATCAGCAGCACGCCGTAGCGGTCGCACACCGCGCGGATCTTGCGGAAGTATTCGCGCACCGGCGGCACCGCGCCCGCCGTGGCGCCGACCACCGTTTCCGCGACGAACGCCGCGACCGTGTCCGCACCGAGCGCGAGAATCTTCTGCTCGAGTTCATCGGCGAGACGCTGAGCGAACGCTTCTTCGGTTTCGTCCGCGCGCTGCTCGCGATATGCGTAGCACGGGCTCACGTGATGCGCTTCGATGAGGATCGGCAGGAACGGCTCGCGGCGCCATGCATTGCCGCCGATCGCGAGTGCGCCGAGGGTGTTGCCGTGATAGCTCTGCCGACGCGCGATGAAATGGCGCCGCTGCGTCTCGCCCTTCTCGACGAAATACTGACGTGCGAGCTTGAGCGCCGCCTCGATCGCCTCCGAGCCACCCGACACGAAGTACACGTGCTCGAGTCCGGCCGGCGCGCTCGCGACGAGCCGGTCGGCCAGTTGCTCGGCCGGCTCCGTCGTGAAGAACGACGTGTGCGCGTACGGCAACCGTTGGGCTTGCCGCTTGATCGCGTCGATCACGCGCTGGTTGCTGTGACCGAGGCACGACACGGCTGCGCCGCCCGACGCGTCGATATAACGCTTGCCCGTGGAGTCGATGATTTCGATGCCGTCGCCCGCGACGGCCACCGGCAAGGATTGCTTCGGAGATCGATGAAAAACGGTGGACATGATGTTCAGTTCCTGGTAAGGGCGGCGGGCGCTGAAACGCGGGCCGGTTCGGGCGTCGCGCACGCGACGAAAGTGTCGAACGCGCATTGCCTCTGGCGATACGCTTTCATCGACACACCAGCGTTGCCGATTTCGAACAGCGCGGTGGCGAGGGTGTTTTCGTCGTCGGGATCGTGAGGATCGTCGCGATAGATCGGCAAGCCCGACGGGGCGCGATCGTGCAGTACGTCGAGCAAGGCCGCCGGTTGTAGCGGGCCGGCCGCGGCGAGGCGATTTCGCCGAGCCGGTAGCCGATGTCGTACGGCTCGCCGCTGACCTGAAAAACACTGAATTCCTGCATCGACGCCACGGGTCGCACCATATTCAACAATCGGTACGTATTTATACGCCAATACAACATTTGTTGTCAAATGCCGTTGAACGACATCGAGCGGAGCGCGGCGTGCCTCACGCAATCGCTCAAGGCACGTACGCGCCCTTCGCATGCAACGATTGTTCGGCGAGCGCAAGCTGCTCGAGCGCATCCGTGCCTTCGAGCGCGAGCAAATGCGCGACCAGCGCTTCGGCGATCGCTGTGGCGGCCACCAGCGACGGAAAGAACGACGGGCTTTCGTGCGAGAAGATCAGTACCTTGTCGGCGTTCAACGCGATCGGCGACACGGCGCTGTCGGTGATGGCGATCAGTTTGCTGCCTTTTTCGAGCGCGGCCTCGGCGACGCGCGCGGCTTCGACCGAATACGGCGCGAAGCTGATGACGATGGTCGCGCTGTCGCGCTCGATCGTGCGCAGTTGCATTTCGAGCGTGCCGGCCTCGCCGTTGAGCAGCGACACCGACGGACGAAACAGCCGGTAGCCATAGACGAGACCGAACGCCACCGCGTAACACGAGCGGAAGCCCGCCACGTGCACGTGCGACGCACGCCGCAACACGCGCGCGGCCTCGACGATCACGCGGCCGTTATGCGCGGCGGTCGTTTCGAGATTGTGCTGCTGCGCGACGAGAAGATCGTTCGCGAGCGCATCTTTCGATTTGACCATCGAGCGCGCCCGGCTCGTCAACGGCTCGGGCCGCGTGCGCACGCGCGCAACGAACAGATCGCGCAATTCGTTCCAGCCGGGAAACCCCAGTTGCTGCGACAGCCGCACCAGCGACGCGGGCTGCACCTGCGCGCGCTCGGCCACCTTGCGCATCGACGACACCGCGACCTCGTCGGGATGATCGAGCAGGAAGCCCGCTCCCATCTGGAACTGCGGGCTCAGTTCGGGAAAGCGCGCCCGAATCAGGGCGACGAGCTGATCGAAGCTGTCTGGCATGGTGAGGTGGGTCTGCGCCGAGGTGAGAGATGACAACAAATGTTACCACCGGGCAGGCGCGTTTCAACGGCGCGAAGATGCTCGGTTCACCAGCGCTTCCCGATGCGCGTCGACGAAGTCCGCCATGCTGTCGAAGCGGAAGTCGATGTCAGGCTGCGAGCCCGGGTTCATCGTCGCGCCAAAGCCCGGCTGCGAATGACGGCGGTAAATCCAGCACGACGCCAGGCCGAACTCGTTTGCGGGCTTGTGGTCATGGAAGAGGCTTTCTGCCGTGTGAAGGATTTTTTCCTTCTTGATGCCGCGCTGATCGAGCTTCTGAAGCATGTACTCGAAGTTGCGCGGCGACGGCTTGTAGGACCCGACGTCCTCCGCTGTGATGACGGCGTCGAACTCAACCTGCAGGCTGGCGTTGCTGAAGGTGAAACTTTCGTTGTCGATGTTCGACAGGATGACCAGCTTGTAGTGCTTCTTCAGATATTGCAGCGCGACCGCGGAGTCGGCGAATGCCGGCCAGTTTCTGATCGACTGGCCGTACGCCACGCATTCCTCGTGTGTATAGGGCAGGCCCCACTCTTCGGCCATGCGCTTATATACGATGGGAAGCAGTTCCTGATAGCGCTTCGCAGGGGTGAAGTTCTGCTGCGACGACTCGTGGCGAGCGTGCGCTTCGAGAACCTCGTCACGCGTGAGCGGCGTCCTGGCTCGCTCCAGCAGAGGCCTCAGGCCTTCAAGGATGCCACTCTCCCAGTCGATCAAGGTGCCGTAGCAGTCAAATGTCAGTGTATCGAAATCGGTCAGTTTCACGGCTCCTCCTGTCGGATGGCGTGCTCAAAGGTTGAACCCATGCCGAAGCGGAGCTAATCTGGTCAAACACGGGTCCAATACCTGGAGACTATATGCGCCACCTCGTCCTAACAATGGCTGTCTTAACAGCCGCCGGCATCACCGCATCCGCCAATGCTCAATCGGTGGTCACCCTCGGTCACTCGGCTCCGCTTACGGGCCCCCAGGCGCCGAACGGAAAGGACAACGAGAACGGCGCCCGCCTTGCTATCGATGAACTCAACAGGAGCGGTGTCACGGTCGCTGGCCAGAAGGTAACTTTCAAACTGGACTCCGAGGACGACCAGGCAGATCCGAAGGTTGGCGTTCAGGTCGCGCAGAAACTCGTCGACAGCGGCGTGATTGCTGTCCTCGGCCCGTACAACTCAGGTGTGGCTATTCCGGCATCGCGCGTCTATAACACCGGCGGGGTACCGATGCTGCCGGTTGCCTCCAATCCGGCGCTGACGAAGCAAGGCTTCAAAAACATCTTCCGTATCGGCGCGAGTGACGAGCAGCTAGGCGGAACGATGGGTCAGTTTGCGGCCAAAACATTGAAGGCCAAGACCGCCGCGGTGATCGACGACCGCACGGCATATGGGCAAGGTGTGGCCGAGCAGTTCGTCAAAGAGGCAAAGGCAAATGGAATCCAAATCGTGGACCAACAGTTCACGAACTCGTCGGCGACTGACTTCCTCGGCATTCTCACCAGCATCAAGGCCAAAAATCCGGATGTCGTCTTCTTCGGCGGATACGCTGCTCAAGGCGCGCCGATGGCCAGGCAGATGCGCGCACGCGGACTGCGAGCCAAGCTGCTTGGCGGTGATGGCATTTGCTCGGCCGACATGGGCAGGGTTGCCGGTGACGCGGCCTCCATCGTGTATTGCGCCCAGGGCGGCATCGCGCTCGACAAGACCCCAGCCGGCCGTGAGTTTCTGCAGAAATACAAGGCCGCGTTCAACGCCGACACGCAGGTTTATGCGGTCAGCTACTACGACGGCGTAAAACTGCTGGCCGATGCGATGGTCAAAGCGGGAACCACGACCGACAAGGCAAAGCTCACCGCCCAGTTGGCAAAAACCAACTATAAGGGCGTGGCAGGCACCTACTCTTTCGATGAAAACGGCGATCTGAAGGGCGCACCCACGACCGTCTACGTGATCAGAAACGGCCTTCCGGTGCCCTACGGGCAGTGACGTTCAATCGAATAACCCCCAGCACACATGAAAATCACTCGCACTATTTCGACAGTCGAGGTCCATACCGGCGGCGAAGCGTTCCGTATCGTGACGAGCGGGCTTCCTCGTCTTCCCGGCGACACCATCGTCAAGCGTCGAGCGTGGCTCAAGGAGAACGCCGACGAAATTCGTACCGCGCTGATGTTCGAACCGCGTGGTCATGCTGACATGTACGGCGGATACCTGACCGAACCCGTTAGTCCCACGGCAGACTTCGGAATCATCTTCGTCCACAACGAGGGTTATAGCGACCACTGCGGACACGGCGTTATCGCGCTGTCTACCGCGGCGGTCGAGTTGGGCTGGGTTCAGCGCCGGATTCCCGAGACGCGAATCGGCATCGACGCTCCATGTGGCTTCATCGAGGCGTTCGTGCAATGGGATGGTGAACACGCCGGCAACGTACGCTTCGTCAACGTTCCGTCGTTCATCTGGAAACGGGATGTCACGGTCGAGACGCCGTCGTTTGGCACGGTAAAGGGTGACATCGCCTTCGGTGGTGCCTTCTACTTCTATACGGACGGTGCGCCGCACGGTCTCGCAGTCCGGGAGTCTTCTGTCGAGGAACTGATCAAGTTTGGCGCCGAGGTCAAAAAAGCTGCAAACGACGCGTACCCGGTTGAGCATCCCGATATCCCGGAGATCAACCACATCTACGGGACCATCATTGCGAACGCACCACGGCACGAAGGCTCGACGCAAGCCAACTGTTGCGTGTTCGCCGACCGTGAAGTGGACCGTTCGCCCACCGGCTCAGGGACGGGCGGACGCGTCGCGCAACTCTATCTGCGCGGCGAACTGGCGAGCAACGAGACGCTCGTCAATGAGTCCATCATCGGCACGGTCTTCAAGGGGCGTGTACTCAGTGAGACGACCGTCGGCGACTTCAAGGCCGTCGTCCCCGAGGTCCAGGGCAACGCATACGTTTGCGGTTTCGCAACCTGGATCGTGGACGAGCGTGACCCGCTGACTTACGGTTTCCTCGTCCGATAATCGGTTCCTTGCAGTCGCTTTTAGCGCGGAACGCCGTGACAGGCATTCCGCGTTGCTTGTTTGGCGAATCGCGCGGCCCGACCAGTAGGTCAAAGCGCGGCTTCGTGCGCGAGGCCAGCGCGTTGGCATCACTTCATCGCCCGTTCTTACCTTGCGTCTTCTTTGCGGTCGCCCTGCTTCGGTTCCGAAGCGCGAAGAATACACCGGCTCCGAGCGCGACGAGCAGAACCACGATCAGGCCGCCACTGATGTCGCTCATGCCGGTCACGCCACGAGATTCGCTCTGGCTGGGCGCCGCCGAGGCAGCCACGGGCGCGGAAGCCTCCGTCGCGACGGGCTGCGGAAGCGCCACACCGGCGGCACTCCCTTGACGCACCAGAGAAGCCTCCGATGTCGGCGAGGCCTGGGACACCTGAGATGCATCAGACGCGGATACGGCTGGAGGCGCTTCGGGATTGGGACCGACAGGTGCCATCGCCGTTTCCGGGGCCGTCACGACAGGGGCGGCCGGTTGAGGCGCGGCCGCCTGAGGGGCGACGTCGACGGACCGGGCCATCGCCTTCCACTGCGCGAACACCCCATCCACGCAGTGCACATCGATACAGGCGTTTCGCGCCTGCCGCCACTTCGCCAGTTGCGCGGACGAGAGTTTCCCGCTGCTCAGAAAAGCCTGTTGCTGCGCGAAGATCTCGTCGTACTCGTTGTTCAGGATCGCGTGATCGCAAATGACGCGCTCAGCGGGTTGCTGCGAGGTTGCACACTGAATGTCGTTCGCCGATGCCGCGGTCGAACCCAACGCCGCCATGGATAGCAGCAATACTCCGAATCGTCGTGCCAGGTGCACCCGTCCTCCCAGAATGTGAGTGTCAAAGTCCAGGCACCACGATGAATCCGCCTGGCTCGTCACCGTATGTATCGACTCTGCCTTCCAGCAGATAACGTGCCGCCAACGCGCATAGCGCCGCGTCGACGTCGTCGATCGAAGTCAGCGACGCTGTTGCGATACCTTCCCGTTCGAGGATTGCCCGGCGCTGCGGACCTTTTTGCTTCGCGGATGCGACGTCCGTCCCGAGGAAAGCGCACGTGATCGCGTGGGGGAATGTCTCGAAGCACACGCGGCCATTGATTTTTTCGCCGCCGCTGAAAAGCGGAAAGTGCGCGCCGAATGCGTCGTAGACGCGCTCGCCGTTGAACATCCATCCGTAGAAGCCGCTTTTGCTGGCGATCGCCGTTTCGCGAGCCGGTGTCGCAAACGAAAAGATTCGCTGCCGTGCGAGCGCCTTCTCGGCCAGTCGTCCCGCGGCGCCTGTTCGCCAACGACACGGCGCATCGATGCCGACCGCCGCCACCTCGAGTGCGCGACACCGTTCCAGCATCTGTTCGGGGGTCGCGCTGCCGAGATGGCTCACGATCTCGGTGCCGCGCAGGACGACCAGATGGTTTCCCTTCCGGTCGCCGCCAACATCGATGCCCGCTACCGTGGTCGGCCTCAAAGCAGCGCCACCACCCTCACATCGCCCTGCTCCGCCGACGCCACCACCTTCTCGCCGATCCGGCGGAACGTGATCGACACCGACGCATCCCCGACCCGCAGATCGCTGACCTCGAGCCAGTCGATACCTTCGGGCAGCATCGGCTGTTCGATCAGCACTTCGCGGCGCTCGGCGTCGATCGTGATGCCCAGACACGCCTCGAGCATCATGAACGGCGAGCCCGCCGCCCATGCCTGCGGCAAACACGCGACCGGATAGGCCGTGGGCGGCTCGCCGCGGCGTCGCGGGAAGCCGCAAAACAGCTCGGGCAAGCGCATGTCGAAATTGACCGCGGCCTGGAACAGCGCCTGCAGCAGCTTCACGGCCGACGCCTTGCCGCCATAGCGTGACAGCCCGCGCGCGCACAGCGCGTTGTCGTGCGGCCAGACCGAGCCGTTGTGATATGCCATCGGATTGAAGCGCGCCTGGCTCGCGGCCAGCGTGCGCACGCCCCAGCCGGTGTGGAACAGCGTCGAGTCGAGCGCCCGCACCACCGCCTCGCCGCGCTCGCGCGTGGGCAGGCCGAACGCCAGCAGATGCCCCGCGTTCGATGCCATCACGCGACACAACTCGCCATGACCGTCGAGCGCGATGCCGTAAAAGCCGACCTCGTCCATCCAGTACTTTTCTTCGACGCAGCGGCGGATCTTCTTCGCGCGCTCCGCGTATTGCGCGGCCGCGTCGCGCAGGCCGCGCAGCTTCGCGTAGTGAGCCATCGTGTCGAACGCGGCGCTCGCATAGGCCTGCACTTCGACGAGCGCGATCGGGCCGTCAGGGAAGCGCCCATCCGCATGGAACACCGAATCGTGACTGTCTTTCCAGCCCTGGTTCGCGAGGCCGCCATCCGATTCGCGCTGGTAATCGAGCAGCCCGTGCCGGTTTTTGTCGCACACGCCCGCGACCCACTGCGCCGCGCGTTCGAGCGCCGGCCATAGTTCGTCGATCAAGCCGACGTCGCCGGTGCGGGCCGCGTAGGCGCCGGCCAGCACGATGAACAGCGGCGTGGTGTCGACACCGCCGTAGTACAGCGCGAACGGCACTTCGCCGGCCGCGGCCATTTCGCCCTTGCGCATCTCGTGCATGATCTTGCCCGGCGCGGCGTCGCGAAACGGCGAGTTCTCGCGCGCCTGATGCTCGGCGAGAAAGCGCAGCACGCCGGCTGCGAGATGCGGTTGCAGCCACAGCGTCTGCAGCGACGTGATCACCGCGTCGCGGCCGAACGGGGTCGAAAACCATGGGATGCCCGCGTACGGGTACGGGCCGGTCGCGAGATCCGTCGTCAGCAGGCCGAGGTCGGCGAACGAGCGGTCGATCCACGCGTTGAACAGCGGATTGCTCGAACGCACGCGCGCGCTCGCGTTGCGTCGCTCGCGCATCACCAAGTGCGCATCCACCATTGCCGCGCGTACCGCCGTGCGGCCGACGCGCGGGCGCTCCGCATCGATCTGCGAGAGATGCGCTTCGCTCAGCGCATGCATCGGCTGCGACACGTCGGCGCCGGGCTTGCCGGTCATCGGCACGACATGCACCGCTATCGACAGATAGATCGACACGCATGCCTGCGCGGGCAGCTTGACGGTGTAGTCGGCGCGGTCGGCGAACAGCTTGTCCGGCTGCGGCGAGAACGCGATCCGCACGTTGCGCGCCACGTCGTCCAGACCGATGTAGCCGAGCAGCACCTCCTGATTCTCGATGCGCGCGGGCTGCACGCGACCCTGTTTGTCGCGCTTCAGGCCGCGCACTTCGAACATGTCGCGGAAATCGCTGGAAAACGAAATCGACAGCGGCACGGTCGCATCGCGCGTGCCGTAGTTCGTGAGCTCGATCGCCTCGTTGAGCACGGTGCCCGACAGCACGCGCACACGCTCGACGTGGATCACGCCTTCGGGCGTGCTGTCACCGCCGAGCGGCGGCAGCGGGCGGTTGGTCAGATGCGCGGTGAAACTGGTGTTGTCGCTGCTGACGCTGCCCGACAGCAGCGACGGCGCGCGGCCGCCGAAGGTCAGGCGCAGTTGCGACATCACGCGCGTATCGTTGACGAACAGGCCGTCGTCGTGGCCGGTGATATCGCCGAGCGGATCGTTGACGATGAAGGTGTCGCCCGACTTGAGCACGTGCTGCGTAGCGCTCGCGACGTTAAGGTTTTCCGTCGGGATGAAAACGCCGTCCTGCTCGGGCTCGCGATGATCGACGCCGCCCGGGTGGGTCAGCCCGCCGAGGGCTTCTGGCTGCTGTATCAAGGTCGCTCCTATGGATTCGCTGCTGCGTTTGGTTGCACTTCGGGTCTCGCCTCGGATCGGCCGCCGGATTGCCCGGTTGCCCCGTCACCCGGGCCCCGGTTGGCCGGCCCCCGGTTGGCCGGCCCATCCGATTGTAGAGGCTCTCTCCGCGTGAGACGAGCTTATCGCCTCGGAGTTTCGGCTTTTTGGGCCGTTTTTTGACGGCGTTTTCGGTGGCACGGGACGTGCAGGCGGCAGGATGCGCGGAACGTAAAAAAACCCACGGCCTCGTGAGCCGTGGGTTGGCGACCGTCGTTGAACGCGTTGTCGGGCGTCTATCCGGCCTGTTACCGCTTCGCGACCGGCTTCGCCGCGCGCAGCGTCTCGCCGATGAACAGCTGACGCGGACGGCCAATCTTCTGCTCGGGATCGGCGATCATTTCGTTCCACTGCGCGATCCAGCCAACCGTGCGAGCCATCGCGAAGATGCAGGTGAACATCGACGTCGGAATGCCCAGCGCACGCTGCACGATACCCGAGTAGAAGTCGACGTTCGGGTACAGCTTGCGCGACACGAAATATTCGTCTTCGAGCGCGATCTTTTCCAGCGCCATCGCGAGCTTGAACAGCGGGTCGTCGTGCAGGCCCAGCTCTTCGAGCACTTCGTGGCAGGTTTCGCGCATCAGCTTCGCGCGCGGATCGTAGTTCTTGTACACGCGGTGGCCGAAGCCCATCAGCTTCACGCCCGAGTTCTTGTCCTTCACCTTCGCGATGAAGTCGGGAATGTTGTCGACCGAGCCGATCTCTTCCAGCATGGTCAGCGCGGCTTCGTTCGCGCCGCCGTGCGCCGGGCCCCACAGACACGCGATACCGGCCGCGATACACGCGAACGGATTCGCCCCCGACGAACCGGCGAGCCGCACGGTCGACGTCGACGCGTTCTGCTCGTGGTCCGCGTGCAGGATCAGAATGCGGTCGAGCGCGCGCACCAGCACGTCGTTGACCTCGTACTCCTCGGCCGGATTCGAGAACATCATGCGCATGAAGTTCGCGCTGTACGACAGGTCGTTCTTCGGATACACGAATGGTTGACCGACGCTGTACTTGTACGCCATCGCGACCAGCGTGGGCAGCTTCGCGATCATGCGGATCGCCGATACGTCGCGATGCTGCTGGTTCGTGATGTCGAGCGAGTCGTGATAGAACGCCGACAGCGCGCCGACCGCGGCAACCAGAATCGCCATCGGGTGCGCGTCGCGACGGAAGCCGCGGAAAAAGAAGTGCATCTGCTCGTGCACCATCGTGTGCTGCGTGACGGTGTTCTCGAACTCGGCTTTCTGCTGGGCGTTCGGCAGTTCGCCCTTCAGCAGCAGGTAGCAGGTTTCGAGGAAGTCGGCGTTCTGCGCGAGGTTGTCGATCGGGTAGCCGCGGTAGAGCAGTTCGCCCTTGTCGCCGTCGATATATGTGATTTCGGAGTTGCACGCCGCCGTCGACATGAAGCCAGGATCGTACGTGAATTTTCCGGTCTGGCCGTACAGCTTGCGGATGTCGATGACGTCGGGGCCCAACGAGCCCTGATAGATCGGCAGATCGATGGTCTGGTCGCTGTCGGAAAAGCTCAGCGTTGCGTGTGACTTCGAGTTCATGTACGTCTTCCTTTTGCTTGATACCGCACTCGCGCCGGCATGCATCGCAGTCGTATGGCGAGGCGCGACATCGGCGCTCCCGAAGACGGGCATGCTCAGGCTCCGCTGCGCATTCTACGGGTCGGCGTGTCGTTGATTGCGTCGATTGATCGCAACAGTCCATCTCCTTGGGCGCAACATTCGTTGTCGGCACGCGGCGGGTGCATCGTGATGCCGATGAAAGTTGCGCGAAAGCCGGAACACCAGCCGCAACAATGTTTTGCTGCCAGCACACTGCGTCGGGCTGGATCCATCTGCGATACTTAATCCGTGCCTTGATGCTTGCAGCCCGCGATTCGAAGCGGGTTTTTTTGATCAAACAGAAAAGCAGGACGAATACAAATGAATGTCTCTCTCGAAACGCTGTTTCCGGATCACGTCCATACCGAAGACCACACGGTCACCGCGCTGAATCATCAGGATATCGTCGTCGCGTTGTCGGCGGCGCTGAAGACGCAGGACGTCGCGGTGCTGCACATGCTCTATCCGCGCACCGACGCGCGCACGCATCGCAGTCTCGACACGCTCGTCGACGTGCTGCATGGACACGGCCTGCATGAAGTCGCGGATCTGATCGCGCAGGAAGCGCACTATCTGTTGTTCAAGGATCCGGTGAAGGCGTGGAAGGTGTTCCACGAAATCCGCAACGACTCGCTCGCGATCGGCGTACATCTGTACTATCACGGGCTCGTCGGCGAGGCGGCCGAACGCGCGCTCGACAAGGACGCGCATCGCAAGGCCTGATGCAGTAACGGGCGATCGGCGGCGCGCGCCGGCCGATCGCCCTTGATCTTCGCTTCACTTGCTCAGCGCGCGCTCATCGCCTGAATGAAATCATCCACGTAACGATTGAACGCGGATGGATGCGCGAGGTTCATGCCATGCGACGCACCGCGTATCGTTTCGCGGCGCGCATCGGGCAACCATCCCTGCAACGCCGTCACCGTGCGGTGGAACATGTCGGGACTCTTCTCGCCGTCGATCAGCAGGACCGGGCAGCGCAGATCGGCCGCGTCCTCGGGCATGTAGGCGGGCAGCGGATCGCGGAATTGCCGCGCGAGCGTGTGCGCGTTGTCCGTCGCCATGCGGCGAAAACCCGGGGTGCTCATTGCCCAGAAGCCGGGGCGGCTCACCGAATCGACGAACAGTTGCAAGCCTGCTCCGACCTCGCCGCTTTCGATCAACCGAGCCGCTTTCGCGCGCAAGGCGTTGACCGTCTCCGGCAAGCTCACGGGTGGACGTCCGGCGATCTGCAGCGGGCCGCCCGGATCGGCAAGCGTCAGCGTGCGCACGTGTTCGGGATGGCGTCGCGCGAAATGATAGGCGACGCAGCCGCCGCGCGAATGCCCGACCACATGCGCGGGCCCCGCGCCGAAACGCGCGATGAACTCCGCCACTTCATCGACGTGGCTGCCCCAGCTGAACGGCAGGTCCGCCCGCGCGCTATCGGTCACTGGCCAGTAATGCGTGAGACTGACCGCGACGCAGCGATAGCGCTTCGACAGACCGGACAGTTGCGGCTGCCAGTAGCGGTAGTCGCACAACGAGCCGTGCACGAACAGCAGCAAGTCGCCGTCGCCGGCCTCGACGTAAGGCATGCGCAAGCCGCTGCGTAGTCCGATGAAGGATGGCGATGACGACAGCGACGAAGCGGAAACGGATTGATTCACGGGTGATCGACGGACAGCGGCATCGGCGCGGGAATGCGTGCGGAGCCGGCTGGCTGCAGGCATTGGGAAATGAGCGTACCGGTGTCCCTGAAAATGGGACGCGATGCGTATTGTCACATAAGCGTCAGCGACGCGTCGGGCAGGCGTCTTCATCCAAACCACTGACGCGTGGCGACAAGGATATTACTCGCCTGGAGAGAACTTCATCAGTCAGGCCGTTTCCTAAAGATCAACATAACCGGTGCGCCCCATAAAGCACCGTATATTGGGTTTCCCGATATTTTTTAGATGTTCGACGACCTCTTTAAACAGAGGCTCATCTTTGTCTGGCTCCATCATTATTCGCCAATCCTGGTCGCCGTCTCCTTTCATCTTTAAGAAGTGTGCGTCGCCTGGTTCGTCCATATAGGCCCTGACTATATAACTGACATTTCCCTCGACAAATTCATAGATATCGTACTCGTAATAATATTCATACATTCCATTTTCATCGCGGTCACTGCAGTCGATATGGTGGCTCACAATTACTTTCATTAACTTCTCCTGCCGGTCAAAAATTTTGGCATCAAAGCTCAAGATACGCTGTGAGAATGTAGTACGGCATGCCATTGTGGGGTTCGCGCTTTATAAACATTTTAACCTTGCTCAACGGCACGAGTTTCCCTGTTGATCGAGTCATTCCATACCCTGCAGGGGACCCTACGTCATGAATCAGACATAGACGTATGTCATTTGTCGCCGCCCATGCCTTCACCCTCGCAGAGTTGAATTGCATAACCTTTGAAACTGCACTTTCAGCGGCGCGCAAATTCGTAAATGAGGATGCGATGTCAATGCGACTTTCAGCAGCCAGCCTGGCGCGCAATTGCGCCTCGGTTCGTCCCACATGCTTTTCGTGGCCGTATCCCGGCCTGTCCAGATTTGGCGTAGACCGGCCGACGCCGTATCTGAGCCATGCACGCCGAACACGACACACGCGGCCTTGCTGGCCATCGTCGGTTCCGGCAGCACACACAGAGCCGCCGCCCCGACCATTTCCAGCACCCCGCCGACCACCTGCAAACCGCCCCATAGCCGGTTGGAAAGCATCTCCGTGGGGCTGATCGACTGGCGGGAGAGCACTGCCGCCAGTTGCGGCGCACTGAGCACCACCCGCACGCCGTCCGAATCCTGTTGATACGACATTCCGGTGTCCTCTGTAGTTGTTAGGGCTGCTACGCTAGCAGGCATCCACAGGGGTATGGAATGGGCGATGGATGATTTTTGGATTCCGCTTCGGTTAACGAAATGTCAATATTGGTCCGTCGGAGGGTCTCAGTTCACTGGGAAGCGCGTGCGCGGTATTCTGAAACGGGAGCGCTGCGGCGGCAACGCTGGCCGCTTCCTGTTCGCGGTCGCGTTCGTTAATTGAGTGTTTGCCAGCGTCGATCGAACGGCCCATCGCAAGCGCCTTCACGTGCGTCCGCAATAGAGACCTCGGGAGACACGCCGGGCCCGCATCGCGTCGCTTGCCCGTCACAGGGCCGGTAAAGCGCAGCGTCCATTTGCAGCCCGCCTTGCCAAGGGTGAGCAGCAGCCCGGTTACCTTGCCAGCGAATGCCGGGTTTTTGCTGAGCTGTAGTGAAGCCCTTATCCACCGCTCACGCGTCCCCGGCTTCGTCCACCCACCCCGCCGCGGCCGCCGCGCCCGCGCCGCGCACCGCGCAGGTCAGCGGTTCGTCGGCGACGTGCACGTCGAGGCCGATTTCCCGGCTCAAACGCCGCCCCAGATTGCGCAGCAGCGCGCCGCCACCGGTCAGCACGATGCCCTTGTGCGCGATGTCCGTCACGAGTTCGGCGGGAGCCAATTCGAGCCCGCGCTTCACCGCGCCGATCACCTGACTCAGCGGCCCTTCGATCGCCTCCGAAATATCGCGGTTGCTCAACTGCACCGTGCGCGGTAGCCCATCGTCGACGCTGCGGCCGGTTGCGTTCATCTGCTCGAGCGGCACGTCGTGCACGGCCGAGCCGATGGCTCTCTTGACGTGCTCGGCGGTCTGCTCGCCGAGCAGCACGCCATACAGATTGCGCACGTAGCCGATGATCGCCGCGTCGAAATTGTCGCCGCCGACGCGCACCGAGCCGCTATACGCGGTGCCGCCCAGCGCGATCACGCCGACCTCGGTGGTGCCGCCGCCGATGTCGACCACCATCGAGCCGGTCGGGTCGCCCACCGGCAGGCCCGCGCCGAGCGCCGACGCGAGCGATTCGCCGATCAGGCTGACCTTCCACGCGCCAGCCGCCTCGGCCGCTTCGCGGATCGCGCGGCGCTCGACGTGGGTCGCGGAGGCCGGCACGCACAGCGTGAATGCCGCGCGCCGGCTGAAGAGCGAACGCGGCCGCGCCATGTCGACGAATTGCTTGATCATGTGTTCGGCGGCGGAGAAATTGGCGATGACGCCGTGGCGCATCGGCCGCACCGCTTCGAGATTGCGCGGCACGCGGCCGAGCAGCTGGCGCGCCTCGGCGCCGATCGCGGCGATCCGCTTCGACCCGCTCGTGGGCTGCGTCTCGAAGCACACGACGGACGGCTGGTTCAGCACGATGCCGCCGTCGTCGGTATAGATAAGGGTGTTGGCCGTGCCGAGATCCACCGCCACGGCGTGGCGGAACAGTCGCTCAAAGAGCGGGTAATGCGGCGTCGGTCTGGCCATATGCAGGCTCTGATGTGTCGTTATGCGCCGTCCAAGGCGGTCTGGAAATGCGCCCCCGGTACCCCGAAGCCGCGCGACACGCCCCGCTGGGCGTTGCGCTTCCCGCGCGGCGGGGGTGATTTTCAAGCTATTGCCCATATGACGGCAAGCCCATCAGAATCTTTAGGGCCGCTTTCTAGTGGGTTTGTGTCAATCGCGCGACAGCTCGCCCAGTGCGCGTTCCAGCGCATCACGGCCGAGCGCGACGCCGTCGGCGGTGATCGTGTGGCCGACGCCGGGCAGCACGTAGGCGTCGACCGCATAGCCGGCGGAGTTGAAAGCGGCGGCCGCGGATTCGAGTTCGCGCACCGGGATCACCTCGTCGTTCTCGCCGTGGACAAGCGTGAGCGGCGTCGCGCGGTTCGACGACACGATCGGCGAGGCGAGCCGCCCCGAATACGCGACGACGCCCGCTGCGCCCTCAACGCTCGACGCGACGTGATGCAGCGCCATGATCGAACCTTGCGAGAAGCCGACCAGCGCAAGCCGATCGAAAGACAGCTGCCAATGCGCGAGCTCGGCGTCGAGCACGCGGCGCAGCGCCGGATAGGCGGCGACGACGCGCGCCTCGCGGTTCGCCGCGCCGACGTCGCGCAGGCTGAACCACTGGCGGCCGCCGAAGCCGCCGTCGAACGGATCGGTGCCGTCGAGCGACACGAACGCCGTGCCGGGCAGATCCTCGCTCCAGATGTCGGCGAGCGGCATCAGATCGCGCGCGTTGCTGCCGACGCCGTGCATCAGCACGACGAGGCTCGTCGCGGGCGTGTTTTGCGGCGCGCGCCGCCAGCCGTGTTCGAATTGTTGCCAGCTCATGGTGGGGTCCTTTTTTCCGTGGGATTGGGTGTACGTTTCGGCCTTTGCTGACGCAACCTCAGCCGCGAGCATACGCCGCGTGCCGCGTTCGCGCCGTCGGGCGCCGCATCGTTTGCTGCCATGGACGGCGCCGGCCGGCGATTGCGGGTATGCTTTTGCGCATCGACGGACCCGCCGCCGCGGTGCACGGTCCACGGCATCCTGCGCCGACCATGCATTGCGAATCGCGCGCCCTCGCCGTCCGTCCTCACGCCGTTCGCGCCGTCCGCCGCAAAAACTCCGGAGAACGCCTTTTGAGCCAGCCCAACGCCGCGCCTGATTCCGCGTCGCCGCCGCCTCAGCCACCCGCGCCACCGTCGCCGCCCGCGCCTCTCGAAGGCGGCCGGCTGGTTCTCGCGACGATCGCCGTCGCGCTCGCCACGTTCATGAACGTGCTCGACACGTCGATCGCGAACGTCGCGATTCCGACCATTTCCGGCAACCTCGGCGTCTCGGTCGACGAAGGCACGTGGGTGATCACCGTGTTCGCGGCCTCCAACGCGGTGGCGATTCCGCTGACCGGCTGGCTCACGCAGCGCATCGGCCAGGTGAAGCTGTTCGTCGGCGCGATCCTGTCCTTCACGCTCGCGTCATGGCTGTGCGGCATCGCGCCGACGCTGCCGATCCTGCTGCTGGCGCGGGTATTCCAGGGCGCGGTGGCCGGGCCGCTGATTCCGTTGTCGCAGGCGATCCTGCTCGGCTCGTATCCGAAGGAGAAGTCGTCGACCGCGCTCGCGCTGTGGGCGATGACCGCCACCGTCGGCCCGATCGCGGGCCCGGCGCTAGGCGGCTGGATCACCGACAGTTACAGTTGGTCGTGGATCTTCTACATCAACATCCCGGTCGGCCTGTTCGCGGCCGGCGTCACGTGGATGATCTACCGCACCCGCGAATCGCCGACGCGCAAGCCGCCGATCGACGTGGTCGGCCTCGGCCTGCTGATCACGTGGGTCGCGTCGCTGCAGATCATGCTCGACAAGGGCAAGGATCTCGACTGGTTCTCGTCGCCGGTGATCGCGATTCTCGGCCTCGTCGCGCTGATCAGCTTTGCGTTTTTCCTCGTATGGGAGCTGACCGAGGAGCACCCGATCGTCGATCTGCGGCTCTTTCAGCAGCGCAATTTTCTCGGCGGCACTATCGCGATTTCGATCGCCTACGGGGTATTTTTCGGCAATCTCGTGCTGCTGCCGCAATGGATGCAGGAGTACCTGAACTACCGTTCGATCGACGCCGGCCTCGTCACCGCACCGCTCGGCATCTTCGCGATCATTCTTGCGCCGATACTCGGCCGCGTGCTGCCGCACTCGGACGCGCGCGTGATCTCGACGGTCGCGTTCGTCGGCTTCGCGATCGTGTTCTACATGCGCTCGAAGTACGTGATCGAGATCGACACGTGGCACCTCGTGCTGCCGACGCTGCTGCAAGGCATTCCGATGGCGCTGTTCTTCGTGCCGCTAACGGCGATCATCCTGTCCGGCCAGCCGCAGAGCCGGATTCCGGCGGCGGCGGGGCTGTCGAATTTCGTGCGGGTGTTCTGCGGCGCGGTGGGCACGTCGATCGCGGGTACCGCGTGGAACAACCGCACGATACTGCATCACGTGCGGCTCACCGAGCAGGCGTCGGTCGACAACCCGTTGTTCGCGCAGCAGATCGACAACACGCAGTCGGTGCTGCATCTGAATCCACAATCGGCGAATGCGCTGTTCGATTTCACCGTGAACACGCAGGCCGCGATGATGGGCCTGAACGACGTCTTCTTTGTGTCGGCGATCATCTTCGTGCTGATCATTCCGCTGATCTGGATCACGCGGCCGGCCAGCGGCGGAGGTGGACCGGATGCGGCCGGCGCCCATTGAGGCAGATTCGTTTTCGCGCGACGGCGACGCTCGCGCGGTGGCCACGAAGCGGCGTCAGCGGAAATAGCGCGCCGGCGTGTCGCCGAACGCATCGCGAAACACCGCGATAAACGACGACACGTCGTTATAGCCGACTTCGAGCGCCACCTGCGTGACGCTCTCACCGGCGCCCAGATGTTCGAGCGCGGCCAGCAGACGCAACTGCTGGCGCCATTGACCGAAGGTCTGCCCCGTTTCCTTCGCGAACAAACGCGCGGCCGTGCGCGCGGTCACGCCCGCGGCCGCGGCGAGTTCCTCCAGCACCAGCGATTGCGCGGGATTCGCGCTGAGCGCCTCGGCGATGCGCCGCGCGCGCGGATCGCCCGGCCAGTTCAAGCCAAGCGGCGCGGCGGGCAAGCCGGCGACGCGATCCAGCAGCACCTGCAGCAGACGGCGGGCGGGTTCATCGGGCGTGTGATCGTGCGACAGATCGGCTGCGGCCGCGAGCAGCGCCTGCACCAGTATGTCGGGGATCAGCGCGCCGGTCTGCGCGGGCAGCGGCGCGGCGGCGGCGGCGGCGTCCATTGCGACAGCGGTTGCGACGTAGAGCGAATACGACTGCACCGGCCGCGTCGCGTGCAGGCAGTGCAGCGTATTCGCGGCGATCCACAGCGCGCGGGCGGCCGGCACGACCCAACGGCCTGATGCCGTGCGCACGGTCAGCACGCCTTCGCTGACATGAATCAGACGCGCACGCCGATACGCGCGCCACGGCTCGTCCAGCGTCGCATGGCGTTCGCCGACCACGAAGACCGCTTGCTCGATGCCGTCCGGATCGAAGGCTTCCGTCATGGTGTCTGCTCTGACGCGGGACGTCCGCGAAGGGAGCAAGATTAGCACGCGCGCGGGGCACGGCTGCGAAGCGGGCTAACAGGGGCCGGCCACCGTGAGCGCGCACCCCGCCTAAGGCCTGGTTACCCCGCCCGCTTCACCAACTCCTCCAGCACCGTCCGATACGACGTCATGCCAATCACCCGCTCGTTCACCCCCTCCTCGAAATCGATCCACCCCGAGTTGAAGCCGTCGAGCATCTCGATACGGGGCGCGGGCCACTCAGTGCCTTGCGCCTGAAACAGCGCCTCCCACTGCTCGCGCGGCACCGTCTGCGCTTCGACGGGCCGCCCGAGCGCCTCGCCGAGCAGCGCGGCAATCTCGTGCTGCGTATAGCGCCCTGGCCCCTCGATCTCGATCACGCGCCGCCCTTGCCACGACTGCGTGAGCGCCTGCGCGACCACGCGGCCGATATCCGCGGTCGCGACCATCGGATACGCCCGATCGAGCGGCTGCAGAAAGCTCGGCATCACGCCGGCGCTGCGGGCCGGTGCGATATCCCACAACGAGTTTTCCATGAACCAGGCCGGCTGCAGGATCGCGGTCGGAAGCGGCAGATCGGCGAGCGCCTGTTCGAGAATATGCACCTGCGTGATGAGGCCGAGCCCTGCATCGCGCTGCCCGCCCACCGACGACAACGCCGCCACCCGCCCCGGCCGCGCCTTCGACAACGCCTCCTTCAGTATCGCGGACGCCGCATGCGCGTTCGGATAACCGGGCTGCGGCGCGAAATTCGGCGCAATCATCACGAATACGCCGGCCGTGTCGCGAAACGCGGTGCTGAGCGAGTCGGCGTCCTCGAACGACGCGAGCGCCACCTCCGCGCCGCGCTCGCGCCACGGTGCCGCCTTGCTTGCGTCGCGCAGCACGGCGCGCACCGCGTGCCCCGCGTCGAGTAACGCGCGTGCCGCCGCGCCGCCCACCTGTCCTGTCACACCGGTAATTGCAAACATGCTGTTCTCCTCGATTACGGCGGATGCCGTGCTGGGAAGCATTCTCGGCGTGGCGTGATGATTTCGCGAGAGCGTGGGTGTCATTTGTTTAATGACTCAATGTCATCAAACCTCCTTGGCGGGCCCAGGTGATGCGCTTGTCTGCTGGAGTGTTCTCAACGCCAACTATCGAATCGCCGCTCGATGTTCGCTAAACGGAGCGGCAATCGTGCGCAGCGCTCCACGCGACCTCGTATCAGAGAGGCTCGAATGCAGCACGATTTCCGAAGGAGGAAGCGCCGGGAGCCCCAGCAGCGCGCCGACTTCGATGGCACCGACCGGCGCGACCCGCTGCGCGAACGCACCGACCGCAAGCCCGGCCGAGACACCGGCGGTGACGGCCGGCGTGCCACCGCCTATGAACACGTCGATCCAGGCGATTCCCGCTGCGTCGAGCTTGCGGGTCGCGAGACTGCGCAGGCCGCACGATGTCGTCAGATCACCAGCACGCGTTCAGCAATGCACGTGGCCGCTGTGACTTTGCCGTGACGCTCCGCTATTTGAACTTGACGAGATCCTTGAAGATCAGTTGAGCCCAGGTAGTCCCCCTGGCCTGGACGAGCGAACCGCCATCCTTGAGCGGTCCTAGCGCAATCGGCGCGAAACCGAGTTGTTCAGCCAGAGCCACGACCGGTGCCACCGCACTTTCGTCATCGCTCGACAGAAACACGACGCGGCTGCCGCCATTCACACTCGGATCAGCGGCCAGAACGGCGGCGGGCAGATGGTTAAAACCCTTGACGAACCTGGACCCGGGAAACGCCTTAGCGACAACTGCGGAGGACGGCAGACCTTGTAGCTCTTCGACGGGAACGCCATAAGCATTTGTCGCGTCGATGACCGTCTTGCCCTTCCAACTCTTGATCTGCTTCGCGACCTCGCGGTGCTCCCAGAAAGGAACCGCCAGGAAGATCGTGTCGGACGCGATTGCATCCTGCAGCGTCCTGGGGACGACGGTAGGGCCGATCGCTCGTGCCTGCTGCATCAACGTCTCGGGAGGGCGCCGGCTGGCGACCGTTACGTCGATGTTCTTTCTTGCAAACGCTCGAGCGAGTGCCTGGCCTACCGCGCCAAAGCCAATAATCGAATAGCTCATGCGAACTCTCCATTCAGGTGACGTTTTGATCAACCACGGACTCGTGTTAGTTGGTAACCGAGCGCGCGGGACCGTTGCCCGCGTTAAGCGGCCCGCTGCGCGCGATGCGCCACGCGAGCCACAGCAGACCCGCGGAGCCGCGCGCCTTCAACGCCGTGTGCAGCGACGACAGCGCGAGCAGACGTGACAATACCCGCTGCACAATCACCGAAACCAATCCAGCTTTTCGGCGCGATTTCAGATAGCCGAGAAGCCACCGTCGACAGACAATTCCACCCCATTCACGAAGCTCGAATCATCTGAAGCAAGAAACAGCGCGACCGTCGCAATTTCCTCAGGACGACCCATCTTTCCCCGCGGGATCAGGGATTCGAACATCCGCTTCGCGTCCTCGGTGAGAACCTGGTCCTGCATCGGTGTGGCAATCGGCCCCGGGCTCAGCACGTTCACCCGGATATTCCTGCCCTTCAGTTCGTTGAGCCAAGTGCGTGCGAATGAGCGCAACGCCGCCTTGCTCGCCGAATACACGCCGTAACCAGGAAAACCCTTCACCGAAGCAACTGACCCGGTCATGAAGATCGATCCGCCGTCGTTGAACAACGGCAACGCCTTCTGAACCGTAAACAGCGTGCCGCGCGTATTCAGGCCGAAGGTCGCATCGAAGTGCTGCTCGGTAATCTCGCCCAGTGGGACGGCTTCGCCCATGCCAGCGCTCGCGAACAGGATGTCGATCTTGCCCTTTTCACGCTTGACTGTATCGAACAGGCGGTCGAGGTCGTCGAGATTGGCCGCGTCGCCGCGCACGCCGGTCACGTTCCGGCCAATCTGCTTGACGGCCTCGTCGAGCACCTCCTGCCTGCGGCCCGTGATGAAAACATAGGCGCCTTCTTCGACGAACCGCTTGGCGCTCGCCAGCGCCATGCCGCTCGATCCCCCCGTGATGACTGCAACCCTACCCTCAAGCTTTCCCATGACATCTCCTTTCGTGGTGTCGGACAGCGTCTCGGTTCCCATTTGCACGGATGTGCTGTATCTTGTGGATCACTGATCCAGATACGAATTCATTATAGACGGATCACCGATCCGTTTGTCAAGGAAACCCGTGCGAGCCGACGCCAGAAAAAATTACAGCCACCTACTTGCAGTCGCGCGCGACGTCATCGCCGAGCATGGCGCCGATGCGTCCATGCGAGATATCGCCCGCCGGGCCGACGTCGGGTTGGCCACATTGTTTCGCCATTTCCCGACGCGAGAAGCCTTATTCGAAGCGTTGCTGCGTACGAATCTGGACGCACTGACGCAGAAGGCAAGCGAGCTCGAAACGTCGAATCCACCCGACGAAGCGCTCGTGTCCTGGTTTCGCGAAGGGGTGGCATTCGTTCATAGCTATAGCGGCGTTGTCGCCTTGATGGCGAGCGCCCACGCGGACCCGGACTCCGCGCTTCACGCTTCATGCGCGGCGGTGCACTCAGCGGGCGCGCGACTACTGCTCCGTGCTCAGGCCGAGGGAACGGCGCGCGCCGATATGGATGGGGTCGACCTGTTCGCCCTGATGTCGGCGCTCGGCTGGCTCGTCGACCAACCCTCATTCGCGCCACGGGCCGATCATCTCTTTCACGTTATCGCGAGCGCCATCCTGACAAATCGGTCGAGCAACGATGTTGAGAAGGCAACGTGTTGAATCAGATCGCCGACGCATACTTTCCTACCAGGAAAGCCCCGGGGATTCGAACCAGACGGCGGAAAGCTGACTGGAGCCGACACTCGAATGGCCATTACCGCACTTGATCGATCGGCCGCTTCTGGCCGCGCAGTGACATCCGGGTCAGTCCTCGATCTCTCTATCTCAGCCGGGTTGAAGGTGCTGGCACTCCGTTTGGAACCAATAGTCGACCAGGCGCTGTGCCGCTTGTAGATCATCCGGGTAATACGGATCATCAAACCACGGTGACGGGTCGTAGCCCGCTTTCCTCAAGGCAGCGAGTTCGCTTTGGTGCTGCGCCATCGTAGGGGGCGCGTTTGTCTTGAGCGCCGCCAGGTCGCGGCACTCCGTCGGAGTGAGGTGCGGCCCGGTGTACGGCATGCCACCAGCGACACAGCCGGCGAGCAAAATCACCAGAGCGGGAAGTATTGACTGTGTTCCAGGCCGATTTCTCATAGTACGTCTCCTTCCCTGCGCCGCGCCGTGAACCAACTCGTAGTGCGCACCGTTGCCGCTGCGGGTGAAAATGCCCGCCTTCGACGCATGTCACTTCAAAGCCGGAACCGGCGTCGCCTTCTCTCACCACCTTGTAGATGCCACGCGTCTGAACCTTCTCGCCCGGTTTGTGCCCTTCGGCCCTATCACGCTCCTTCGGTTGATCCGCCGCGGGAGCAGCAAGCATCGTTCCTCCCGGCTACCGCCGAGCCCACGTCAGGCGTGAACGTCAACTTGTCCCGCGAGGCCCCGTCTGCAAGCCCGCGCCTCTCCACTACAGGCCAACTATCGTCGATCTAGTTGCGCAGGCGCGACGCGGCCCCCTGGCTGGGATCGGTCGCCGTGACGGCGAAACCACGAGCCAGGAAGTGTGTCACCCGACCCGCGCCAATGACATCAGTGCCGACGACGGCGACGTTGACGGCTCGCGTTGTCATCGGTTAGCCCTCCTGGCAGGCAGCGTGGATTGTTTCGCGCAACGGCCGCAGCCCAATGATCCTCCGTGCTTCAGCCGGCGTGGCGGGCTCGTAACCCATCTCGCCGACCAGGCGAACAAGCCGCTCGACCAGTTGAACATTGGTGGCCAACTGACCTTGTCTGTTAGTAGAGGTTGTCTTCGAGTCCGACGCGCACGTCCCCTCCCAGCAACAGCGAGTTCATCGCGGCAGGCAACTGCGCGGCGCCGATAGCGCTGACGTTGAAGACGGCGTTGCGGGGCAGATGATCGATCATCGTCTGCAACAGCCGGGGCGTGTAGGGCAACGCGCCCTGGAACGCATTGGCGCCGATCACGATATTGATAAAGTGCGGCGCGTCGTCGAGCCCCTCGTTGATGGCGCGCTGAACATCCTGGACGAAGTCGGCGAGGCTGACCGGACACAAGGGGACCCTCGACGACGTAGGCTACATCGTCGAAAATCGCCATAAATTTGACGCATGCGGGCGTCTTATCAGTTGTGTCGCGCCGTTCCGGAAGCCGATTGATCGAATCCAGGCGGCGAACAATCTGCGTTCGAATGCGCTATCAGGGATATGACACGCTCTTCGAGACCCTCCCGCATCCGGCTGCAGGATGCTCCACAATGAGGGCGGCCGAATCCGGTCGAATACTCTTCATTGCATTGCAGCAAAAGCGCCGCCGCCGTCCGCACCGGCAGGCGCGCAGTTCGCCCCTTGCCGATCCCCCACTCCTTGCCTGCCGCGACGTCACTGGATCAGCGGCACCACGCCGAGCTTTTCAGCCAGCATCCTTTCGTAGACACCAAAGTGCAGATCGACCTCTTCCTGGGTGACCACGGTCACGAAAATAGTGATCTGCGCGGGCTGCAGGCCCAGCACCGTCGCGATCGCCGCTTCCAGCTGGGGCGCGCATAGCCGGTCATCGGCGAACGTGGTGCCGACAGCAATCTCGTAAGCGGACTCCTGCCGGAACACCACTTCAACCAGCCGCGCCCGGGCGCTCATGTTGCTGTCGATCGCCAGCCGGATGACTTCGACCGCCGTGCGCATCGTCTCAGTCGGGAACCCCTTTGTTGAGCTCAACCGGATACGGTGACGCCCAAGAGTGAGCCAATCGTATTCGAATTCCATGGTGTCCTCGCATGGTTTTGCAGGGTGTCGTGAACGTAGGGGTGTGGCAATCCAAATTCAAGAACAAAAAGTCGCCATGGCCCACTTGAAATTTCTGTTTTCAGTCCTATCTTGAATATCGCTCAGGCAGTCGCGCCGGCATTCCGGCGCGCTGCGTGTTTCGATTTGTTTGCCGCAGCATGGCAGACGGACTGGAGCGCGTAGGCCGGTTCGTTTTCCTGCTGCATCCAAGGAGGAAACGATCATGAGTGATCTCTACTTCGGGACCGACCTTTTCAGCGAGTTCGACCGTCTGCAACGGCAGATGGCGAGTCTCTTCGGCGGTTTCCCGTCCAGCATCCGCTCGGGGCGCCTGGGCGCCTTCCCGCAGGTCAACATCGGTTCGACCGACGACTCTATCGAGATCGTTGCGTTCGCGCCCGGTATCGATCCGGCGCATCTCGACGTATCCATCGACAAAGGGCTGCTGACCATCAGCGGCGAGCGCCAGACCGTACGGCCGGAAGCGGCCGGCGACGACGTGCGTACTTATGCGCAGGAGCGGTTCGTCGGCCCCTTCCGGCGCGTCATTGAACTGCCGCAGCATGCGGACCCTGACAAGGTCACGGCGCAGTACACCAATGGGTGCCTGACCGTGAGCATCGGCAAGCGGGAGACGTCGAAGCCGCGGGCCATCACTGTTCAATGAAACCGGTCGCAGAACTGAGGAGGACATCATGAACGACACGACAGAACTTGCCAGGAAAGACGAAGCTGCGGTGGCCCGTCGCGAAGACGAGCAGTCGCAACGCCCGATCACGCTAACGCCGCCCGTAGACATCTTCGAGGACAGCCAGGGCATCACCCTGTGGGCCGATCTGCCCGGCGTTACAAAGGACCGCCTTGATGTGAAGGTGCACGATGGCAACCTGTACATCGAGGCCGAGGCGGTGGTGCCCACACCGGCGGAGCTGCGCCTGCAACATGCGGAGATCCGCCAGCCGCATTTCGCGCGGGCGTTCGCTCTCGGGGCTGACTTCGACGCAACGAAAATCGATGCGAACCTGAAAGACGGCGTGCTGAAACTGACGATACCGCGCCGCGACGAAGCCCGGCCGCGCCGGATCGAGGTGCGGACGGACTGAAGTCGGCAGATGGGCAGCAACGACAGGGAGAAAACCGGTGGCGGTCGTCTGGCCGCCACCCTACTGACTGCGGAGGCCCGGATGCGGACGTCATACATGAATGCTGGCGCGCACGCACGCTCAGCATACGGCGCGGTGCCGGTACGTGAGATCAGGACGCGCCGCGGATCGCGAGGCGGCCGTGGCGGCGTTCCGCAGATGCAGTCCGGAATGTCGAGGGCAGAGTCGCGACTTCAGCGCAGTGACAGGAATCCGGTTCTCCGGCCAGACTGTAGAGGAGGATACGATGAACACCGACCCGAAAAAGTGGAATCCCTTCAAGTTCCTGCGCGGGGGGCCCGCAAGTCCGATGCGGACAGCCCGGAAAGCCCCCAGGCGAACGAACAGTGGCGTGCCCCGTGGCCCGACATTCCGCGACTGTTCGCACGCGAACCGTGGCGTGCTTTGGAAGAGTTCTTCCATGACCCGTTTGCAGGTCGCGGCGCCCTCGAACGATGGTTTGGCGACTTCAGTTCATCGCGCTTCCAGCCGCGCATCGACGTGGTCGACGAAGGGAAGGTGTTGCGCGTGACCGCCGAGCTGCCCGGGATGGAGCGCGAAGACCTGAGTGTGAGCGTCGAGGATGGGGCGATCGTGTTGCGCGGCGAAAAGAAACAGGACGTGCGCAGCGAGGAAGACGGCTGCTACCGGCTCGAGCGCGCCTATGGAAGCTTCATGCGCACGATTCCGATGCCGGAAAACGCCGACCCCGATCACGCCCTGGCAAAGTTTGACAATGGGGTGCTCACGTTGACTGTGCCAAAAACGGAGCCGGCGCGATCCACGAGTCGCACGATCGATATCGGCTAGGCCAAACAGGCAAGAAGTGCCCTGGTCGCGGCGGACATCGCGCGAGACGGGCCGTTAGCTCAGTTGGTAGAGCAGCGGACTTTTAATCCGTTGGTCACTGGTTCGAATCCAGTACGGCCTACCAAAAGATTCAAGGGCTTAGCGTTTGCGCTCATATCTGAAATCTGGGTCAAACGCGAGGGCGGCTGGAAACTGCTGCGTCTCCATTCTGGGCGCTTGCCGGAGTGACGCAGAGCCCTATCTTGCCGTCCATCTCGGGGTAAGCCTGGACACCGATCCTGAACAGGTTCGCGAACTTATGCTGCGTGCCTGTCAGGCGCGCCCATTGCTCTTTGAGTACTGCATCGATTGCTGTTTGCTCGCCCAATAAGTCTCGGCAGAATGGAAACGCTTCTGGTTGCGCTCGATCGCTACCTGACTCGACGGGTAGTCATGTTTTGGAGCCTCGTTGAAGTTTCGAGCGGACGGAATGATCTCGGCTGTCATTATCGGAATTCGGTCGCTAACACAACATGGCTCCTGGATGACGTTTCAGTCATTTCGAAGCGTCACTGGAACATCCACGAGTGAGCCCGCTTCAACTTACAAGACCGACGGCGACTGAACGACGCCTCTTAGAAGAGGCGTGACTGTGACGGTATGCGCGACGCGCGCATGAAGGGCGCGCACCGCCAGGCAATTAGTCGTACAACGAACGAGCGCCCAGTTGCCGTCAAACGCCGCGCGATGCGGCAAGAAAACGGCGGCGCATCGGCTTGAGAACCGCAATCGCGAGCAATGCGGTAACGATGTCAAGCGTGATCGCCGCGCCGAACACCGGCAACCAGCTACCCGCGTGCTGGTGCATCAACGCCGCCAGCGGGCCGCCCAGGATCGAGCCGATGCCCTGCGAAATGTAGAGCCAGCCATAGTTTTCCGTGGCATGCCGCGTGCCGAACGTGTCCGTCAGCGTCGCCGGGAACAGCGAGAAGATTTCGCCCCAGCCGAAGAACACCACGCCCGAGAGCAACACGAACAACACCGCGTTATCGCGCGTGAACAGCCACAGCGCCATCGCGACGCCTTCCAGGGCGAACGCGAAGAACATCGTGTTTTCGCGGCCGACTTTGTCGGACACCCAGCCGAACAGCGGTCGCGTCAGCCCGTTCGTGAAGCGGTCGATCGTCAACGCAAGCGGAAGCGCCGCCATGCCGAACACGAGCACTTTGGTCACGCCGAAATCGGCGGCGAAGGTGGCCATTTGCGACGTGACCATCAGACCGGAGGTCGACATCATCGTCATCATGGCAAACATCAGCCAGAAGACCGGCGTCCTGAGCGTTTGCGACGGGCGCAGATTCGCCACCGCCGAACCGACGTCATTCACATTGCCGCCGGCGGCACCGTGCGCTGGCGGCACGCGCAAGCCCTGCGATGCCAGCAGCCCCACCACCGCGAACGCGGTGCCGAACATCCACAGCGTCGCGTCGACACCGCGCGCCTGCAACGACGCCGCGATCGGAAACGTCGTGACGATCGCGCCCATGCCATAGCCGGCGGCGACAGCGCCCGCCGCGAAGCCTCGCTGCGCGGGGAACCAGCGCACCATCAGCCCGACAACGCCAACATATACGATGCCCGTGCCAAGGCCGCCGATCACGCCATACGTCAGATAGAGCATCGGCGCACTCTGGACCTGCGATGCGAACACCCAGCTCAGGCCGGACATCACCGTGCCGAACGAGATCAGCGTGCGCGGACCGAAGCGGTCGATCAGCTTGCCTTGAAACGGCGAAAAAAACGTCTGCAGAATGATCAGCAGCGCGAACGTCACCTGCAGTTCAGGCAACGCGATGCCCAATTTCGCGGCGAGCGGTTTGGTCATCAACGTCCAGACATATTGCGGACTCGAGATCGCCATCATGCAGACGAGACCCAGTCCAAGTTGAATCCAGCGGTTATGCGTGGCGGACGTCGAGACATTCTCGATACGCGGCGCCATCGGTTGCAAGCGTGTGTTCATGGTGCCTCCGTTTCCTGAGCGCATGCCAGCCGGCATGCGCGAGACGTGCGCCGTCCTCCGGGCCTGAACGGCCGGAACGGCAAGTCGTTTGAGAAAAAGCGCGCGGTGTCTACCAGCCCGCAGCGGCCCCGTCACTGCGCGGATCGTAGCCCGCTTCGATTAACCCATCAGGGTGCCGAACGATTGCGCCGGCATGCCCCATCGCTTCATCGTAAGGCGCCATCATCTCGACCTCGTGCCCGAACGCGCTGAGCGTTGCTGCCGTGTGCGCGGCGAAGCGTGGCTTGAGCTTGAGCGTGTCGGTCGATTGGCCCCATATGCGGCCGAGCAGCCAGCGAGGCGTGTCGATCGCCGCCTGCGGGTTCCAGCCGAAATTCGCGATGCGTGAAAACACGGCGCTTTGCGATTGGGGCTGTCCGTCTCCGCCCATGTTGCCGTACACCATCGTGCGGCCGTCGGCAAAGCGCGCCAGCGCCGGATTGAGTGTATGAAATGGCCTGCGCCGCGGCATCAGCGGATTGAGCGCGTGCTCGTCGAGCGAGAAACTGCAGCGCGCCGCGAGCGCATTCGGCGCGACGGCCATGCCCCGCGCGCCGCGCGTCGGATTCAGAAAACCAGATGACATATTGGACGGGGTTTTTGCTTGTATACATACCCATCACTAATGCGAGAAGCATGCCAGCACGCGAGTCGCCCGCTCATGCGCGCCACATAGGGTTTCGCACGGCTCGGTACGCGCGGCGGATGTCGCTACCTGGTGCCCCGCAACCTGGGTGGTGCATAGGGGACCGCATTCGGCCCCATTGCAGTGCGTGCGCGTTGCAGGCGCTCGCCCGTCAAGGTGCGCACCGCAACGCGGCTACCCTCGATATGGCGCGCGATCAACGCAATGCTACGATCCGTTTCGCGACAACGAATCGCATCGAGGATCGCGACATGTTCGTCGTAGGTTTCGTCGATGCAGTCGCCATACACCAGATCGAGCCGCCGCACGACCCGGATGCGATCGGTCACGCGCTGCATCGCATTGGTCAGCTCGGCGTTATCGGCGGCCTGCACGAGGGCGTGATGAAATGCTTCGTCGAGCGCGACCATCTCGCGGCCGTCACGCCGACGGTGAGCAGGCGGGATCTTCCAGATTTGTTCGAGCTGACCGAGCATCTGTGCGACGCCTTCGGAAAGCTCTCCTTCGGCACTCGCAAGCTTCGAGACCGCAAAGGTTTCAATCAGCTTGCGCATTTCGTACAGGTCTTCGAAGCGCTTGAAATCGACCGGCACGACTTCCCAGCCGCCGCGCACATAGCCGCGCATCAGGCCGTCACTTTGCAGGCGCTGCAAGGCCTCGCGCGCAGGCGTACGGGACACGCCGAAGCGCTCGGCGATGCTGCCTTCGGTCACGCGGTCGCCGGGCAGCAGGCGCATATCGAAGATATCTTCGCGGACACTGACATAGACATGATCAGCCCGCGAGGGGGGAATGCCGGTGATGTCGTTCACGCTTGGAACCTGGGCTGGCGAGTGTCGGGGCTGAGATTATTGTCCGATCCAAACGCGCCATGTCAACACGCGATGAAAAAACCGGCATCGCACGGACATCAGCCGCGAGCGAAATACACATTTACAGCCGACAGAAACGTATCGATGTCCGCGCGCCTGCAGCGCGGACGATTTCGATTGAATTGAAAATCGGGTTATGTCGCCACGCGCTCACGAGTAGCTGCTGGCAAGCGAAAGCGCCGGGTTGCGCGCAGTGGCATCGCGCTGCTGTGGGTTGAGCGATTTCAGTTCCGAGCCGCGTTCGGACCCAACGGAGAAAAGATTGACCGCTCCAAGGAGGTTTCGTGCTTGCCGGTTCAAGGCGTCCACGGCGGCGCCCGATTGCTGGACGAGCGCGACGTTCTGTTGCGTGCCGTGCTCCAGGCTTGCGATCATCTCGCGGACCTCGCCGATCTGAAGCGTTTGCTGCTGACACGCGTCATGGATTTCGCTCCGCGTGCCCCTTCGGGGTCGCCGGAGGTTTGCCGTGCAATCACCTCGTCGATAAACGGCGTGGCCTTGTTGCCCGCCTCGATCACGCGCGAATCGATAGCGCGCTCGGCTGCGGTGATGTCGGTGCGCTGCGCGTAGACGGCGGCAAGCGGCTTTGCCCATAGCGTTACCGTGAAAGCTGGGTAACACGGGCGCGCACATGCCCGCTCGCGTGGCCCGCGAGTAAAAATATCGCCATGCCCGACCCCTCGTTGTGGCG